>NZ_BAAGXS010000099.1:0-70390 GCF_054779715.1 Actinophytocola sediminis | reverse complement strand
GCGCGGTCACCGCGAGCAGCCCGTCCCGGCCGAGCGAGGCGACCACCGCGCCCGCGCCGAGGTCGCGCAGGCTCGCCGCCGCCGCGGTGGCGTCCTCGGTGCCGCCGGCCTGGGCCAGTTCCTCGGCGTTGGGCTTGACCAGCGCCGGCCCGGCCGGCAGACCGGCGAGCAGGGCCGCGCCCGAGGTGTCCAGGATGACCGGCGTGCTGGTGGCGTCGATGAGCTGGGCGTAGGCGTCGGCCGGCAGCCCCGGCGGCAGGCTGCCCGACAGCACGACCACCTCCGCGCGGGCGGCCAGCGCGGGAAACCCGGCCAGCAACCGCGCCCAGTCCTGTTCGGACACCGGTGGGCCCTGCTCGTTCAGCGCGGTCGCCGACCCGTCCGTTGTGGACACCACGGTCACCGTTCGCCGTGCCGGCGCGGCGATCCGCACCAACTGCTCCCGGATGCCGGCGTCCGCGAGGTCCTCCTGGATGGCCCGACCGCCGGCCAGCCCGGTGACCAGCGTGTCATGGCCGAGCGCGTGCAGCACCCTGGCCACGTTGACGCCCTTGCCGCCCGCCCGGACGGCGACCGCGGCCACCCGGTGCGCGGCGCCAGGACGCAGCGACGGCACGTGATAGGTGACGTCCAACGCCGCGTTCGGCGTGACGGTCAGGATCACCCGGCCGCGCGCCACGCGAGGATGCCCGCGCCGATACAGCCCGCGTTGTCACCGAGCGCGGCCCGCACGAGCGTCGGCATGCGCTGGATGGTCATCCGGCTGACCAGCGACTTCCGTAACGGCACCAGCAGCGTGTCGCCGGACTCGGCCAGGCCCCCGCCGATCGCGACGACCTCCGGTCCGACGAAGGTGATCGCCGTGGTCAGCGCGGCCGCGAGGCCATCGACCGCCCGCGCCCACACCGCGTGCGCGTCCGGGTCGCCCGCCTCGACGGCGGCGGCCACCTCGGCGGCCCTGGTCACCGGCCGGCCGGTGCGCGCGGCGTAGTGGCGGGCGATGAACGCCGCCGACGCGACGGTCTCCAGGCAGCCGAGGCCGCCGCACCCGCACTCCGCGCCGTTCGGGTCGACCACGATGTGTCCCAGCTCGCCCGCGTACCCGTCGGCGTCCAGGCGGTGGCCGTCGACCAGCACCGCGGCCGCGATCCCGGTGCCGATCGGCACGAACATGGCGTTGCGTACCCCGGTCGCGGCGCCGACGGTGAACTCGGCCAGCCCGCCGGTGCGCACGTCGTGACCGAGGGCGACCGGGAGGCGCGCGGCGTCGGCGAGCTGGTCGCGCAACGGCAGGTCCCGCCAGCCGAGGTTGACCGCGGCGCGGGCGATGCCGTGCCGTTCGTCGATGATGCCCGGAACGGCGACCCCGACCCCGACGAGGTCGTCGGCCCCGGCGGCGGCACGCAGCTCCTCGATCAGCTCGGCGATCTGGCCGACGTCCACCCTGCCGTCGACCCGGCGGGTCGCGGTGCGCCGCGTGTGCACGACCCGCAGGTCCTCGGCCACGAGCGCGGCCTTGATCGCGGTGCCGCCGACATCGATGGCCGCGACGAGCCGGTCCATGTCCCCTCCTCCGCGGGTCGAGGGAGGCTACATTGCACCATGTGGACCGAGGGTGACGGCCGAGCACCCCGCCTGACCTGCGCCGGGCCGTCGTTCAGGGGCAGTGGCCGAGCATCTTCAGCACGAGGTCGGCGTACTGGCGGCCCAGTTCGGCCGGGGCGGGCTTGCTCGACGGGGTGTACCAGCGCGACACGTCGATCCCCAGGCCGAGGATCGCGCGCGCGGCGGTGCGCACGTCCGGCACCGCGAACTGCCCGCCGGCCACTCCCCGGGTGATCACGTCGCGCACGAGCTGCTCGGTGCGCCGCCGCAGGTCGGCGACCACCGCGTAGTCCTCCGGCGGCAGCGCGGCCAGCTCGTGCTGGACCACCCTGGCCACGATGTGGCGTTTCGCGTGCCAGGCGACGAACTTCTCCACCAGCGCGCGCATCGCGGCCGGCGGGTCGGCCGGGGTCGCGGCCACCACCTGCTCCACGGTCGCCAGCATCCGCTGGTGGCCGCTGCGGCTGATGGCGAACAGCACCGCGGACTTGGCCGGGAAGTGCACGTACAGCGCCGCCGGGCTCATCCCGGCG
Organism: Actinophytocola sediminis; assembly: GCF_054779715.1. Lineage (NCBI taxonomy): Bacteria > Bacillati > Actinomycetota > Actinomycetes > Pseudonocardiales > Pseudonocardiaceae > Actinophytocola > Actinophytocola sediminis. The sequence continues at coordinate 68,252 of NZ_BAAGXS010000099.1, read as the reverse complement.
GCGGTCGCGATGTCCCTGGTCGTGGTCGCGTGGTAGCCGCGCTCGGCGAAGGAGGTCACCGCGGCGGCCATCAGCCGCCTGGCCGCCTCCGGCCGCACGTCCGGCCAGAGGTCCTCCGGCAGGGGAGCGGTCACCGCGGCCCCGGCAGGTCGATCAGCGGCGCGAGCAGCTGGCGGTGCTGTCCTGGCGTGCCGAACGCGATCTGGTCGGCCTTGGCCCGCTTGAGATACAGGTGCGCCGGGTGCTCCCAGGTCATGCCGATACCGCCGTGCAGCTGCACGGCCTCCTCCGCGGCGTGTACCGCGAGGTCCGAGCACAGCGAGTTCGCCAGGAGCGCGGCCAACTTCGCCTCCTCGCCGCCGACCGCGTCGGCGGCGTTGCGCGCGGCCGCGCGGGCCAGCGCCAGGTCGCCGAACAGGTCGGCCAACCGGTGCTTGAGCGCCTGGAACGAGCCGACCGGGCGGCCGAACTGGTGGCGCTCCTTGAGATAGCCGACCGTCGTGGTGAGACACCACTGGGCGACGCCGACCTGCTCGGAAGCCAACAGCGCCGTGGCGGTCCACAGTGCACCGTCCACAGCGGACTCGGCGGAGCCGGGCAGCGCGGTCGAGGTCGCGTCGTCGAAGACCAGGTCGGCGATCGGCCGGGTCAGGTCGAGCGACACCACCGGCGCGACCGTGACCCCCGGCTGGTCCACCCGCACCACGTGCAGCTCCGCGCCGTCGGCGCCGGCCACCGGCACGATGAGCACATCCGCCACGGCGGCGTCGGCCACCGAGCGGATCTTACCGCGCAGACCGGTCTTCGTGTGCTCCACAGTGGACGGGAAGGGGGAGCCGGGCGCGCTGGCGAGGGAGACCGCGAGCGCGCCGATCGAGCGGCCGCCGCCGAACGCGGTCAGCAGCTCGCGGACCTCCTCGGTCGGCTCGCAGCCAAGCAGCGCGGTGGTCGCCAGCACGGCGCAGCCAAGGAAGGGCACCGGGGCGACCGACTGGCCGAGCTCCTCCAGCACCACCGCGACCTCCCGCGCGGACGCGTCCTGTCCGCCGAGCTCGGCCGGCACGTGCAGCGAGCCCGCGCCGAGGTCGGCGGTGAGCGTGCGCCACAGGTCGAGGTCGTATGGCTTGTCGGTCTCGCACCTGGCCAGGATCGACGTCGGCTGGGCGCGGTCGGTCAGCAGATCGCGGATGCTGGCCCGAAGCTGTTCCTCGATGTCGGTGTACAGCAGGTTCATTTGGGCAGATCCTTCCACGCGACCTTGGTGTCCACCCTCGGTTCGGTCGGCAGGCCGAGCACCCGCTCGGCGATGATGTTGCGCAGCACCTCGGAGGTGCCGCCCTCGATCGAGTTGCCCTTCGCGCGCAGGTACCGGTAGCCGGCGTCCCGGCCGAGGAAGTCGACCTGGTCTGGCCTGCGCATCGTCCAGTCGTCGTAGCGCAGGCCGTCCTCGCCGAGCATCTCCAGCTCCAGCCCGGTCAGCTGGTGGTTGAGCGTGGCGAAGGCGAGCTTCATCGCCGAGCCCTCCGGGCCGGGGTTGCCGGCCGCGAGCTGTTGGCGCAGCCGGATTCCGGCCAGCCGCAGGGCTTCGGCGCGCACCCACAGCTTGACCAGCCGGTCGTGCCGCTCCTCGGTGCGGACCTCGGGGCGCTCGCGCCAGGTCCGCGCCACCGGGCCGACCATGCTGCCCTCGCGCGGCGCGGGCCGGCCGCCGATCGCGACCCGCTCGTTCATCAGCGTGGTCTGCGCGACCCGCCAGCCGTCGCCGATCTCGCCGAGGCGGTTGCTGTCCGGGATCCACGCCTCGGTCATGAAGACCTCGTTGAACTCCGCCTCGCCGGTGATCTGGCGCAGCGGCCGAACCTCCACCCCGGGATCGGTCATGTCGAGCAGGAAGTACGACAGCCCGGCGTGCTTGGGCACGTCCGGATCGGTGCGTGCCAACAGGATGGCCCACCGGGCGGTGTGCGCGCTCGAGGTCCACACCTTCTGGCCGGTCAGCCGCCAGCCGTCGCCGTCGCGGACCGCCCTGGTGCCCACCGCCGCCAGGTCCGAGCCTGCGCCCGGTTCGGAGAACAGCTGGCACCACACCTCCTCGCCGGTCCACAGTGGACGAAGGAAGCGCTTCTTCTGGTCGTCGGTGCCGAAGGCGAGGATCGTCGGCGCGGCCATGCCGAGGCCGATGCCGATCCGGCGCGGGTCGTTGTCCGGCGTGCCGGCAAGTTCCGCGTCCACGACGGTCTGCAGGTCGCGTTGGGCGCCAAGGCCGCCAAGCCCTTCCGGGAAGTGCACCCAGGCGAGGCCGGCGTCGAACCGGGCGCGCAGGAAGTCCAGCCTGTCCATAGTGGACGGATCGGTGTGCTGGCGGAACTCGCGGGTGCGCTCGCGCAGCGCGTCGGCGTTCACGGGACGTACAACACGATCGTCTCGGCGACACAGACCGGCTTGTCGCCGCCATCGAGTTCGAAGGTCCAGCGCAGCGTCGCCTGTTTGCCCTGCTGCTTGTCGACGACCGCCAACACCTCGGCGCCGACCCGCACCCGCCTGCCGACCGGCAGCACGGTGGGGAAGCGGACCTTGCCAAGGCCGTAGTTGATGCCCATGCCGACGTTCTTGACCGTGTAGATCTCCTTGCCCAGCAAGGGGATCAGCGACAGCGTGAGATACCCGTGGGTGATCGTGCCGCCGAACGGGCCGTCCTTGGCGCGCTCGGTGTCCACGTGGATCCACTGGTGGTCGCCGGTGGCGTCGGCGAACCGGTCGACCCGCTCCTGGGTGACCTCGAACCAGTCGCTGTAGCCGAGATGCTCGCCCTGCGCCGAGGTGAACTCGTCCAGGTCAGCGAATGTGCGCATGTCGCCCCCTCAGTCCTGTGGTCCGCCGGCCACGTAGATGACCTGGCCGGACACGAAGCCGGACTCCTCGCCGACCAGGAACGAGGTGAGCGCGGCGATGTCCTCCGGCTGGCCGACCCGGCGCACCGGGATCGCCGCCGCGGCGCCGTTCTTGAAGTCCTCGAAGCTGATGCCCATGCGCTCCGCGGTGGCCGCGGTCATGTCGGTCTCGATGAACCCCGGCGCGATCGCGTTGACCGTGACGCCGAACTTGCCCAGCTCGATGGCGAGGGTCTTGGTGAGGCCCTGCATGCCGGCCTTGGCCGCGGAGTAGTTGGCCTGGCCCCGGTTGCCGAGCGCCGAGGTGCTGGAGAGGTTGACGATGCGGCCGTAGTTCTGTGCCGTCTGGTGCTTCTGCACCTCGCGGCTCACCAGGAACGCGCCGCGCAGGTGCACCCCGAGCACCGCGTCCCAGTCGTCCTCGGTCATCTTGAACAGCAGGTTGTCCCTGGTGATCCCGGCGTTGTTCACCAGCACGGTCGGCGGTCCGAGCTCGTCGGCGACCCTGGCCACCGCGGCGGTCACCGCGGCCGCGTCGGTGACGTTCGCGCCGACGCCGATCGCCTTGCCGCCGGCGGCGGTGATCGCCTCGACGGTGCTCGCACAGGTGTCCTCGACGAGGTCGATCACGCCGACGGCGAAACCGTCCTTCGCCAGTCGCTTGGCGATCGCCGCTCCGATGCCCCGAGCGGCACCGGTGACGATCGCGACACGGGAGTTGGCCACTGGTTCTGTCCTCCACGCTGAGATCGCTGCTGATGTGGCTTGCTAAGCAAGCGCTTAGTAACGTATCTCGCGGGCCGGCGGCTGTCTAGGTGACCTGCGAAACGCTCAGAAGACGAAGCCGCCCGGTTTGCCGTTGCGGTCGGCGAGCAGGCCGGCCAGCGTCGCGATCGCGATCTCGGCCGGCGCGCGGGACCCGATGTTGAGCCCGATCGGGCGATGCACCCTGGCGATGGCGGCCTCGTCGACGCCCAGATCACGCAGCGCGCCCACATGCGGGCCGGGATGACGGGGATTGCCCATGATGCCGATCCAGCGCACGTCCAGCCGCAGGGCGTCGCGCAGGATCGGGCCGAGCTCCGGCCGGTGGTGGTCGGTGAGCACGATGTCGGCGCCGGCGTCCAGGTCCTCTGGCAGCTGGGCCGCGACGGTGGTCTCGGCGTCGGTGTCCGCGGTGATCCGCGCGCGCTCCGGCTCGACCAGCGTCGTGCGGTAGCCCAGGTCGCGGGCGTAGCGGAGCAGGTGCTCGGCGACCGGCGAGGCGAACACCGCGACCAGGGTGCGGGCCGCGGCCGGGTCCGGTGCCGCGCCGTGGGCCACGGCGCAACTGGCGTCGGTCTCCATGCGACCTAGGGTGGCACGCGTGCAGACACTTCCCTACAACGGACTGGCGCTCGACCGGGCGGGGGCGCGACGGCCGGACACGGCCTGGGTCCAGACCGTGCGCGCCGCGCCGGGGGCCCGCGTGCTCGCCTTCTGGCGCGACGGCTGCCTGGTCGCCGACGGGGCGCCGGTGAGCGTCGAGGCCGAGCAGCCGGTGTTCCTCGGCGTGGACGGCGCCGCCGGCGTGTTCGCCGCCGACCTGTCCGACCTGGAGGAGGCGGCGGCGCTGCGGCTGGCCGGGGCCGACGCCGTGGTGGACGTGCGGCGCCTGTTCCCCACGGTCGACGGGCCGACCGCGGCGACGCTCGCCTACGCGCGCGGCATGCTGCACTGGCACCGCAACCAGCGGTTCTGCGGGGCGTGCGGGGCGAGCACGGCGGTGCGCCACGCCGGGCACCAGCTGGTGTGCACGGGGTGCGCGAAGCTGCTGTTCCCCAGGATCGAGCCGGCGGTGATCATGCTGGTGTGCTCCCCGGACGGGCGGCGGTGTCTGCTCGGCCGGCATCGGGGCGCCGCGGCCGACGCGTACTCGACGCTGGCCGGGTTCGTGGAGATCGGCGAGAGCCTGGAGGACGCCGTGCGCCGGGAGTTGGCCGAGGAGGCCGGGGTGCGGGTGGCGTCGGTGGCGTACCAGGCCTCCCAGGCCTGGCCGTTCCCGGCCGGGCTGATGGTCGGGTTCCAGGCGGTGGCGGCGTCCGAGGAGGTCACCGTGGACCAGGACGAGCTGCTCGAGGCGCGCTGGTTCACCCGCCAGGAGGTGGCCGCGCTGATCGACCGGCACCGGAGCGCGGGCACCGAGCGCCGGGACTCCATCGAGTCCTACCTCGTGGCGACCTGGCTCGGCGAGCGCTGACGCGGCGGGGACGCGGGCGCGGGTGGCGCCCGGCGACAATGGCGAAGGTGAACGTCATGGACTTCGACCGGTTGGTCGCCGAGGCCGAGGCGGTGTCCGTCGACGGCTGGGACTTCTCCTGGCTGGCCGGCCGGGCGACCGAACAGCGGCCGACCTGGGGCTACGCCAGACTGCTCGGCGAGCGGATGGCCGGCGCCCGGGTGGCGGTGGACCTGCAGACCGGTGGCGGCGAGGTGCTGGCCGGTGTGCCACGACTGGCGCCGCACACCGTGGCGACCGAGGGCTGGCCGCCCAACGTCGAACGGGCGGCGACCCTGCTCGGGCCGCGCGGAGTGGCCGTCGTGGCCCATGACGATGGCCCGTTGCCGTTCCAGGACACCGTGTTCGACCTGGTCGTCAGCCGCCATCCGGTGCGGACCCGATGGCCGGAGATCGCCCGAGTGCTCGCCCCTGGCGGGACCTACCTGTCCCAGGAGGTGGGGCCGGCGAGCGTGTTCGAGCTCGTCGAGTTCTTCCTTGGGCCGCAGCCGGTGGAGGTGCGCGACGGGCGGCACCCGAGGTGGACTCGGCGTGGTGCTGAGCAGTCCGGCCTTGAGGTGGTCGACCTGCGCCTGGAGCGGCTGCGCACCGAGTTCCACGACATCGGTGCGGTGGTCTACTTCCTACGCAAGGTGATCTGGATGGTGCCGGGTTTCACCGTCGCCGAGTACCGGGGCACGTTGCGCCGGTTGCACGACCTCATCGAGGCCGACGGACCGTTCCTGGCGCACACCACCAGGATTCTGGTGGAGGCGCGCAAGCCGGTCAGCTAGTGCTCATGGACCGCGCGGTGCGGGTGATCGGGGTGAGGTTGGCTTCGCGCGAGTAGGGACTCTCGGGTGGGGCCTCGGTGTGGTCGATGTCGTCTCCTGTCGGTGAACGGCCGCAGCCTGGGCACGAGCATCTTTCGCCCATGTGTTCGATTATACGGGGGTTTGAGAGAGGCGGCAACCGGGGGACACTGGGGCGAGGAGGTGACGCCATGCGCTTCCGCGATCGGCGCGCCGCGGGCGCCAGGCTGGCCGCCGACCTGACCGAACTGTGCGCGGCGGACCCGATCGTGCTCGGGTTGCCGCGCGGCGGCGTGCCGGTGGCGGCCGAGATCGCCGCCGTACTTGGTCTGCCGCTGGACATCGTGCTGGTGCGCAAGATCGGCGCGCCGGCCCGGCCGGAACTCGCGGTCGGCGCGGTCGGCGAGGACGGGGTGACCGTCCGCAACGACGCCGTGCTGGCCGAACTGGGCCTGACCTGGGCGGACCTGGCACCCCAGGTGGCACACGAACGGGCCGAGATCCAGCGCAGGGCGACCGCGCTGCGCCCCGGCGGACCCCGGCCGAGTCTGCGAGCGCGGACCGTGGTGCTGGTGGACGACGGGATCGCGACCGGGGCCACGGTCGTCGCCGCGGTGCGGGTGCTGCGCAGGCTCGGCGCCGCGCGGATCGTGCTCGCCGTGCCGGTCGCGCCGGCCGACTCGCTGCCCCGGCTGCGCGAGATCGCCGACGACCTGGTGTGCGCGCTCGCGCCGACCAGGTTCCTCGCGGTCGGCCAGTGGTACGAGGACTTCGCGCAGGTACCGGACCGTCAGGTCAGAGCACTACTCGCACACTCCACAGTGGAGCATCGAGGATGAGGATAGACATCTTCAACGAGATCCAGAATCCCAGGCCATGGCAGGCAGACCACGAGCACCTGCGCATCACGCAGGCGATGGCGCAGGCCAGACTGGCCGACGAGCTGGGCTACGGCTGCTGGTGGCAGGTCGAGCACCACGGCGCGGCGGAGTTCAGCCTCTCCTCAGCTCCCGAGGTGCTGCTGGCCGCGATCTCCCAGCAGACAACGAGAATCCGGCTCGGGCACGCGGCGGTGCTCGCGCCGGGGCGGCTCAACCACCCGATCCGGATCGCCGAGCGCGCCGCCATGCTCGACCACGTCAGCGGCGGCCGGGTGGAGCTCGGGCTGACCCGCTCCACCCACCCGGAGTGGCGGTTGTTCAACGCCGACCCGGCCGACGTGCGCGCCCAGACCGCGCAGGCGTTCGAGATGATCCCGCGCATGTGGACGGACGAGAAGTTCTCCCACACCAGCGAGTACTACCAGATCGAGGACGCGGCGATCACCCCGAAGCCATACCAGAAACCACATCCACCGCTGTGGCAGGCGGCCACCAGCCCGTCGTCGTTCGAGGAGGCCGGCCGGCGCGGCGTCGGCGTGCTCGGCACCACGCTGTGGGAGCCGCTGCCCCGGGTGCGGGCACTGGTCGAGCTGTACCGCGCGGCCAGCCGGGAGTGCACGCGACCGGTCGGCGCGTTCCGCAACGACCAGGTCGCGTTCTTCACGTTCGTACACTGCGCGGACACCGACGCCGAGGCGATCCGGGGCGGCGCGGCTGCGGCGGCCGCCTGGTACACCGTGCAGGCGCTGACCTTCTTCGAGGCCGGGACGAGCTTTCAGGAGATGGCCGCCCGCCAGCGGGCGATGCTCGACGCACCGGACGGCGGCGGGCTCACCGGCGAGTTCCTGCGCGCCGACGCGGCCGTGGCGCCGAACGAGGCGCAGATCTGCATCGGCCGCATCCTGGAGGGCGAGCGACTCTCCGACGACGAGATCTTCGAGGCGCTGCGCGACCAGGACTCGCTCATCGTCGGCAGCCAGCGGACCTGCCGGGAGAAGCTGCGCCGCTACGCCGACCTCGGCATCGACCGGCTGATGTGCTTCCACCAGGTCGGCCGGCTGCCGCACGAGGCGGTCCTGCGCAGCATCCGGCTGATCGGTGAGCTGATCGGCGAGTTCGACCGCTGAGCACCCTCAGAGCAGACCGGCCCCGGTGATGGTCACCGCGGCCGCGCCGGCCTCGTCGGAGCCGGCGAGGTCGATCTCGGCGGTGATGCCCCAGTCGTGGTCGCCGGCCGGATCGTCGAAGATCTGCCGGACCTGCCAGTGGTCCTGGTGCTGTTCGATGATCAGGAACTTCGGGCCGCGGGCGTCCGGACCGGTGCCGATCTGGTCGTGCAGCTCGAAGTAGGGCACCAGCGCGTCGGCCCATTCCTGGGCGTCCCAACCGGAGTCGGCGTCCAGCGCGCCGAGCGCGGCGTAGTCGCGGCGGGCGGCCAGCTGCACGCGGTGGAACAGCGCGTTGCGCACCAGCACCCGGAACGCGCGGGTGTTCGCGGTGACCGCCGGGGTGCGGTCGTCCTCGTCCAGCGGCTCGTCGGTGGGGTTGGTCAGCTTCTCCCACTCGTCGAGCAGGCTCGAGTCGACCTGGCGGACCAGCTCGCCGAGCCACTCGATGAGGTCGGACAGCTCCTCGGTCTTCGCGTCGTCGGGCACCGTCTGGCGCAGCGCCTTGAACGTGTCGGCCAGGTAGCGCAACACCATGCCCTCGCTGCGGGCCAGCTGGTAGAAGCTGACGTACTCGACGAAGGTCATGGCCCGCTCGTACATGTCCCTGGCCACCGACTTGGGGGACAGGTGGTAGTCGGCCACCCACGGATGCCCGCGCCGGTAGGTCTCGTAGGCCGCGTGCAACAGCTCGGACAGCGGCTTGGGGTGGGTGACCTCCTCCAGCATGGCCATCCGGTCGTCGTACTCGACGCCGTCGGCCTTCATCGCGGAAACGGCCTCGCCGCGCGCCTTGTGCTGCTGGGCGGACAGTACCTGCCTCGGATCCTCCAAAGTGGACTCGATGACCGACAGCACGTCCAGCGGGTAGCTCGGGTCGGCCCGGTCGAGCAGCTCGATGGTGGCCAGCGCCAACGGGGACAGCGGCTGGTTCAACGCGAAGTTGAGCTGCAGGTCGACGGTCAGCCGGATGGACCGGCCCTGCTCGTCTGGCTCGTCGAGCCGCTCGACCACGCCGGCGGCCAGCAGTGCTCGGTAGATCGCGATCGCGCGGCGGATGTGCCGGCGCTGGGCCGGTCGGTCCTCGTGGTTGTCCTCCAGCAGCGAGCGCATCGCGGTGAACGCGTCGCCCGGCCGGCCGATCACGTTCAGCAGCATCGCGTGGCTGACCTGGAAGCTGGAGGTCAGCGGCTCCGGCTCGGCCTCGACCAGCCGCTGGAACGTCGGCTCACCCCAGCCGATGGACCCCTCCGGCGGCTTCCTGCGCACCACCTTGCGGCGCTTCTTCGGGTCGTCGCCCGCCTTGGCCAGCGCCTTCTCGTTCTCGATGACGTGTTCTGGCGCCTCGACCACGACGTTGCCGACGGTGTCGTAGCCCGCCCGGCCGGCGCGGCCGGCGATCTGGTGGAACTCGCGGGCCTTGAGCAGGCGCACCCGCTGACCGTCGTACTTGGACAGTGCGGTGAACACGACTGTCCTAATAGGAACGTTGATGCCGACGCCGAGGGTGTCGGTGCCGCAGACGATCTTCATCAGCCCGGCCTGGGCCAGCCGCTCGACCAGCCGCCGGTACTTGGGCAGCATGCCGGCGTGGTGCACGCCGATCCCGTGGCGCACCAGGCGCGACAGCGTCTTGCCGAAGCCCGCGGTGAACCGGAAGTTGCCGATCAGCGCGGCGATCCGGTCCTTCTCCTCGCGGGTGCACACGTTGATGCTCATCAGCGACTGCGCCCGCTCCAGCGCCGCGGCCTGGGTGAAGTGCACGACGTAGATCGGCGCCTGGTTGGTCGACAGCAGCTCTTCGATCGTCTCGTGCAGCGGGGTCAGCTTGAACGAGTAGAACAGCGGCACCGGCCGCTGCGCGGAGCTCACCACCGCGGTCGGCCGCCCGGTGCGCCTGGTCAGGTCCTCCTCGAACCTGGTCACGTCGCCGAGGGTGGCCGACATCAGCAGGAACTGCGCCCTGGTCAGCTCCAGCAGCGGGACCTGCCAGGCCCACCCCCGGTCCGGCTCGGCGTAGAAGTGGAACTCGTCCATGACGACCTGGCCGACGTCGGCGTCCACGCCCTCACGCAGCGCGATGTTGGCCAGGATCTCGGCCGTGCAGCAGATGATCGGCGCCGCCGGGTTGACCGCGGAGTCGCCGGTCAGCATGCCGACGTTGACCGCGCCGAACACCTCGCACAGCGCGAAGAACTTCTCCGACACCAGCGCCTTGATCGGCGCGGTGTAGAAGGTCCGCTTGCCGCCGGCGAGCGCGACGAAGTGGGCCCCCATGGCGACCATGCTCTTGCCGGACCCGGTCGGCGTGGAGAGGATCACGTTCGACCCGGAGACGATCTCGATCATCGCCTCCTGCTGGGCAGGGTAGAGCGTCAGGCCCTGCTCCTGCGCCCAGGTGTTGAACGCGTCGAACAGGGAGTCCGGGTCAGGGTCGGCCGGGAGCGCCTCGATGAGTGTCATGGTGCTACCGATCGTGCCCGATCCCGGCGCGGGGGCCCACGTCAGGTCGCACGTCAGGTCGCACGCAGCGTGACCCGGGTCCACGCGCCCAGGTACACCCGGTCGCCGTCGACCAGCGCCCTCGGGGTGTTCGCCGGCAGCGGCCGGGTCTCGTCGTTGACCGTCAGGCCGTTGGCCGAGTCGAGGTCGACGATGGCCCAGGACCCGTCGTCCTGGGCGACCAGCAGGGCGTGCAGGTGCGAGACGCCCGGGTCCTCCGGCGGCCCGGTGAGGTCGATGTCGGGGTCGATCCCGCGCCGGCGGCTCTGCCGCCCGATGCTGACCTGCTTGCCCGCCAACGGGAAGTTCCGGTCCGGGCAGAACGGCGGGAACCCGATCCCGCCCGCGTCCGGCCCCTCGACCGCCATCACCGAGGCGTAGTAGTCCCGGTCCGCGCTCACCGTCACCGCCCACCCCGGCCCAGCAGCCGCCGCGAGTCCAACGCTCCCGCCACGCGAGTCCAACGCTCCCGACATGTCAGGAGCGTTGGACTCGCCGGTCGGGACGGTTGGACTCGCGGCGGCTGGGGGAGCGGCCAGGGAGTCGTGGCCGCACTGTTCGCAGAAGCGGCCGGTCAGCGGGGCGCCACAGGAGGCGCACGGGGTGCCGGTGGCGGGGGCGTCCGGCTCGGGGGGTGGCGATGGGGCCGCGGAGTGCGAGCCGGCGGCCGGTGCGGGGGCCGGGCCGTCCATGGCCCGCCCGCAGACGTCGCAGAACTCGGTGTCGGCCGAGTCGTGGCCGCTGGGGCAGGTCGGCATGTCAGCCCTCCGGAGACTTCTTGCGTACCCGCATCGTCTTGCTCGACCGGGTGTCCAGGGTCATCTCGTCCACCGCGGCGACCTTGCGCTTGAGCCGGACGGTGCCGGTCCGCGCGTCCTCGATGTCCACGACCTTCGACAGCAGCTTCGCGGTGTCGGTGTGCCCGGTCTCGGTCGCCAGCGCCACCGCGCGGCCGAGCTTGGCGGTGGCGGTCTCCACATCGCCAGCCTTGCGCGCCTCCAGCCCCTCCTGGATCGCGTCCGCGAGCTCGGCCTGCCCGGTGTAGTGGGCGACCTCGCGGTTGATCCTGGTGGACAGCGCGGTGTCGTCGGTCCAGGTCGCCAGGATGTTGCCCTTGCCGATGACCTGGTCGCCCGGCAGCACCAGGCTCACCCGGCCGGCCAGCATCTTCTCCCCGGTCGCGCCCGCCGGCACCTGCACGCACACGTGGTAGTCGCGGGTCTCCGAACCCCACGAGCCGGTCGGGTAGTCCCCGCTGCGCGGCGGCACCTCGGTGCGCCGCGCGGTCAGGTCCGACAGCGTCGGCTCGACCTGCTTGACGAACTTCAGCGTCGCGCCCTGCGGGGTCCACAGCCGCAGCGACACGTCGGCCACCGCCTTGCTCATCGCCGAGGCCGCCATCGCCCGGAAGTCCGCCTCCAGGCCCTCCGGCTCGGCCACGATGTCGACCGTGCCCAGCAGCGCGTCGGCGATCGTGCGCAGCTCGCTGACCTCCCAGTCGGTGCCGATCCCCCGGCAGTCGCAGACGAAGTGGCCGGTGACCGACTCGATCGCGGACTTGAGCACGCGCGGCGTCTCGTGCATGTTCTGCCCGTCGGTGAGCAGGATCGCGTGCCGCATCGAACTCGGCTGGGCGGCGAACAGCCGGTCGGCCAGGCGCAGCCACGAGCCGATCGCGGTGCCGCCGTTGGCCGTGAGCCGCTCGACCGCGTTCTTGGCCTCCTCGCGGGTCCGCGCGCCGGCCGGCACCAGGCCGTGCTGGCGCGGGTAGATCAGCGTCGCCTGGTCGGTGCCGGCCACCACGGCGAACAGCACGCCGTCGCGCAGCGTGTCGATCGCCGCCTTGGTGGCCTGCTTGGCGGCCAGCAGCTTGCTGCGCGGCACGTGCATCGACCCGGAGCAGTCGATGATGATCACCTCGGCCGCGGTCCCCGCCGGCGCCTCGACGGTGGGCGTGCCGGCCGCGGTCACCGTGACGATCGCGTTGACCTCGGTCGCGCCCTGCGACAGGTACTCGTTCTGGTAGACGTCGACGGTGAACTCCGGCGCGGCACTCATCCTTCGCTCCTGGTCTTCTCGGCGTTCGGCGGGAACGGCACGAGCACGGTGGTGATGTTGTCGTGCCCGCCCAGCTCCAGGGCGACCCTGGTCAGCTCGTCGGCGGCGGTCATCGGGTCGACCTCGGCCGGCGATCCGGGCAGCGCGGCGACCAGCGCCGCCGGCTCCGGCAGGTAGTTCCACAGCCCGTCGCTGCACAGCAGCACCAGCCCGGGACCCGCCGGCTGGATGGTCAGCGTCCGTGGCTCGATCTGGCCGGCGTCCGCGCCGATCCACTTCGACAGCGCGTGCGCCTGGTGCACGGCCATCGCCTCCTCCTCGCTCATGCCCTCGGCGACGAGCTCGGTGGCGACCGTGTCGTCGATCGTCAGCAGGCGCGCCTCGTCGGCGCCGAGCCAGTAGACCCGGCTGTCGCCCACCCAGCCGACGGTGACCTCGGTGTCGGTGACCACCGCCGAGATGTAGGTGCACGAGGGGGCCGTGCCGGGCACCGACGGGTCGGCCAGCTCGGTGACCACCTGGATGGCCCGCGCGACCGCCGTGCGGGTGGCCGTGTCGGCGTCGGTGCCCTCCGGCACCGCGCCCAGCAGCACCTCGAGGGCCTCGTCGACGGCCAGCTGCGAGGCGTTGGCCGCCCGGTCGGAGGTGGCCACCCCGTCGCACACCACGGCCACCACGGCCGGGCGCTCACCGGCGACCGTGCCGAAGGCCATCGAGTCCTCGTTGCCCGCCCGGCGGCGACCCTTGTCGCTGATCCCGATCACCTGGCCGAGATCGGCCACCATCCGGTCGCGCCCGGAGGGCTGGGCCCGGCCGCAGTCCTCGCAGAACCCGTCCGCGTTGATGTTCGTGCCGCGGCAGGCGGCACAGCTCGCGTCCTGGGTGGCGCCCAGTGGGCCGCCCTCCGGTGTGCGGGTGACCAGCAGGCTCGCCCCACACCCCTCACAGAACCGGTCCTTGGTGCCGGCGGCCTCGCCGCAGTTGGGACACTTCATACCCATGTCCTAGGCCGGATCCGGTTGGCGGTGTCCACCAAAGCGATGCGCTCCTTCGTGTTGTCGGCGTGCCTGGCCAGCGTCCGGTAACACTTTTCCAGACCCGTTCGCAGCCCGTGCTCGGTGAGCGCGTAACCGAGCACCGTGATGTCGGCCCGCACGCCCTGACCAGCCCGAACGCGGTCGAACGCGGCCGTGAGCACGTCGGCGGTCGCCCGTACTCGCCGCTCCGCGTCGAGTTCCAGGTCAACGAGCAGCGTGCCGCACGCGGTCAGGTCCTCCTCGGTCAACTCGCCGATGGACCCGACCGTGGTTCGCGCGCCGACCGCGGCCAGCCGCGCGGCGACGTAGTGGCTGGAGGTCTCCGGCACCGAGCAGAGCACCTCGAACGCCTCGTGCCGCTCACCCCGGGCGAGCAACGAGCGGGCCAGTCCGAACGCGGCGCTGACGTAGGCGCGGTCGGTCCGCCAGACCATCCGGTAGTAGCGGTCGGCGGCCGGCCAGTCGGCCATGGCCTCCGCGCACATCGCGATCGCGAGCTTGGGCGCCGCTTCGCCCGGCACGGCCGAGTACACCCGGTCGAACCGCTCCCGCGCGGCGGCCGCCTCGTCCTTGGCCAGGTGCGCCAGGCCCCGGTGCCAGTCGATCAGCCACAGCCGGTCGAGGTCGGTCGCGTCCTTGGCCAGGTCGTCCAGCCGGCGGACGGCCGTGGCCTGGTCGCCGAGCTCGATGTAGGCCCGCGCGATGCGCAGCCGCACCTCGGTGGTCGACTTCGGGGCGGTGTGCAGCTCCTCGATCAGCGCCACCGGCTCGGTCGCGGTGACCGAGGCGAGGAACGCCGCGGCCGGGTCGGCGCCGTCGATCCTCGGCGCGGGCAGCGCGGTCACCAGCTCGGGCAGGGTCGGGGTCGACCCGGCGCGGACCCCGAACGGCCGCCGCTCCGGGGTGAACTCGGTCGAGGCCCCTGCCCGTGGCAGGCCGTCCTCGGTCGCCAGCACCTCCCGCAGCACGCCGGTGAGCTGCTCGCGCATCTCCTCGGCGGAGGTGAACCTGGCCGACGGCTCGAAGGCGGTCGCCCGGCGCAGGAACCGGTCGTAGGACTCGAACTCGGCCAGCATCGGCTCGTCGGCCGGGGTCGGCAGCGAGGACTGGTGGGCGCGCTGGAAGTCGAACGGGAAGGTCATCACCGCGAGCGTGCGGCCGATGGTGTAGAGGTCCGAGGACGCCGACGGGCCCGCGCTGGCGATCTCCGGTGCCTGGTAGCCGACCGTGCCGTAGACCGCGCTGTCCTCGTCGTCGACGTGGCGCACCGCGCCGAGGTCGATCAGCTTGAGCTGCTCCTCGGTCTGGATCACGTTGTCCGGCTTGAAGTCGCAGAACAGCAGGTTCAGCGTGTGCAGGTAGCCGATCGCGGGCAGCATCTCCAGCGCGTAGGCGATCGCCTGCGACAGCGGCAGCACCGCCGCGCCGCCCTGGGCCCGGCGCAGCTCCTTGATCATGTCCTTGAGCGACTGGCCGCCGACGTACTCCATCACGATGTAGCCGACCATCGCGCCGGTTTCGGCGTCGCGGTGCTGCACGAAGTTGTGGATCTTGACGATGTTCGGGTGCTCGACCTCGGCCAGGAACCGCCGCTCGGCCACCGCGGCGGCCATCGCGTCCGCGTCGCCGGTGTCCAGCAGGCCCTTGAGCACGACCCAGCGGTCGGCGACCGCCCGGTCCAGCGCGAGGTAGATCCAGCCGAGGCCGCCGTGCGCGAGGCAGCCGAGCACCTCGTACTGGTCGTGCAGCACCTCGCCCCTGGACAGCTTGGGGGAGAAGGAGAACCGGTGTCCGCACTTGGTGCAGAAGCCCTCGGGCCGGCCGGGGGTGCCGTCGCGGCCGCGGCCGACCTTGGTGCCGCAGTTGCTGCAGAACCGCTTGTCCTCTGGCACCTTCGGGTCCTCGAGCACCGCCGACCTCGGGTCCCGGTAGGGCACCCGGGGGATCTCCACCAGGCCGGCGCCGAGCAGGCCGCGCGACGACGATCGGGTCGAGCCACGCCGCGAGCTGGTGGTCACCGCGCCGGACGAGGTCGTCGGCGAGGTCCACGAGGTGGCCGTGCTGCCGGTGCGGGTACTGGCCGTGCGGGTGCTCGGGGTGCTGGTGCTCGGCGTGCTGGCCGACGGGTCGGCCGCCGCGACCGCACCGGCCGGCGCCTCGAGCCCGCAGGTGTCGCAGTAGCCGTCCTCGTCGATCGAGCCCGAGCAGTCCGGCCGGGAGCACGCGGTCATCTGGTCGCCTCCTCAGGTGGCCGCTCTCGCTCCTGGAGAGCCTGCTGGTAACGGTTGAGCGCGCGGGTGGCGGCCGCCAGGTCGCACGGCGCGGTGAACAACAGCTGGTGGGCCGCGGTGTGTGACTCCTGCAGCGCGAGGTCCTCGGCGTAGCCCAGCCGGGCGGCCTTGACCTGGTAGGCCTCCAGCCGGCCGCGCAGCTCGGCCCGCCGGTCGAGCAGGCCGCGGATGGTCCGCAGGGACCGGCGGACCTCCTCGAGGATGTCGGCGGCGGCCTGGTCGAGCCGGTCGGCCTCGGCGCCCAGTTCGCCCCACCTGCCGGTGGCCCGCCTGCTGGTGAGCGCGTCGACCTCGGTGCGCAGCCTGGCCGAGCCGGTGGTCGTCGGCGCCGGCAGGCCGGGGTTGGCGATCTTCTGCACGACTGCGGCCCAGATCTGCCGCGCGGTCGCCTCGGCCGCCTCGATGTCGGCGCACACCCGGTCGATGTCGGCGAGCCGGGCGTCGAACGAGTCGCGCACGGCCGCGGTCCGCCCGAGGTGGTCGCGCAGCGCGTCGAGTTCGGTGGCCAGCCGGGGCAACGGGTCGTCGGCGGCCACCGACAGCGGGTCGGTCACCACCCGCTCGCGGGCGTCGTCCAGCTCGCGGCGCAGCCGGTCGAGCCGGTGGGTGGTGGCCTGGTCGCCGGCGGCGACGGACTCGGCGAGGATGGACACCGCGCGCAGCTCGTCGGTCAGCGGGTCGAGCCGCCCGATGGCCGCCGACCACGCGGACTCCGCGGTCGCGAGCACGTCGATCACCGTGGCGAAGGTCTGCTTCATCCTGGCCAGCAGCTCGGCCATGGTGATCCGCTCGGTGACCACCGCGGCCCCGGTCAGCCCACGCCGTTCGATCGGCACGTGCTCGGAGTCCAGCTCCACCACGTGCCCGGTGAGCAGCGAGCTCAGCTCGGCGAGGTCCTCCTCGCTCAGCCGGCCGCGGCGCGCGCGGGTCGCCTTGGCGTGCTCGACCAGGCCGCGGTAGGTCGAGTACTGCTCCCACAGGGTGGTCATCGCGGTGCTGGTCTCGGCCCAGCGGCGCGCGGTGAGCCCGCTCAGCGCCGCGCCGCGCAGCAACCGGTGGCCGGGGTGGCCGTCCATCTCGACCAGCGACTGGGCGATCGTGTCGCAGTCGGCGGCCAACCGGTCGAGCTCGTGGTCCACGTCATCCCTGGTCCAGGCGTTCACGACGGATACCTGGCCGCCGGCGGTCCGGCCGACGCGCCCAGCAGGGGCGCCATCCAGGTGGCGTAGCTGCGCGCCCAGCGGCCGTCGGTGCGGGTCTGCTCGATCACGCCGTTGACGAACCGGACGAAGTCGTTCTGCCCCTTGGGCATCGCCATGCCGTAGGGCTCGGTGTAGATCGGGTCGCCGACCACGTGGGTCGACGGGTCCTGGGCGGCCAGCCCGGCCAGGATGGTGTCGTCGGTGGACACCGCGTCGACCTGGTTCTGCTGCAGCAGCACCAGACAGTCGGTCCAGTTCTGCACCTGCACGGGCACCGGTTTGGACGCCGCGGCCGCGATGTTGCGCAGCGAGGTCGACCCCTCGGTGGCGCACACCTTCTTGCCGCCGAGGGACTCGATGCCGGTGTACCCGGACTCCTTCTTCACCAGGACCCGTTGGCCCGCCTCGTAGTACACCGAGGAGAAGGCGACCTCCTCGAGGCGTTCACAGGTGATCGACATCGTCCGGATGACGATGTCCACCTCGCCCTCCTGCAACACCGGGATGCGCTGGGCGGAGGTGATCGCCCGCAGCCGCACCGCGTCCGGGTCGCCGAAGATGGCCTGGGCGATCGCGCGGGCCATGTCGATGTCGAAGCCGACGATCTCGCCGGTGTCCGGCTCGCGGTAGCCGAAGTTGAAGGTGTTCTGGTCGACGCCGACGTCCAGCTTGCCGTCGGCCTGGATGCGCGCCATCGTGGTGCCGCCCGGCATCTGCCCAGGGGTCGGCAGTTCGGCGGGCGGCCGAGGGCTCTGCGCGGTCGGGTCGCCGCAGTCGACCTGCTCCTGCGCCGCCGGCGGCTCGGTCAGCTCGCTCGCGCCCGCCGGCCGGGGTGCCGCCGCGGACACCTCGCTCCGCCCGACGGGGTCGCCGCCGCCACATCCGGCGACGGTCGCCACGACCGCCACGGCCACCAGGAGACGGCGAACCGGTCGGTGAGTCATCGGTACTCCTTGAGCCGCTGCCAGATGCCGACCGCCGAGCCGACGGCCATCAGCACGGCCAGCACGATCACGCCGATCACCGTGCCGGTGACCGCGTTGCTCGCCTGCGAGATCTCGTCGGTGAACACCC
Source organism: Actinophytocola sediminis (assembly GCF_054779715.1). Classification (NCBI taxonomy): domain Bacteria; kingdom Bacillati; phylum Actinomycetota; class Actinomycetes; order Pseudonocardiales; family Pseudonocardiaceae; genus Actinophytocola; species Actinophytocola sediminis. The sequence continues at coordinate 50,081 of NZ_BAAGXS010000099.1, read as the reverse complement.
GGTTGGTGTCGCCGAGCGCGATCGCCAGGTCCCCGTCCACGGCGTCGAAGTGTGCCCTGGCACCGTCCTCGCCGACCGCCAGCGTGACCGCCTGGCCGTACTCGCCAGCGTCGTCGGCCTCGCGGATCTGGTCGTGCACGGCGTGCCAGTCGGTCCACGCCGCCTGCGCGTCGGGGAGGCCCGCGCGCTCCAGCAGCCCGCCGAGCTGGTCGGCGATCCGCTGGTAGTCGTCCTCGAAGGCGGTGCCGCTGCCGCGGGCGACGAGGGTGAGCGTCTCGTCGGCACGCGCGGTGAGCGCCGCGATGCGCGTCTCGGTCAGCTGGTTGATCCTGGTCGAGCCGTCGTCGCGGCTCTGGGCGACGTTGTGCGAGACGCCGAGGACCGCGATGACCACCCAGATCAGCGAGACCAGCGCCGCACCGGTCGCCACGAGTAAGCCGATGTTGAACATCCGCCTGGTCGCGCGTCGCAGGTAGAGCTGGGCGATCACGAGCACGGCCAGCGCGACGATCCCGAGGATCACCTCGACCACCGGGAAGCCCTCGGCGCGTTCCTGATCGGCGGCCACGCGCGCGGTCTCGGTGCGGTAGAGCTCCTCGGCGGCCGGCAGCAGCTCGGTGCGCATCAGGTGCGACGCCTCCTGCTGGTAGGCCGCGCCGACCGGGAAGCCCTGCAGGTTGTTGGCCCGCGCGGTCTCGATGAGTCCGGTGTAGACCGACAGGCGGGCGGACAGCACGGCGAGCGGACCGTCCTGGGTGGACACCTCGGCCGGCTCCCTGGCGGCGATCGCGACCGCGATGGCCGCCTCGGCCCTGGCGATGTCGGTGGCATACCGGTCGCGTAACTCCGCCGGTTCGGCGCCGCTGGACAGGAACGCGCTGGTCGCGGTGGCGTCCGCGTCGGACAACGCGCGGTAGGTGTCCTGGGCGGCCACGCTGAGCGGGCCGCTGCGTTGTGCCAGATCGTCCAGGGCGGCACTGCGGCCGCGCACCCCGAGCGCGGTCAGCACGCCGACGAGCACGCTCATCAGCACCAGTGCGGCGGTCAGGATGGTCAGCACGCCGGGTGTTGTCCTGGCGAGTTGGTTCAGCTCGGCGACGCGTTCGGCACGCGCCGGCGGTGCCGACCGATCGGCTTCGACGACAGCGGTCACGGCAGCGGGGCCCCCCTTTCCGAGCGACTTACCCCAGGTCTGATCGCAGCGTAGTCCGCGACGACGGGGAGTAGTCCCGGAATTCTCCGGTTCACCGGGGCACGACTTGACAACGACCCCGGACCGGTTCCACTATTCCACTACTTCATTAGTGAAAGGGTTGTTTGCGTGATCGACTTCAGACTTGACCGGGGGTCCGGCGTGGCCACCTACCTGCAGCTGGTGCAACAGGTGAAACAGGCGCTGCGGCTGGGGGTGCTGCAGGCAGGCGACCGGCTGCCGACGGCCAAGGACGTGGTGGCCAAGCTGGCGATCAACCCCAACACCGTGCTGAAGGCCTACCGCGAGCTGGAGCGCGAGGGCCTGGTGGCCGCGCGTCCCGGCCTGGGCACCTTCGTGCAGCGCTCACTCGGCGGGGCGTCGCTGACCGACCACGCGCGGCTGCGCAAGGACCTGGCCAGGGTGGTGCGCGACGGCCGCGCCGCCGGCCTGGACGCCGAGGACCTGGAGGCGTTGTTCGCCTCGGTACTGATCGACTCGTTTCGGGAGGAAACCGCATGACGACAACCGTCCTCGAGGCGACCGGCCTCGGTAAGCGCTACCGGCGCCGGTGGGCGCTGCGCGACTGCTCGCTGGCGATCCCGGCCGGGCGGGTGGTCGCGCTCGTCGGCCCCAACGGCGCCGGCAAGACGACGCTGCTGCATCTGGCCGTCGGCCTGCTCGCCCCGACGGCGGGCACCGTGCGGGCGTTCGGCCGGCCTGCCGGCAGCGAGCTGGGCAGGGTCGCGTTCCTGGCGCAGGACAAGCCGCTCTACGACTCGTTCACCGTGGCCGACATGCTCCGGTTCGGCAGGCGGCTGAACCCGATCTGGGACGACGAGTTCGCCACCGCGCGGCTGGCCGCCCTGGACATCCCGCTCGATCGCCGCACGGGCAGGCTCTCCGGCGGGCAGCAGGCCCAGGTCGCGCTGACCATCGCGCTGGCGAAGCGGCCGGAGCTGCTGTTGCTCGACGAGCCGATGGCCAACCTCGACCCGCTCGCCCGGCACGAGGTGATGCGCGACCTGATGACCGCGGTCGCGGACACCGGGATGACCGTGCTGCTGTCCTCGCACGTGGTCTCCGACCTGGAGAACACCTGCGACTGGCTGGTGGTGGTCAACCGCGGCCGGGTCCAGGTCAGCGGCGACATCGAGGAGCTGCTCGGCGCGCACCGGCTGCTGTCCGGGCCGGCCGAGCTGGCCGCCGGGCTCGCCGGCCGGCTGTCGGTGGTCGAGGACAACCGCACCGACCGGCAGGCGACCATGCTCGTCCGGGCCGAGTCCGGGCTGGCGGCGCTGGACCCGCGATGGCACGCGCGGCCGGTGAACCTGGAGGAGCTGGTGCTGGCCTACCTGCGCCAGCCCGAGTCCGCGGCACTGCCCCGGCTGGTCATGGCCGGCTGAGCCGCGATGCCCTGAATGGGGCATTGGCGACGTTCAACGTCCCGAATGGGGCATTCAGGGCACTTGCCCAACCCAAGCGACAACGGCGCGGACAGGCCCAGTGCTGTCCCCCGCGGCCCTACCTTGAAGGAGTTTCTGTCGTGTTGTGGCTCGTCTGGCGACAGCACCGGTTGCCGGTGCTGATCACCTTCCTCCTGCTGCTCGCCTTCGGCACGGTGTTGCTGATCCACGGCCTGCGCACCGCGGACCTCGCCGCCGGCCTCGCGCCGGGCAGCGACGAGTTGGCCCGGCTGTTCGGGGAGCAGTTCAATGGTCTGTACCTGTTCATCAACTGGCTTCCGCTGGTGCCGGGGCTGGTTGGCCTTTTCCTCGGCGCGCCCATGCTGACCAGGGAGTTCGAGGCGGGCACCGCCAAGCTGGCGTGGACCCAGTCGGTCTCGCGGCACCGGTGGCTGGTGACCAAGCTCGTCGTGCTCGGCGGGGTGGTCACCCTCGGTGGCCTCGCGCTCGGCACCATGATCAACGCCTGGTTGGCCACCTTCCGGGAAACCGGCGACGGCTACCGGTTCCAGCTGCTGCCGCTGTTCGGCGGCTCCGGAGTGGCCGCGGGCGCGTGGTGGCTGTTCGCGTTCGTACTCGGCGTGGCCGCCGGGCTGGCGTTGCGGCGCACGCTGCCGGCCATGGCGGTGGCCTTCGCCGGCTACCTGGTGGCGTTCGTGGTGATCGCCTCGCCGCTGGTCGACTTCCGGGACATGTACGCCGAGCCGGTACAGGTGGTGCAGACGGGTGCGACCGACATCCTGCCGGACGGGTCGTGGCGCCTGGACTCCCAGTGGCTGGACGGCGCGGGCCAGGCCACCACCGCCGACGCCTACGTCCTCGCGCTGGACGCGGGATGTGCCGACGAGGGCGTGCGCTTCGACTACAGCCCCTGCCTGTTCGAGCACGGCTACCAACTGGCGGTGGACTACTACCCGCCGAGCATGTACTGGCGGTTCCAGTGGACCGAGACGGCGATCCTGGTCGCCGCGGCGGTCGCGATCGGGGGCGGGGTGGCGTGGTCGGCGCGGCGCCGGGGCGTGCGCTGAGGTCAGCCCGAGCCGGTGCTGACCAGCCCGGTCCGGAACGCGATGATCACCAGCTGGGCGCGGTCGCGGGCGCCGAGCTTGCTCAGCAGCCTGCCGATGTGGGTCTTGACCGTCGCCAGCCCGAGGTGCAGGTGGGTGGCGATCTCGGGGTTGGACAGTCCTTTCGCGATCAGCGTCAGCACCTCGCGCTCCCGGTCGGTCACCCCGTCCAGACCCCTGGCCGGCGTCAGCGGCTCCTGCAGGCTGAACTCCGCGATCAGCCTGCGGGTGACGCTCGGGGCGAGCAGGGCGTCGCCGCCGGCGATCACCGTGATCGCCCGCAGCAGGTCGGCGGGCGGGGCGTCCTTGAGCAGGAAGCCGCTCGCGCCCGCGCGCAGCGCGGCGTAGACATAGGTGTCCAGGTCGAACGTGGTGAGGATGAGGACCTTGACGCGCGCGGTCCGCTCGGCCGAGCAGATGCGCCGGGTCGCCTCGATGCCGTCCATCTCCGGCATCCGCACGTCCATCAGCACCACGTCGGCCTGGGTGGTGCCGGCCAGCTCGACCGCCTCGATGCCGGTGGCCGCCTCGCCGACGGCCACCATGTCCGGCGCGGTCTCCACCAGCAGCCGGAAGCTCCCCCGGACCAGCGCCTGGTCGTCGGCGACGAGTACCCGGATCATGCCGCGCCGTACGGGATCGTCGCCGCGACCCGGAAACCGCCGTCGGGGCGCGGTCCGGCCTCGAACGTGCCGCCGTACATCGCGACCCGCTCGCGCATCCCGATCAGGCCGTGTCCGGTGTGCTGGTGCGCCGGCACGACCGGGCCGTCGTTGATGACCTCCACCCGCACATCCTCGCCCGTCGGCGCGACGGTGACCCGGCAGCGGGTCGGCCCGGCGTGTCTGACCACGTTGGTCACCGACTCCTGCACGATCCGGTACACCGAGAGGCTGACACCGTCTGGCAGCTCGCCGTCGCCGAGGTCGACGGTGACCGCGACGCCGGCGTCGGCCGCCCGGGAGGCCAGTGCGGGCAGGGCGGTCACCCCGGGCGCCGGCGCGAGCACCGGATCGTCCACTTCGGACCGCAGGACGCCGAGCAGCTGGCGCATCTCGGCCAGCGAGCCCCGGCTGGTCGACTCGATCACCCGTAACGCCTCCCGCGCCTGTTCCGGGTGGGCGGCCGCGACGTGGTTGCCGATGCCGGCCTTGACCGCGATCAGGCTCATGCTGTGCGCGACGATGTCGTGCAGTTCCCGCGCGATCCGCAGCCGCTCGTCGGCCACCGCCTGGCGGGCGACCTGTGCGGTCGCCTGCTCGGCGTAGATCTGGCGGGTCCTGGCGATGAGGCCGAACAACCAGCCAAGGATCAGCAGGAAGGTGCCGAAACACATGCCGTAGGCCAGGCTCAGCCAGCTGTCGCCGGTTGGCGGATCGATCACCCACCTGGCCACCGCCGTGACGAGGAAGGCCGCCACGGCCGCGGTCAGCGCGGCCGTCGAGCGCCGGTTGGGCAGCGCGCGGCCGGCCAGGTACAGCGTCACCGCGACCGCGGCGAGCGGGGCGCCGAACGCGACCATCGGGATCAGCCCGGTCAGCAGGCTCACCACCGTCGCGGCCATCGCCACCGCGAGCGCGGCCAGCGGCCAGCGGCGGCGGACCGCGATCGGCCCGGCGACGGCGGCCGACGCGAGCCAGGACAGCCACACCGGCTCGCCGATCGTCGATGGCGTCGCGGTGTCGATCGCGGCGAAGCACACCACGACGGTCATCACCATGGCCACCATCACGTCGATCGCCACCAGCGGCGCCGACGCCTGTCCTTTTCGCACCACGGCTCGACGGTAACTGCTGGCCCGGCCGGGCGCGTCGGTCGGAGGGCGGTCAACCCGTGGGTGGACCCCGCGATCCAGCCCTGGGTTCGATGTGCGAACCGGCCGCGGCGGGCACCGTTGATCAGGTGAGCACAACGACAGCAGCGGCCGGCGCGGACGGCCTCACCAAGGTGTACGGCGGCGGCGAGTCCCGCGTCGTCGCGCTCGACGACGTCTCCGTCGAATTCCACAGTGGACGGTTCACCGCGATCATGGGCCCGTCCGGCTCCGGCAAGTCGACCCTCATGCACTGCGTGGCCGGGCTGGACACCCCGAGCGCCGGGCGGGTGTGGCTCGGCGCGGTCGAGCTGACCGGCCTGGCCGACGACGAGCTGACCGCGCTGCGCCGCGACCGGGTCGGGTTCGTGTTCCAGGCGTTCAACCTGCTGCCGACGCTGACCGCGCTGGAGAACATCATGCTGCCGCTCGACCTCGCCGGCAGGCGGGCCGACCCGGCGCTCGTCGAGTCGATCATCGACGCGGTCGGCCTCGGCGACCGGCTCGACCACCGGCCGAGCCAGCTCTCCGGCGGCCAACAGCAGCGGGTCGCGTGCGCCCGCGCGCTGGTGACCGCCCCGGAGGTGGTGTTCGCCGACGAGCCGACCGGCGCGCTGGACTCCAGCGCGTCCGCCGACCTGCTCGCGCTGCTGCGCCGAGGGGTCGACGAGTTCGGCCGTACGGTCGTCATGGTCACCCACGAGCCGGCCGCCGCCGCGTACGCCGACCACGTGCTGTTCCTGGCCGACGGTCGGTTGGTGGACGAGCTCACCGCGCCGACCGCGAACCGGGTGCTCGACCGGATGAAGTCCCTCGAGCGGGTCGCCTGATGTGGCGCGCGATGATCAGGGACCTGCGCGCGCACCGCGGCCGCCTGGCGCTGACGCTGGTCGCGATCGTGCTCGGGGTGGCGTTCGTGGTGTCCAGCTGGGTGCTGGCCGACTCGACCGCTCGCGGTGTCGGCGCCACCGACCTGCGGTCCGATGTGGACATCGTGGTCAGCGGTGCGGTCAGCGGTCGGGGCCTCACCGACAGCGACCTGGCCCGGCTGGCCGGTCTGCCGGGCGTGACCACCGCGCACGGTGTCCTCGCCGGCTCGGCCGCGCTCGTCGGCGCGGACGGCAAGCTGGTCCCCGGTCCACACGAACGCGCCGGCACCGGCTGGGACGACACCGGCCGGTTCGCCATCACCGGCGGCCGGGCCCCGCGCGGGCCGGCCGAGGTCGCCGCCGCCGACCACACCGGACTGTCCACAGGGGACAGTGCGCGGGTGATCCTCGCCGACGGCCAGGAGTTACGCGCCACGGTCGTCGGCACCTTCGGCTACCGGTCCATCGGCGTCGAGCCGGCGCCCAGCCTCGCCTACGACCAGGACACCGCGCGCGCCGCGTTCGGCGACTACACCCGGATCGAGCTGACCGGCGAGGCCATCGCGGTGCCGCCGAACGCCGGCCGGCAGGTGGCCACCGCGGCCCGGCTCAACGACGAGGCACGCGTCGACGCCTCGGCCGCCGCCGCGTCCACCAGGGAGTCGCTACTGGCCTTCGCGGCGGTGGCGTTGCTGGTCGGCGGGTTCGTCATCGCCAACACCTTCGCCATGCTCGTCACCCAGCGGGTGCGCCAGTTCGCGTTGCTCCGCGCGGTCGGCGCCACCCGCCGGCAGGTCCGCCGAGCCGTGCTGCTCGAGGCCGCCGCGCTCGGCGCCGCGGGCGCGACCGGGGGCGTGCTGCTCGGCGTCGGCCTCGCCTTCGCCAGCACATTATCCCAAGAGGACAGTCACTTCACGGTGTCACCACTGGGGATTCTCGCCGGCTACGCGGTCGGCGTCGGGGTGACGGTGGTCGCGGCCTACGGGTCGGCCCGGCGCGCGGCCACGGTCGCGCCGGTGGCCGCCCTGCGCACCGACGCACTCGTCCTACCCCGCCGCGCGCGGCGGCTGCGGGTGGCGGTCGGCCTGGTGCTGCTGGCGGCGGGCGTGGCGACGGTCGCGGCCACCTCGGGCGTCGACCTGGACACCACCGGACGGATCGTCGGTCTGGCGGGCGGGATCACCGGCTGGTTGGGCATCCTCGTGCTCGCCCCGGAACTGGCCGTCGTGCTCCGCCCGGTGAGCGCGTTGCTCGGCCGGTTCGGCGGCCCGGCCACCCGGCTCGGCGCCCGCAACGCGTTGCGCGATCCTCGGCGCACCGCGGCCACCTCCTCGGCGTTGTTGGTCGGGCTCGCGCTGGTGTGCGCGTTCGCCACGCTCGGGGAGACGATCGTGTCGATGTTCGGCGAGTCGGCGCGCGCCACCGTGCCGGCCACGACCACGATGATCCGCTCGGCGGCCGGTGACGCACCGCTGGGCACCGACGTGCTCGACCGCGTCCGGCACACGCCAGGCGTCACCGGCGTGGCCGCCGACCGCTACGGTCGCGCCGGAGTCCGCCACGCCGGCGGCAGTGGCCAGACCACGGTCTCGGCGATCGAGCCGGCCGCGTTCGGCACCGTGCTCACCCCGGCGCTCACCGCCGGCACCGACGACCTGCGTCGGGGTTTCGTGGTCGGCGCCAACGAGGCCGCGATGCTCGGCGTCGGCCTCGGCGACGAGGTCACCCTGGACTTCGACGGCGAACCGGTGACCCGGCCGATCGTCGGCCTGCACACCACCACCGAGGCACAGCCGCTGTTCTACCTCGATGTCGGCGCCGCGCCCGCCTGGTTCCGCGAGCGCGCCACGACCGTCTACGCCACCGGGCCCGACCCGGCCGCCGTCCGCGCCGCGCTCGACCGGACGTTCGCGCAGCGCCCCGACGTCCGGGTCACCGACCGCGAGGACCTGATCCAGGAGAACGCCGACGACTTCCAGTCGGTGCTCGCGGTGATGTACGCGATGTTCGGCGCCGCGGTCGTGATCGCGATCTTCGGTGTGGTCAACACGCTCGCGTTGTCGGTGCTGGAACGCCGCCGCGAGGTCGGGGTGCTGCGCGCGGTCGGCGCCCGCCGGCGGCTGGTGCGCCGCGCGGTCCGGGTGGAGAGCCTGCTGATCTGCGGCTACGGCGGGGTCGCCGGGATCGCCGTCGGGGTGGTGTTCGGCGCGATCATGCAGCACGTGATGCTCGGCCGGGAGCTGTTCGACATCTCCGTGCCCTACCAGGTGATCGGGGTGTCGCTGGCCGGCATGGTCGCGGTCGGCGTGCTCGCCGCGCTGTGGCCGGCGCGGCGCGCGGCCGGTGCCGACGTGCTCGCCGCCATAGCGACGCGGTAGCGGGCCTCGGGTGAGAATGCGGGACATGAGACGAGCCGCCATCGTGACCCCGTTGCGTACCCCTGTCGGCGTGTTCGGCGGGACCCTGCGCCAGGTGCCCGTCGAGGATCTCGCCGCGACCGTGGTGCGGGCCGTGGTCGCCCGCTCCGGGGTGGACCCGGCGCTGGTCGACGACGTGGTGTTCGCGCAGTCCTACGCCAACGCCGAGACGCCGTGTGTCGGCAGGTGGGCCGCGTTACACGCCGGCCTGCCGGTCGAGGTGCCCGGCCTGCAGCTCGACCGCCGGTGCGCGGGCGGGCTCCAGGCGGTGGCGACCGCGGCCATGATGGTGCAGACCGGTGTGGCCGACGTGGTGCTGGCCGGCGGGGTGGAGAGCATGAGCAACGCCGAGCACTACACCACCGGTGTGCGGTGGGGGAGCAAGTCGGGTGGCGTGCAGCTGTGGGACCGGCTCGACCGTGGCCGCGAGCGGTCCCAGCCGGAGTGGCGGTTCGGCCGGATCTCCGGGATGGTCGAGACCGCCGAGAACGTCGCCGGGCGCTACGGCATCACCCGCGAGCAGGCCGACGCCTACGCCGCGCGCAGCCATCGGCGGGCGGCCGCCGCGTGGGACGAGGGCCGGTTCGCGGCCGAGGTGGTCCCGGTGGAGGTGCCCCAGCGGCGCGGCGACCCGGTGCTGTTCGACCGGGACGAGGGCGTGCGCCCGGACTCCAGCCAGGAGGTGCTCGGCACACTGCGCACGATCTTGCCGGACGGCACGGTCACCGCGGGCAACGCGAGCCAGCAGAACGACGCGGCGGCCGCCTGCCTGGTGGTCGCCGAGGACCGGCTGGCCGCGCTCGGGTTGACCCCGCTCGGCTTCCTCGTCGGCTGGTCGGCGGCCGGTTGCGAGCCGGCCGAGATGGGCATCGGTCCGGTGCCGGCGGTGCGCAAACTGTTCGACCGCACCGGGATGTCGTTCGACGACATCGGACTGGTCGAGCTGAACGAGGCGTTCGCGGCCCAGGTACTCGGCGTACTGCGCGGCTGGCACTGGGACGACCCCGACCGGCTGAACGTGAACGGCGGCGGAGTGTCGCTCGGCCACCCGATCGCCGCGACCGGGGTGCGCATCCTGACCTCACTGCTGCACGAGATGAACCGCCGCGGCGTCCGCTACGGCCTGGAAACCATGTGCGTCGGCGGCGGCCAGGGCATGGCGGCCATCGTCGAAGCCGCCAGCTGACCCCACCCACGCGACCGCCACTCGACCCGGCCGCGACCTGACCCGGCCGTCAGCTGACCGCAGCGAAGGGTCCCTTCACTGCGTGGTGGCCGGGAGGATTTGGCGGGGCAGGCCGTGTGGGCGGCTGCGGGGCTTCCATTCGCGCGGGTAGCCGAGGGAGACCTCCTGGAAGCGGACCCCGTCGTAGTGCGTGACGCGTGGGATGTGCAGGTGGCCGTAGACCATGGCGGTCGCGCGGTAGCGGGTGTGCCAGTCCGCGGTCAGCTCCGTGCCGCACCACTGGGCGAACTCCGGGAACCGCAACACGTCGGTCGGGGTGCGCACCAGCGGGTAGTGCCCGACCAGGATCGTGGGCATGTCCTGGTCCAGCTCGTCGAGCCGTCGGGCGGTCTGCTCGACCCGCGCCCGGCACCAGTCGTCGCGGGTCGGGTAGGGGTCGGGGTGCAGCAGGAACTCGTCGGTGCACACCACGCCGGTCTGGTGGGCGTAGGCCAGGCCCTCCTCCTTGGTGGCGCAGCCCGGCGGGCGGAACGTGTAGTCGTACAGCGTGAACAGCGGCGCGATCGTCACCGGCCCGCCCGGCCCGGTCCAGGTCGCGTAGGGATCCTCCGGCGTGAGCACGTCGAGCCGGCGGCACAGCTCCACCAGCGCCTCGTATCGCTCGACGCCGCGCAGCGTCACCGGGTCGTCCGGCGGGGTCCACAGCTCGTGGTTGCCCGGCGCCCAGATGACCTTCGCCCAGTTCTCCCGCAGCGTGGTGAGCGCCCACTCGACGCTCGCGAACCGTTCGGCGACATCACCGGCGACCAGCAGCCAGTCGTCGTCCGAGGTCGGTTTGAGCCCACGGACCACCTCACGGTTGTCGTCGTAGGAGACGTGCAGGTCACTGACCGCGAAGAGGGTGCCGGTGCTCACCTGCCAGACCCTAACGGTCGTGTTATCCCGGTTCGCCTACCGTCCGTTGGTGCAGACGTGGGTGCCCGGTCGGGAGGTTTCCGCTCGCCGATGCCGGCCGGTGCCGCAGAATGGTCGTGGATCAGGGTTCATGAGGGGGACAACGGTGCGCGGAGTTCGGGTCTCGATCAGTGGTGTCGTGCTGCTGGCGGCGACCGTCCTCGTCGCGCCGACGCCGGCCGCCGGCCAGCCGACCACGGCCGCCGGCCTGCTCACCCACTACTACGACCTGAGCAAGGAAGCCGAGCGGGTCAACGAGGAACTGCTGATCGTCCAGGAGTCGCTGGTCGCCCAGCAGCGGGCGTCGGAGACCGCGAAGGCCGAGGCCGACCGGGCGAAGGCGGCCGCCGAACTGGCCCACCGGCACGCCAACGCGGTGCCCAACCTCGACCGGATGGCCGACGTGCTCACCCGGCGGCGGGGGGTCGACGCGTTGTCGGCCTTCGCCGTCAGTGAGACCCCGGACGACCTGCTGGCCCGGTTGGAGGCCGCCGAGCTCGCCACCCTGCTCAGCGGCGCCGGCGGTGCGGACGACGGCGCGCTGGCCAGGGCCGACGAGGCCGCGCGGGTCGCCGAGGCGGCCGAGAAGGCGGCGGACCGGGCCGAGGCCAAGGTCGCCGCCGGGGCCGAGGACGTGCAGCGCCGCCGAGGCGCGCTGGACACGCAGATCCGTGAGGTGCGCTCGGCGCTGGACGGCCTGACCCCCGAGCAGCGCTCGTTGCTGGCCGGCATCGACGACTTCGGCGGCGACGTGGTCGTGCCGTCGGGCGACGTCGGGGGGATGTTGGAGTTCGCGCTGGCGCAGATGGGCAAGCCGTACCTGTGGGGCGCGGTCGGCCCGGACTCCTACGACTGTTCCGGGCTGGTGCAGACCGCGTTCCGCAACGCGGGGGTCGCGATGCCGAGGGTGTCCCGGCAGCAGGCGCAGGTCGGACAGGCGATCGCCCGCACGGAGGTCCGTGCGGGCGACCTGATCTTCTATTTTCAGCCTGTCCAACATGTGGCGATCGCGGTGGACAACCAGCGCGCCGTGCACGCCCCCACCTTCGGCGAGAACGTCAAGCTGGCCGGCATCGACGCGATCGGGCCGATCACCGTGATCCGCCGGGTGATCGGCTAGCCGCGCTTGCGCACGCCGCGCCGGCGCGATCCGAACCGGCCGTCGGCCGCCTCCTTCCGGAGGGCCTTGATCATCTCGTCCTCGCGCAGTACCAGTGGATCGGTGCGTAGGTCGCGCCACAGTGACCAGCACAACCCGATCATCACCAGTGCGAACGGCGCCGCCACGATGATGGTCAGGTTCTGTAGCCCGGTTAGCGCGTTGGTACCGCCGTCGCCGGCGAGCAGCATCACGATTGCGACGCAACCCATCAGCACGCCCCAGAAGATCACCACGTTGCGTTTCGGATGTACCGAGCCGCCCTGGGACAGCGTGCCCATCACCACCGACGCGGCGTCCGCGCCCGAGACGAAGAAGATCGACACCAGGATGATCACCAGCACCGCGGCCAGGGTGGACAGCGGTAGGTGTTCCAGGAACGAGAACGTCATCGCCTGTGAGGTGCCGTCCGGGTTGAACACCCACGAGCCGGCGTCGTACACCTCGGACATCGTGCCGTCCGCGTTGTGTTGCGCCAGTTCCGTCGGGGTCAGCCCCTGCGCCTCGAGCGCGTCGCGTTGTTGCTGGATCGCCGCGCCACCGAAGATCGCGAACCAGAACAGGCTCACCACACTCGGCACGAGGATGACGCCGCCGATGAACTGGCGGATCGACCGGCCCCGGCTGATGCGGGCGATGAACATGCCGACGAACGGCGTCCAGGAGATCCACCACGCCCAGTAGAAGATCGTCCAACCGCCGAGCCAGGACTGCATCGCCTCGCCGCCGGTCGCGCCGGTGCGCCCGGACATCTCGGCGAACTCGCGGGCGTAGTCGCCGATCGCGCCAGGGACCAGGTTCAGGATCAGCACCGTCGGGCCGACCACGAACACGAAGGCCGCGAGCACGAGCGCCAGCACCATGTTGATGTTCGACAGCCACTGGATGCCCTTGGCCACGCCGGACACCGCCGAGGCGACGAACGCGATGGTCAGCACCGCGATGATGCACACCATCAGGAACGTGCCCGGCTCGCCGACCCAGCCGACGAACGCCATGCCCTCGCCGACCTGTAGCGCGCCGAGCCCGAGCGAGGCCGCCGAGCCGAACAGGGTGGCGAAGATCGCCATGACGTCGATCGCCTTGCCGACCGGTCCCGCCGCGCGGCGCTCACCGAGCAGCGGTGCGAACACCGAGCTGAACAGCTGGCGCCGGCCGCGGCGGAAGGTGCTGTAGGCGATGGCGAGGCCGACCACCGCGTAGATCGCCCACGGGTGGATGGTCCAGTGGAACAGGGTGGTGGCCATGGCGGTGTGCACGGCCCCGTCGGAGGCCGGCAGCTCCGTGCCCGGCGGTGGGGCCATGAGGTGCTGGATCGGCTCGGCGACCCCGAAGAACATCAGCCCGATGCCCATGCCCGCGCTGAACATCATCGCGATCCAGGAGACCGTGCGGAACTCCGGTCGTTCCTCGTCCGCGCCGAGTGGGATCCGGCCGTAGCGGCTGATCGACAGTCCGATCGCGAACAGCACGAATCCACTTGCGACGAGGACGAAAGCCCAGCCACCGTAGGGGATAATGCCGTCATTGAGAATGCTGCTGGCCACGCTGATCATCGAATCGGTGCCGAACACGCCCCAGGCAAGGAAAACCACGGTTAGCGCGGCGGCGACCCCGAACACGATTTTGTCGGTGACCGCTGGGCGGTCGGAAGCCTGTTCGGGCACGTCGGCGGTAGTCGACGTGCCTGGACCGGTGTCTTCCGGTGCCGTTGTCTGTTCATCGTCCATCTTTGTGAGTCCGCGCCGAACCCAAACCGGCGCGACGCCTCCCTTCCGATTGGTTCGGCTGGCGACTCGCGGCAGCCTAGACCGTACGGCAACGCTGAGAGACCGGCCTGTTGCGCAATGCGCATCAAGTTGTCCTGAAACGGGAATTCGTTACGCAAACGAGTTGTCCAAGATCCGTTCGCGTGCCAAGTGGACCGCCAGTACGGTGGCGCGCGCGTGCGTGGGAACAGCGTGCCGTCCAACGGCCGGTCGACCGTGCTCCAACTGATGAGCGCGGTCGTCACCATTGGTGGGCCGGCCGCCGGCACGGTCCACAGTGGAATGGCCGACCGGCGCGTGCGCGGTGCATGGGTGAGCGGCCGGCCGCCACCGCCTCGACCGGTATCGTGCGCGGCAGCCTGGTGCGTTGATTACCCCCCTTGGGTATACTGGGTGGTTCGGTGTTCGGTTTTCGGCGGGAAGGGACCCAGGATGCGGGGCTACACGAGCGACAAGGACGCCGTCCTCAAGCGTCTGCGCCGCGTCGAGGGACAGATCCGTGGCCTGCAGCGGATGGTGGAGAACGACGAGTACTGCATCGACGTGCTGACGCAGATCTCGGCCGCGACCAAGGCGTTGCAGGCGGTGTCGCTCAACCTGATGGACGAGCACCTGCGCCACTGTGTGGCCCAGGCCCTCGCCGACGGCGGCAAGGATGCCGAGGACAAGGTGCGCGAGGCCAGCGAGGCGATCGCCCGGCTCGTGCGGTCCTGAGCGGCGCGGGTCAGCGGACGCCGCGGGGGCGGAACTGGATGCTGATCCTCGGGCCGATCGGCTTGGCCGTCTTCGGGACGGCGTGCTCCCAGGTGCGCTGGCAGGACCCACCCATCACGATGAGGTCGCCGAGGCCAAGGGCGTAGCGGCGGGTCTGGCCGCCACCGCGCGGCCGCAGTAACAGGTCTCTCGGCGCGCCGACGGACAGGATCGCCACCATGGTGTCCTCGGTGTCGCCCCGGCCGATCCGGTCGCCGTGCCAGGCGACGCTGTCGCGGCCGGTGCGGTAGTAGCAGAGGCCGGCCGTGCGGAACGGTTCCCCCAGCTCCGGCGCGTAGTGCGCGCTCAGCGCGTCGCGCGCGGCGGCGAGCACCGGGTGGGGGAGCGGGTCGGTCTCGTCGTGGAAGCTCAGTAAGCGCGGGACGTCGACGACGCGGTCGTACATTCTGCGGCGTTCGGCCTGCCACGGCACGTCTCGGGAGAGGCGATCGAACACCGTGCCAGCGCCCTTGAGCCACCCTGGACGGGTGTCGATCCACGCGCCCGCGCTCAGCTGCGTCCGCCTCAGCGACGACAGTGAGCGCAGGCCGACCTCGTCGAGATCGTCGAGCAGTGAGCCCTGCAGTCCGGCTGTCATGGCGGCCACAGTACACGCTAATTCGAACACGTGAGCGAGATGGCGCGAAACTCCACCCGGCTGGCTGGATCGTGGTTCTGCAGGCCGAGGTGACCGGTCGTGCCCCGGTTCTCGTCGGTGCCCGTCAGGTCGTTGACCAGCGTGTCGTTGAGCCACACCTGGTACCGCTGCCCCGTCGCCAGGATGCGGTAGCTGTTCCATGACCCGACCGGGTGAGACGCGGCGGCCGACGGCGGCCGCACGCCGTAGATCGCGCCCGTCTTCTGGGGGTCACCCTCGCGATTGTCGTTGATCTGGACTTCGTAGCCGCTCGCCACCGCGACGCCCGGGTCGTCACCCGGGTCCGGGAACCGCAGGAAGACCCCGGAGTTGTCGGTCTCCGCGCTGACTCGCCAGTCCAGGCGCAGGTCGAAGTCGTCGAACGCGCGGGCCGAGTACCACAGCAGGCCCATGCCGCCCTCGCTGCGCAACACCCCGTCGACCACCTCGAAGCCGCCGGGGCCGGCCTGGGACCAGCCAGCGAGCGAGCCGTCGAACAACTCGATCGGGTCCTCGTCACACGATGGGGCGGTCGACGGTGACGAACAGGCGGCCAGCAGCAGAACCAGCGGAAGCCAGCGTCGCATCGACCCAGTGTGACACCCAGTGTGAACCTGCGGACCGGGACGGTTCGCCTGACCACGACTCGGGTATGCGGCAGACACCGGGAGTCAGTTGGGAAAGGGTGCGAGATGACGAGTGACCTCGAACGGCTGCCCAGGATCGTCGTGATCGGCACGGGTTTCGCCGGCTTCCACTGCCTGCGCGCGCTGGAGCGCCGCCTGCCCCGCGACGCGGTCACGCTGTGCGCGGTCAACCCGACCGACTACATGCTCTACGTCCCGCTGCTGCCCGAGGTCGCCGGCGGCGCGCTCGACCCCCGTCAGGTCGCCATCCCGTTGCGCACCAAGCTCAAGCACACCGAGGTCGTCCTCGGCAGCGTCACCGGCATCGACCTGGCGACCCGGACGGTCTCCGTGACCAACGTCGAGGGCAGCGTCACCGAACTGGCCTGGGACCGGCTGGTCATCGCGTCCGGCAGCGTGACCCGGCTGCTCTCGATCCCCGGGGTCGCCGAGCACGCCAAGGGGTTCAAGTCGGTGGCCGAGAGCGTGTACCTGCGCGACCACGTGCTGCGTCAGCTCGAGCTCGCCGAGCAGACCGACGATCCCGCCGAGCGCCGCGAGCGCAGCACGTTCGTCGTGGTCGGCGCGGGTTACACGGGCACCGAGCTGGTCGCCCAGGGCCAGGAGCTGGTGCGCCACGCACTGCACCGCTACCGGGGCCTGCGCCCGGAGGACGTCCGCTGGATCCTGGTCGACCTGGCCGATCGGGTGCTGCCCAACCTCGGTGTGCGGCTGTCCGGACCGGCGCTGCGGGTGCTGCTGCGGCGCGGGATCGAGGTCCGGCTGGGGACCAGCGTCCGCGAGGTCACCAGGAACAGCGTCCGGCTGACCGACGGCACCGGGATCGCCACCCGCACGGTCGTCTGGTGCGTCGGCGTGCGGCCCGATCCGCTGATCGAACCGCTGCACCTGGCCACCACGGACGGTCGGCTCGACGTCGACACCCACCTTCGGGTCACCGGTCACCCGGACGTGTTCGCCGCGGGTGATGTCGCCGCCGTGCCCGACCTGGTGCGGCCCGGCGAGATCACCCCGATGACCGCCCAGCACGCGCAGCGGCAGGGCCGGGTCGCCGCGATCAACATCGCCGCGTCGCTCGGCGCCGGTGAGGCCCGCGAGTACCGGCACCGCGACCTGGGCTTCGTGGTCGACCTCGCCGGCTCCCAGGCGGTCGCCGACCCGCTGCACATCCCGCTGCACGGACTGCCGGCGAAGATCGTCACCCGCGGCTACCACCTGCTCGCGCTGCCGTCCAACCGCCTGCGGGTGGTGTTCGACTGGGTCGCCGACCTGCTGACCCGACGGCAGATCGTGCACTTCGGCTTCGTGCCGGCGGAGGGCATCAGCCTGGCCGAGGCCGACGGGGTGCCCAGCGGCAAGGCGTTTGCCGCGAAGAAGTCCGGGTAGTACGCCAGGACGTCCCGTCAACAAGTAAGGAGTGACCGGCATGCCCACGATCGAGGGGAAACGGGTGGCGTTCATCGCCACCGACGGTGTCGAACAGGTGGAGCTCGACCAGCCGTGGCGGGCGGTCGCCGACGCCGGCGGGCGACCGGAGCTGCTCTCCCTGGCCCCGGGCGAGATCCAGGCGTTCAACCACCTCGACAAGGGTGACCGCCGGCCGGTCGACACGGTGGTCGGCGAGGCCGACGCCGGCGACTACGACGCGCTCGTGCTGCCCGGCGGCGTGGCCAACGGCGACTTCGTCCGCGCCGACGACCAGGCGGTGCGGTTCGTCAAGGACTTCGTGCTCTCCGGCAGGCCGGTCGCGGTGATCTGTCACGGTGGCTGGGTGCTCGCCGAGGCCGACGTGGTGCGTGGCCGCACGATGACCTCCTGGCCGAGCCTGCGCACCGACCTGCGCAACGCGGGCGCGACCTGGGTCGACCGGGAGGTCGTGGTGGACAACGGCCTGGTGTCCAGCCGCGATCCGGGCGACCTGGACGCGTTCTGCGCGAAGACGGTCGAGGAGATCTCGGCGGGCGCGCACGTCTGATGGCCGGCGTCGGCTACACGCGGGAGGCGGCCGGCTAGTCCTGTACTGTTGTACATGTACTGATGTACAACAGTGGGAGTCGCCGCGTGGCCTACGTGTACCTGCTGCTCGCGATCGCCTTCGAGGTGGCCGCGACCAGCCTGCTCAAGTCGACCGACGGGTTCTCCCGGCTCTGGCCGACAGTCGCCTGCCTCGCCGGGTACGCCGGCTCGTTCGCCTGGCTGTCGCTGGCCGTGCGCCAGGTCCCGATCGGCGTGGCCTACGCGCTGTGGTCCGGGATCGGCACCACGGTCATCGTTGCGATCGGGGTCGTGTTCCTGCACGAGTCGATCAACCTGACCAAGATCGTCGGCGTGCTGCTGGTCGTCGGCGGCGTCGTGACGCTCAACCTCGGCGGGGCGACGCAGTGACCGCCCGGCGCGACCCGGACGGCAGGCGGGCGGCGATCGTGCGCGCGGCGGTCGAGGTGATCGCCGAGGTCGGCGTCGCCCAGGTGACCCACCGGCTGATCGCGGCCCGCGCGCGGATCCCGCTCGGCTCGACCACCTACTACTACCCGACGCTGGACGACCTGGTCGCCGACGCGCTGCGGGCGGCGACCGAGGCCGCGCGGGCCGGACTCACCGAGTGGGCCGACGCGCTGACCGCCAGCCGGGACCCCGCCGGCACGCTCGTCGCCCTCGTCCGGCGCTACCTCGACGACCGCGGCCAGGCGCTGGTCGACTACGAGCTCTGCCTGGCCGCCGCCCGTACCCCCGCGCTGCGCCCGGTCGCGGTGCTGTGGATCGACGGGCTGCGCGGGATCTGCGCACGCCTGGCCGGTGGACCGGCAGCCGGGTTCGCGCTCGCCGCGCTGGTGGACGGCGCGGCACTGCGCGCGCTGGCCAGCGGCGAGCCGCTGGACGAGGACGGCCTGCACGCCGGGATCAGCGCGCTGCTCAGCCCCCGAACAGCGGCACGATCGACTTGATCGTCTGGTAGAGCGCGTAGACCAGCGGGATGCCGACGACCAGCCAGGAGACCACCAACCTGGCGGTCTGGCTGCTCGGCGCGGACGGCTGGGTCACGGCTGGCTCCTCCCCGACGGCGTCGTGGTCGACCCCGCCTCGGCGAACGCGTCGGTGTGCTCGGCCGCCTCGTGGAACCGCGCGGCGACCGGCCGGACGAGCAGGTTGGCCACGAAGCCGACCGCGAGCACGCCGACCATGGTGAACAGCGCCGGCCGGTAGTCGCTCGCGACCAGTTCGCCCGGCTTGCCCTGCGCGTCCAGGAAACCGTTGATGATCAGCGGACCGGCGATGCCCGCCGCCGACCACGCGGTGAGCAGCCGGCCGTGGATCGCACCCACCTGGTAGGTGCCGAACAGGTCGCGCAGGTAGGCCGGGACGGTCGCGAAGCCGCCGCCGTAGAAGGAGATGATCACCGCGGCGAGCAGCACGAAGATCGCCGTCGAGGTGTGCCCGGCGACGGCGAGCAGGAAGTAGAGGATCATGCCGACGCCCAGGTACATCACATACGTCGGCTTGCGGCCGATGAAGTCCGATGTGGACGACCAGACGAACCGGCCGGCCATGTTGAAGATGGACAGCAGGCCGACGAACGCGGTCGCCGCGGTGATCGCCACACTGGACCCGCCGCCGTTGCGGAAGAAGTCCTGGATCATCGGGCTTGCCTGCTCGAGGATGCCGATGCCGGCGGTCACGTTGCAGAACAGCACCGTCCACAGCAGCCAGAACTGCGGGGTCCTGATCGCGTTCGCCGCGGACACGTTCGCACTGGTGACCAGCGGTTTGGCCGGGATCCTGGCCGGGTCCATGCCGGCCGGGCGCCAACCGGGGGCGGGCACCTTGACGTTGAACACGCCGAGCATCATCACCAGGAAGTACGCGATGCCCAGGGTGAGGAACAGCTTCGCGACCGCGTCGCCGGAGGCCACCGACGAGGCGATCGAGGAGTCGTACTCGGGGTCGTAGAGCGACATCAGCTGCCGCGACAGCGGCGAGGCGACCAGCGCGCCGCCGCCGAAGCCCATGATCGCCATGCCGGTGGCCAGGCCTGGGCGGTCCGGGAACCACTTGATCAGTGTGGACACCGGGGAGATGTAGCCGATGCCGAGGCCGATGCCGCCGATGAAGCCGTAGCCGAGGTACACCAGCCACAGCTGGCTGGTGGCGATGCCGAGCGCGCCGATCAGGAAGCCCGACGCCCAGAAGCACGCCGCGGTGAACATGGCCGCGCGCGGGCCGACCCGCTCGACCCAGGTGCCCATGACCGCGGCCGACACGCCGAGCATGACGATCGCGATGGAGAAGATGATGCCGATCGCGGTCAGGCTGGTGTCGAAGTGCTCGACCAGGGCGCTCTTGTAGACACTCGTCGCGTAGGCCTGCCCGATACACAGGTGGATCGCCAGCGCGGCGGGCGGGATGAGCCACCGGCTGTAGCCGGGACCGGCCACGGTGTGCTCGCGATCGAGGAACGACAACGCGGCCACGACGCACCTCCATGGGAAGCGTATGCGGTATGCGAGAGGAACGTAGTTCACAACCTACCGCCGCCGGTTCGCCGGGGGGAGAAAATTCCTGCCAGACGCGAAAATCAGGCCAGGAACCGACGAACCAACTCGTCGAGCGAGGCCCGCACGTCCACCCGGTGCGCGGTGTCCAGCAACGCCCTGGCCAGCATCGGCTCCGGATCGCGGTCGGCCAGCACCAGCCCGACCTGGTACTCCCGCCGCGGCCGTTCGAGCGGCACCACCCGCAGCCCCTCCGGCACGCCGAACACGTGCAGCCAGGCGTGCGCGATCACCCCCGACCAGCGCCGGGTGGCGACGTGCGCGTAGATCGAGGAGACGCTGTCGGCCTCGACCGACGGGCTGACGGTCACGCCCGCCTCGGCGAAGGCCCGGTCGAGGATCCGGCGGTGCTGCATGACCGGCGACAGCATGCACAGCGGGGTGTCGACCAGCTCGTGCCAGCCGACCAGGTCCCGGGTGGCGAACTCGCCGTCGGCGGCGGTCAGCAGCAGGTAGCGCTCGCGGTAGAGCGGCACCACCCGGACCGTGCCCAGCGGCTCACCATCCACATAGGTCATGCCGATGTCGAGGTCGAACTCGGCCAGCCGCTGCACGATCTCCTTGCTGGACAGGGACTCGATGGACACCCGGAGCTGGGGGTGGCGCTCGGCCAGCGGGGTGGTGAGCAGCGAGGCCAGGGTGATCGCGGTGGGGATGGCGCCGATGCGCAGCACCCCGGACAGCCCGCCGCGCATGCTCGCCAGCTCGTGGCGCATGGCCTCCTGCTCGGCGAGCATCCGGTGCGCCCACCGCAGCACCTGCTTGCCCTCCGGGGTGAACCCCTCGAACCGCTGGCCGCGCTGGACGATCTGGACGTCCAGTTCGGCCTCCAGCTTGCGGATGGCGGCCGAGAGCGCCGGCTGGGAGACGTGGCAGGCCTTGGCCGCGCGGCCGAAGTGCCCCTCTCGCGCCAGCGCGCTCAGGTACTCGAGCTGGCGCAGCAACATGGTCCACTGATACCCGCTCGGCCGCCGTGGGTAAAGGCCGCTAGGTGATCCGGATGGGGTTGACGATGTCGGCGGTGACCGTCAGCAGCAGTACCGCGCCGCCCACCAGGACCAGGGCGATGGTGACCTTGGACAGCTTGGAGTAGTCCACCGGGCTCGCGGCGGTGAGGCCCCGGCGTTCCCGCAGCCAGTTGCGGACGCGTTCGTAGGTCACGACCGCCATGTGGCCGCCGTCCAGGGGCAGCAGCGGCAGCAGGTTGAACACGCCCATGAAGAAGTTCAGGCCGGCCAGCAGCAGGAAGAACAGCGACCACAGGCCGGCCTCGACGGCCTCGCCGCCGATCCGGCTCGCGCCAACGACGCTGACCGGCGTGTTCGGGTCGCGCTCGCCGCCGAAGATCGAGCTGACCAGGGCCGGGATGCGCTCGGGGAACTCGATCAGGCGCTGGAAGGTCTGGGCGAACATGTCGCCGGAGAAGCTCAGGGTCGCCGGCACGGCCGACAGCGGGCCGTAGTCGAACGAGGTGGACAGCGACACGCCGGCCACCCCGACCTGGACGACCTCGGCCTCGCCGTCGGCGGCCGTCGCCGGCCGGGTCACGGTCGGCACGTCGACGGTGAAGGTCAGCCGTTGGTCGCCGCGTTGGACCTCGAAGGCGGTCGGGCCCTCGGCGTCGCGGACGACGGTGACCATCTCCGTCCAGGTCGGGGTCGGGGTGCCGCCGACGGTGAGGATCTGGTCGCCGGGACGGATGCCGGCCGCCTGCGCCGGGCCGGTGGCGCCGGGCGGGCAGGCCGGGTCGGTGAGCTGCTCGGTGGTGCGCGCGTCGGTCACACACGCCGCGGTGGTGGACACGACCGGTTTGTCGGCCATGTTCGGCAGGCCGAGCGACACCGCCAGCGCGTAGAGCAGCACGAAGCCGAGCACGAAGTGGGTCAGCGGGCCGGCCACCATGACGGTGTTGCGCTTCCAGGTCTTGTGCCGCCACATCGCCCGGCGCTCCTCGTCCGGGGTCAGCTCGTCGAGGGTGGTCATGCCGGCGATCTCGCAGAAGCCGCCGAAGGGCAGCGCCTTGAGGCCGTACTCGGTCTCCCCTCGGCGGAACGAGAACACCCGGGGGCCGATGCCGACGAAGTACCGGCGGACCTTCATCCCGAACGCCTTGGCGGCCAGCAGGTGACCGGCCTCGTGCAGCGCCAGGGACAGGCACACGCACAGGGCGAAGAGCAGCACACCGAGGATGTTCACCAGCATGCGGGCCACAGTGGCAGTGCCGGGGTGAAGCCGACGTTGATTTCCGGGCTCAGTCGCCCGCTCGGGTGTACGGGTGCAGCGCGGTGTGCACGGCGCCGCGGATCGACGCGCCGAGCGTGTCCGGCGAGCCGGTGGTCAGCGTGGTGAACAGGATGCCGAGCACCGCCATCTCCAGGTTCATGGCGTCGGACTCGGTGATGTCGATGCCCGCCGCCCGGCAGTGGCGCACGATGAGGTCGCGCCTGGCGTGGAGCGCGGTGGTCAGCACGCTCCGCAGGTGAGGGTTGCGGGTGCTCTCCAGGTGCAGCTCGAACAGCGCCAGCGGTTCGTGCGGCAGGTCGGTCGCCATCATGG
This sequence comes from Actinophytocola sediminis, assembly GCF_054779715.1. Classification (NCBI taxonomy): domain Bacteria; kingdom Bacillati; phylum Actinomycetota; class Actinomycetes; order Pseudonocardiales; family Pseudonocardiaceae; genus Actinophytocola; species Actinophytocola sediminis. Next base: position 27,046 of record NZ_BAAGXS010000099.1, on the reverse strand, counting down.
TGAGCACGGTGGTCAGCGCCGCCGCCACGTCGGCCGGGGGCACCGCGTGCGCGGCGACCCGCTCGTCGAGGCGCTGGGAGAACCGGTCGATGACGCCGCCGAGCAGGGCGTCGCGGGTGCGGAAGTACCGCGAGGTGGTGCCCGGCGGGACGTCGGCGGCGGTGTCGACCGCCCGGTGGGTCAGGCCGTGGGAGCCCTGCTCGGCGAGCACCCGGACGGCGGCGTCGGCGAGGTGGTCGCGGCGCTGGGGGTTAGGAGGCGGCACGGGCGGGTCGGTCTCCCGGATCGAGGTCGGCTGCGGGGCCACACCATCTCATCAGGGCCGTGCGGACGTCCTGGTGGTCGCCCGCCCAGGCCACGTAGCCGTCGGGGCGGACCAGCGCCGCCTGCGGACCCAACGGGGCACGTGGGCTGGTGGGTCGTACTCGGTCGCGCCATGGCCGGGCGACGGCTGGGTCGCCGGTGGTGAGCAGCACGAACCGGCCGGTGCGCAGGACCTCGTACAGCCGGCCGTCGGTGGTCGGCCCGTCGGGCGCGCGCCGGCCGACCAGGCGGTGGTGGTCGGGGTGCGCGTCGGGCCGGTAGGCGATCTCGAGGCCCGACAGCAGGCCGAGGACGCGCCGCCGGCCGGGGGCGGTGTGCAGCAGGGCCGCCATGAGCTGCCGGTTGAGCTGTTGGCGCAGGCGGGAACCGGTCAGCACCAGTGACGTCAGGTGGTCGGTCATGGCTAGCACCGCGGTGCCGACGGGATGCCGTTCGGCGTGGTAGGTGTCGAGCAGCCAGGGCGGTGCCCAGCCGTGCACGTCGGCGGCGAGTTTCCAGCCAAGGTTGACCGCGTCCTGGATGCCGGTGTTCATGCCCTGCCCGCCGATGGGGGAGTTCACGTGGGCGGCGTCGCCGGCGAGGAACACCCGGCCGGACCGGTAGTCGCTGGCCTGCCGGCGTTGCGCGGCGAAGCGGGAGAACCAGTGCGGCTCGCTCATCCGGTAGTCGGTGCCCGCGATCTGGGTGAACGCGGTGCGCAGCTGGCCGAAGGACGCCTCCCGCTCGTCGCCGTCGAGCAGCCAGGCGCCGACCCGGAACCAGCCGTCGCCGAACGGGAGGACCACCACCGCGCCCTGCCGGCCGAGCTGGGTGATCGGCGGCAGCTCGTCGCCGGGGATCCGGACGTCGGCCAGCAGCATCGGCAGGCTGTAGGTCTCGCCGGTGAAGCCGATGCCCAGCGCATCGCGCACGGTGCTGTGCGCGCCGTCCGCGCCGATCACGTACCTGGCGGACAGCGTGGTGCCGTCGGCAAGGCGCAGCTGGACGGACTCGGGATCCTGGGTGAGCCCGACGACCCGCGCGTCGCGGCGGACGCGCACGCCGAGCTCGGCGGCCCGCGTGCGCAGGAGCGTCTCGGTGCCGCTCTGCGGCACGATCAGCATCATCGGGTACCGCGTGTCCAGCCGGCCGAAGTCCACCCGGGAGGCGTAGGCCGGGTGCACCGTCCGCAGCGGGTTTCCCCGCGCGACCAGGTGGTCGGCCATGCCGCGCGCGTCGAGCAGCTCCAGCGCCCGCGCGTGCAGGCCGAACGCCCGGGTGACGTGCTGCCCGGTGTCCCGCTTGTCCACGACCGTGCAGGTCACGCCGGCCATGGCCAGTTCGCAGGCGGACATCAGGCCCGTCGGGCCGGCACCCACGATGAGCACATCGTCCATCATCGCCTCCATTCGCTACATTTGTAGCGTACGGGACGGTGTGGGGTCAGCTCTCCGCGAGGGTGTCCAGGATCTGCTGGCCGTACTTGGCCAGCTTGTTCTCCCCGACCCCGCTGACCGTGCCCAGCTGCGCCAACGTGGTCGGCGCGTCGGTGGCGATCTGGCGCAGGGTCGCGTCGTGGAAGATCACGTAGGCCGGCATGCCCTGCTCCTTGGCGGTGGCCCCGCGCCACGCCCGCAGGCGCTCGAACAGCGGCTTGGCCTCGGCCGCCAGCTCGACGACGGGCGTGGACTTCGCGCGGCCGGCGGACTTGGTCGCCCGCTTGGGCTCGGTGCGCAGCCGGACCTCGCGGCGGCGGCCGAGGACCTCCGCGCTCGCCTCGGTGAGCACCAGCGTGCCGTGGTCGCCCTCGACGGTGAGCAGGCCCTGGGCGAGCATCTGCCGGATCACCGTGCGCCACTCGGCCTCGGCCAGCTCGGTGCCGACGCCGAACACCGTCAGCGACTCGTGGTTGTGCTGGCTGACCTTGGCCGTCGCCCGGCCGAGCAGGATGTCGACCACGTGACCGACGCCGAACTTCTGCCGGCGTTCCCGGTCGAGGCGGTAGACGGTGGACAGCACCTTCTGCGCGGGCACCGTGCCGTCCCAGGACTGCGGCGGCGCGAGGCAGGTGTCGCAGTTGCCGCACGGCTGGGCCTGCTGGCTGAAGTAGTTCAGCAGCTGCACCCGGCGGCACTCCACCGTCTCGCACAGCGCGAGCATGGCGTCCAGGTGCACGCCGAGCCGGCGGCGGTGCGCGTCGTCGCCCTCGGAGGTGGCGATCATCTTCCGCTGCTGCACCACGTCCTGCAGGCCGTAGGCGAGCCACGCGGTGGAGGGCAGGCCGTCGCGGCCTGCCCGGCCGGTCTCCTGGTAGTAGCCCTCGACGGACTTCGGCAGGTCGAGGTGGGCCACGAACCGGACGTCCGGTTTGTCGATCCCCATGCCGAACGCGATCGTGGCCACCACGACCAGCCCGTCCTCGCGCAGGAACCGGGACTGGTTGCGCGCGCGGGTCCGCGCGTCCAACCCCGCGTGGTAGGGCAGCGCCTCGATCCCGTTCTGGGACAGGAAGGTGGCGGTGCGCTCGGTCGACGCGCGGGACAGGCAGTAGACGATGCCGGCCTCGCCCTTGTGCTCGGTGGTGAGCAGCTCGAGCAGCTGGTGGTCGGGCCGGTTCTTGCCGATGATCCGGTACTGGATGTTGGGCCGGTCGAAGCTGGAGACGAAGTGCCTGGCCTCGGCCAGGTTCAGCCGGGTGGCGATCTCCTTGCGGGTGGTCTCGGTGGCGGTGGCGGTCAGCGCGATCCTCGGCACCTTCGGCCAGCGCTCGTGCAGGGCCGACAGCGCGAGGTAGTCGGGCCGGAAGTCGTGGCCCCACTGGGAGACACAGTGCGCCTCGTCGATCGCGAACAGCGCGATCTGGCCCTGGTCGAGCAGGCGCAGGGTGGACTCGACGGTCAGCCGCTCCGGCGCGAGGTACAGCAGGTCGAGTTCGCCGCTGAGGAACTCCGCCTCGACCGTGCGCCGGGTGCCGAGATCCTGGGTGGAGTTGAGGAAGCCGGCCCGCACCCCGAGCGCGCGCAGCGCGTCGACCTGGTCCTGCATCAACGCGATCAGCGGGGAGACGACGATGCCGACACCGGGGCGGACCAGCGCGGGAATCTGGTAGCACAGCGACTTCCCGCCGCCGGTCGGCATCAGCACCAGCGCGTCGCCGCCGTCGACGACGTGGTCGATGATCTCCTGCTGGTCGCCGCGGAAGGCGTCGTAGCCGAACACGCGACGCAGCGTGTCCAGTGCGGGGGCAGCGGTGTTGGGGAGCGTCACGGGGCGATTCTAGGGGCGGGGCCCGACAGGCCCCAGCAGTTGTCCACAGGGTCAGGCGTGGCCGCCGACGGTCACCTCGCCGATGGTCAGTTCCGGCTTCGCCTCGAGGATCTCGCCGACCCGCTCGACCTGCTCGTCCAGCGCGGCGCGGCGGTAGCGGCCGAAGGGCTCGACGGTCAGCTGGACCTTCTTGCCCGACCGGCGCTGGTGCCAGCGGCCGCGCACGACGCCGTCGATCAGCATCACCTGGAAGTTCCCGGCGGCGCGGGTGGCCGCCTGGCCGGGGTAGAGCCGCGGCCGGTCGTTGCCCACGGCATAGGCGTAGGTGTCGAAGTAGGGCAGCAGCACCAGCCCGCGCGGCGGGTCGGCCGGCGGATCGGTGTCGCCCTGCCACACCCAGGCCCGCTCGCCCTCGACCGCCACCTCCGTCAGGGAGTCCGCCAGTTCGGTGAACATCGCGCGCGCCCACGCCGGCGGCGCGGCGGCCCAGTTCGCGAATCTGGCCGGGGTCGACGGGCCGAAGGCGTGCAGGTAGGCGCGCAGCACCTCGGCCGGTGCCGGGGCCGCCGGAGCGAAGCCGGGGATCAGCCGGCGCGGGTTGGTGTAGGTGACCTTGCGGCCGCGGCCGGGACCGAAGCACAGCGCGCCGCGCATCCCGGCCAGGTGCATGGCCTGGCGCCAGCGCGGCCACTTGCCGCCGAACGCCTCCATCACCGGGTCGCCCGCCCACGAGCCGCAGGCCGCGACGACCGCCTCGGACAGCTCGTCGACGGTCAGCTCCGCGTCGGCCACCGCGTGTTCGACCGCGGCCAGCACCTGCTCGGTCTGCTCGCCGGTCAGCCGGGCGTGCTCCGGTGGCTGGCCGCCATGGAACGGGATGGTGGCCAGCGTGCCGGTCCACCTCGGCAGGTCCCTGGCGGCCAGCAGGTGCACGGTGCCGCGTGGGCCGAACGTCTTGATCAGGCTGTGGTCGGTCCACAGCGCCGTGCGCACGGTCTGGCGGGTCGCGCCGGCCAGCCGCAGCCCGATCGACAGCTCGGCGGCGGACATGACCTGCGCGTGGGTGCCGGCGACCTGGGCCACCACGTCGGCGGGACCGGTGGTGAACTGGCTGGTCAGCCCGTGTCGGGCGAGGCGCCTGGCGCAGACCTGGGCCCAGGTGAACGTGGTGGTCATACCGGCGACGCTAACGTCCGTATAGGTCAGGTCGTGTCCTAGATGGGTGGCATCGTGGTCGGCGTGCGTGATCCCTCCGGCAGGCTGCTGGCGCTGCTGTCGCTGCTGCAGACCCCGCGCGAGTGGCCGGGCAGCGAGCTGGCGCACCGGCTGTCGGTCAGCCCGCGCACGGTCCGCCGCGACGTCGAGCGCCTGCGCGACCTGGGCTATCCGGTGCACGCCAGCATGGGCGCCGATGGCGGCTATCGGCTCGCGGCCGGCGCGGCGATGCCGCCGCTGCTGCTCGACGACGAGGAGGCGGTGGCCATCGCGGTCGGCCTGCGGGCCTCGGCCGGGCAGGCGGTCGCCGGCATCGAGGAGGCGTCGGTGCGCGCGCTGACCAAGCTGGAGCAGGTGTTGCCGGCACGGCTGCGCTACCGGGTCGGCGCGCTGGGCTCGGCCATGGTGGCGGTGGCCGGCGCGGGCCCGGCCGTCGAGCCGGAGACGCTGACCACGGTCGCCGCCGCGATCGCCAACCGGGAGCGGGTCCGGTTCTCCTACCGCGCGGGCGACGGCGCCACCAGCCGCCGGCAGGTCGAGCCGAGCCGGCTGGTCGCCGTCGACCGTCGCTGGTACCTGCTCGGCTACGACACCGACCGCGACGACTGGCGGATCTACCGGCTCGACCGGGTCACCGATCCGGTGGCCACCGGCGCCCGGGTCACCCCGCGTGAGCTGCCGGCCGCGGACGCCGCCACCGTCGTCACCTCGAGGCTGTACTCGACCGTGCCGACCTATCCGGCGGTGGTCACGCTGCACCTGCCGGCCGAGGCGGTGCCGGCCTACCTCGGCGGGGAAATCACGCCGATCGACGCCGGACACTGCCGCTGGGAGAGCGCGGCTGACACCATCGGATGGTTGGTTCACCGGCTGCTCACGCTCGGGTGCGAGTTCCGCGCGCACGAGCCGCCGGAGCTGGTGGACCAGCTGGCCACAGTGGCTGCCCGGGCCGCCCGCGCGGCCGGCGGGAAATAGTCTTGGCGACGTGTCGATCCGGCGTCGGTGCGTTCGACGCCTGGTTGACACCGGAACTGACCGAAGGGGAGTGACACCGTTGCGTTTCATGATCATCCGCAGGGCGGACGCGGACACCGAGGCGGGGGTGCCGGCCAGCGAGGAGCTGTTCGACGCCATGTCCAGCTACAACCAGGAGCTGATGAAGGCGGGCGCGCTGCTGGACGGCGCCGGCCTCGCGCCATCGTCCACGGGCGCCGCGGTCGATTTCCGCGACGGCCGGGTGACCGTGGTCGACGGCCCGTTCGGCGAGGTCACCGAGCTGGTCGCGGGCTACACGATGGTCCAGGCCGACTCGCTGCAGGACGTGATCGAGCTGGCCAAGCGCTGGCCGACGCTGGATGGCAACGGCAACGTCGAGCTGGAGATCCGCCGGGTCGGCGAGCTGGACGACTACGACATGAGTGACGAGCTCAAGGAGACCGAGCGCCGGCTGCGCGCCGACACCGAGCAGAACCGAGGGGTGTGAACGACATGCGATTCATGGTGATGGTGCGCGGCACCGAGGACGGCCCGGCGCCGGACGAGGCGACCTTCGCGGAGATGGCGCGGTACAACGAGGAGCTGGTGAAGGCGGGCGTGATGCTCGCCGGCGAGGGCCTGATGCCCTCGTCGGACGGCGCGCTGGTCAAGTTCCGCGACGGCCAGCCGACGGTGATCGACGGCCCGTTCGCCGAGGGCAAGGAGCTCGTCGGCGGCTTCTGGATCCTGGAGGTGAAGTCGCGCGAGGAGGCCATCGAGTGGATCAAGCGGGTGCCGGCGGACCCGACGGTCCCCGGGCGCATCGAGATCCGCCAGCTGCTCACCCTCGACGACCTCGGCGACGCGGCCACCCCGGAGCTGCGCGCGCGGCAGGAGCAGATCGAGGAGCAGCTCAAGCAGGGCAACTGAACCCGGTTGCCGTGGTGTTCGCGGCTCTGCTCTGATGGGGTCGTGGCGACGCTGGAGGCGAACCGGACGGTCGAGGCGGTGTGGCGGATCGAGTCCGCCAGGGTGATCGCCGGCCTGACCAGGATGGTGCACGACGTCGGGTTGGCCGAGGAGCTGGCGCAGGACGCGCTGGTCGCGGCCCTTGAGCAGTGGCCGGAGTCAGGTGTCCCGGACAATCCGGGCGCCTGGCTCATGGCCATCGCCAAGCGGCGGGCGATCGACCAGTTCCGGCGGCGGGAGACTCTGGAACGCAAGGTCGTCGAGATCGGCCGCGACCTGGAGACCCAGGAGCCGCCATCGGCCGAGCCGGACTTCGACGCCATCGACAGCAACATCAGCGACGACCTGCTGCGGCTGGTGTTCATCTCCTGCCATCCGGTGCTGTCCACCGAGGCCAGGGTGGCGCTGACGCTGCGGCTGCTCGGCGGGCTGACCACCGACGAGATCGCGCGCGCGTTCCTCACCCCGGAGTCCACGATCGCCCAGCGGATCGTGCGGGCGAAGAAGACCCTGGCGAAGAAGAAGGTCCCGTTCGAGGTGCCGGACGCCGCCGAGCTCGGCGAGCGGCTCGCGTCGGTGTGCGAGGTCGTGTACCTGGTCTTCAACGAGGGCTACTCGGCCACCGGCGGGTCGGACTGGATGCGCCCGACACTGTGCGAGGACGCGATGCGCCTCGGCCGGATGCTCGCCGAGCTGGTGCCGGCCGAACGCGAGGTGCACGGCCTCATCGCGCTGATGGAGATCCAGGCGTCGCGTGCCAAGGCGCGGATCGGGCCGTCCGGGGAGCCGGTGCTGCTGTTCGACCAGGACCGGGCCCGCTGGGACCAGCTGCTGATCCGCCGAGGGCTGGCGGCGTTGGCCCGCGCGGAGCGGCTGCCCGGCCAGCCGGCCGCCTACGAGCTGCAGGCCGCCATCGCCGCGTGCCACGCCAGGGCCAACACGCCGGAGCAGACCGACTGGACCAAGATCGCCGCGTTGTACGCGCGGCTGGTCCAGGTGCTGCCCTCGCCGGTGGTCGAGCTGAACCGGGCGGTGGCGATGTCGCGGGCCTTCGGTCCCGCGACCGGCCTGCGCATCGTGGACGAGCTGCTGACCGAGCCGTCGCTGGCCAACTACCACCTGCTGCCCAGCGTGCGCGGCGACCTGCTGGCCAAGCTGGACCGGCACGCCGAGGCGAGCGCCGAGTTCACCCGCGCCGCCGAGCTGACCCGCAACGAGGCCGAGCGGCGGCTGCTGCTCGACCGCGCGCGGGACTCCGCCGGCAGGGCGGGCTGAGCTCAGCCGTCCAGTCTGGCCAGTTCCGCCGCGCTGAGTGTCAGCTCGACCGCCTTGGCCGAGTCCTGGATGGTCTCCGGGCGCGACGAGCCGGGGATCGGGATCAGCGTCGGCGACTTGGCCAGCATCCAGGCCAGGCAGACCTGGTGCGGGCCGACCCCGTGCGCCTGGCCGATCTCGGTGAACGGCGCGAACCGGGAGCCGAGCGCGCCGGCGTTCTTGATGCCACCGAACGGGCTCCACGGCAGGAACGCGATGTCCAGCTCGGTGCAGCGGGTCAGCTCCGGCTCGCTGGACCGGAAGGCGGGGGAGAACTCGTTCTGCACGCTGGCCAGCCGGCCGCCGAGGATCTCGTTGGCCAGCTCGATCTGGTCGACGCTGGCGTTGGACACGCCGGCGTTGCGGATCTTGCCGGCGTCGAGCAGATCGCGCAGCGCGCCGATGGACTCGGCGTAGTCGACCTTCGGGTCCGGCCGGTGGAACTGGTAGAGCCCGATGGCCTCGACGCCGAGGCGCTTGAGCGAGGCGTCGCAGGCGCGCTTGAGGTGGGCCGGCGACCCGTCGAGGGTCCAGGAGCCGTCGCCGGGGCGCAGGTGCCCGCCCTTGGTGGCGATCAGCACCTGGGAGGTGTCGCCGCCGTAGCTGGCGATCGCGCCCGCGATCAGTGACTCGTTGTGGCCGACCTCGTCGGCGCGCACGTGGTAGGCGTCCGCGGTGTCGAAGATCGTGATTCCGGCGTCGAGCGCGGCGTGCACGGCGGCGACCGAGCGCGCCTCGTCCGGCCTGCCCTCGATCGACATCGGCATCCCGCCGAGCCCGATGGCGCTGACCTGGACGTCACCGATACGGCGAGTCTGCATGGCTTCCCTTCCGCCGAGTGTTGTCCTACCCAGCTTCCGCGTTCTGGATCACGGTGTCCAACCAGTGTCCTGTCCAACCAGCACCGCAGGGACGCTTCCCCGTGGCGCCGCGCCGGCTGCGATGCCCTGAATGGGGCATTGGCGACGTTCAGCGTCCTGAATGGGGCATTCAGGGCAGTTGGTCCCGGCCGGACAGGCGGCGGACGTTGCGGATCAGGGCTGAGTGGTCGAGGGCGCCGTCGCCCTGGGCGCGGGCCGCGGCCATCAGCTGGGCCACCGCGGCGCCGAGCGGGATCACCACGCCCGCCGCGCGCGCCGAGTCGACCACGATGCCGAGATCCTTGTGGTGCAGGTCGATCCGGAAGCCGGGGGTGAACTCGTCGGCCACCATGCCGGCCGCCTTGCGGTCCAGGACCGTGCTGCCGGCCAGCCCGCCGGCGAGCACCTCGATCGCGCGGTGCTGGTCGACCCCGTGTGCGGCGAGGAAGGTCAGTGCCTCGGCCACCAGCTCGATGGTGCCGGCGACGATCAGCTGGTTGGCGGCCTTCACCGTCTGCCCGGAGCCGGCCGGTCCGACGTGGACGATCGTCGCGCCGAGTACGTCCAGCAGTGGGCGGGCGGCCGCGACATCGGCCGGGTCGCCGCCGACCATGATCGACAGCGTGCCGTCGATCGCGCCCTGCTCGCCGCCGCTCACCGGCGCGTCGAGCGCGCGCAGGTCGGCCTCGGCCGCGCGCTCGGCGACCGTGCGCGCGGTGGCCGGGGCGATGGTGCTCATGTCGATCAGCAGCGCGCCGTCGCTCGCCGACTCCAGCACGCCGCCGGGGTCGAGCACCACCGAGGCCACGTCGGGGGAGTCCGGCAGCATGGTGATGATCACCTCGGCGTCCGCGACCGCGTCGGCCACCGAGTCGGCCGCGATACCGCCGGCCTGCGCGAATCTGGCCCGCTTCGGCTCGCTACGGTTGTAGCCGACGACGTCATGGCCGGCCTGGACGAGGTTCGTGGCCATGGGCAGGCCCATGATGCCGAGTCCGATGAACGCGATCCGGGTCATGGCCCGCACGGTACCGGTCGACGGGTGCCCGGTCGCACAACGATATGTTTCCGCATGATTATCACCGATCCGAAATGGACAGGACAATTGTGGTCATTTCTATGACCACAATTGCCGGAAAACGTTGACGACTCGCGAAAATCAGCCAAGAATGCCCTCTATCGGCGGACACCGGGGTAACCGCCACGACGCACGAGATGGGGAGAATGTGTCATGGCGTCCGCCAGGACAAGCCGTTCTATCGTACGAATGCCGGAAGCGGTAAACAAGATCACACCGTACCAGCGGCTCAAGGAAGCCATCCGGTCGGGAGATCTGCGTCCTGGCCAGCAACTGGTCGAGTCCGCGCTGGCCGAATGGTGCGAGGTCAGCCGAACGCCGATCCGGGAAGCACTGTCCAAGTTGCAGCATGACGGTCTGGTCGAGCGCAGTGAGCGCGGCCTGGTGGTGCGCGAACGCGGTCCGGAGGAGGTGCTCGACATCTACGAGACCCGGATCGCGTTGGAGGGCACCGCCGCCCGGCTCGCCGCCGAGCGGCGCAGCGCGCACGACCTGATGCTGTTGCGCCGGGCGCTGGCCAAGCTGGAGTCGGTGGCCGAGGGCGACGTCGAGGCGATGGTCGAGACCAATCGCCAGTTCCACACCGCGATCTGGCGGGCGAGCCGCAACGTGTCGCTGATCGACCTGCTGGAGCGGCTGGACCTGCACCTGGCCCGCTACCCGGCGACGACGCTGTCCAGTCCGGGACGCTGGGGACGGTCCAACGACCAGCACACCGCGTTGGTGGCGGCGATCGACGCCAGGGACAGCGACACCGCGGAGAAGCTCGCACTGGAGCACTTCACCGAGGCGCGGGACATCCGGCTGTCGCTGTTCGACGGGTGACCTACGGGGTGGCGGTCAGTCCGAGACCACCGGCGATGTCGATCTCCTGGCTGGTGAACTCCCCGGTGAGCAGCGGCATCGCGGCGGCGATGGCGGCCTTGGTCGCCGGCTGGTGGAGCGCGGCGTCGTGCTCGGCCTTGCTGCCCCAGACCTCCTGTACCCAGATGAGGTCGGGGTCGTGCTCGGCGGTGCCGACGACGTAGAGCTCACAACCAGCCGCGCGCAGGCCGTCCTGACCGCTCAGCAGCAGGCGCACCACCTCGTCGCGTCCGCCGGGCTTGGTCCGCATGGTTCCCAGGTATCCGTATCGTGCCACGAGGACCGAGCATGGCATGGCGGCCGCCGCGGCCGATTGTACGAACGCGACAATCCCGGTGCGCAATTCCGGAATGGACGTCCGCGGACCGCTATTCCGGCACAGTCCCACTTGTGCGACGCGCCCAGTAGGACACCGACCTGGACACCGGTACTGGCTCCCCGGTGCCCTGGCCAGTCATCCTGGACGGGTATAAACGGCCGGCAGATCGACGAACCGAGGGAGACCGATGGTCAGGGCAGCGGTGCTGATGCGACAGGGCGATCCGCTCGAGGTGTGCGACATCGTGCTCCCCGATCCCGGCCCCGGCCAGGTCCGGGTCAAGATCGCGGCCGCCGGCGTGTGCCACTCGGACCTGTCGCTGGCCAACGGCACCCTCGCGCCCACGATGCCCGCCGTACTCGGGCACGAGGGCGCCGGCACGGTGGTGGCCGTCGGCCCCGGGGTCGACCGGGTGGTCGTCGGCGACCGGGTGGTGCTGAACTGGGCGCCCGCGTGCCGGGCGTGCTGGTTCTGCGAGGAGGGCGAGCCGTACCTGTGCGTGCATGCCGAGGAGCGCGCCGCCCAGCCCTACGCGACGCTGGCGGACGGCACGCCGGTGTACCCGGGCCTGGGGACCGGCGCCTTCGCCGAGGAAACCGTTGTCCCCCAACAGGGTGTGGTGCCGATCCCGGCCGACGTGCCGTTGGCCGAGGCCGCGTTGCTCGGTTGCGCGGTGCTCACCGGCAACGGCGCGGTGCACAACACGGCGCGGGTCCGGCCTGGCCAGTCGGTGCTGGTGATGGGCCTCGGCGGGGTCGGCCTGTCGGTGCTGCAGGCCGCGCGGGCCGCCGGCGCGTCGCCGATCATCGGCGTGGACGTCACCGAGGCGAAGGCGGCGCTGGCGATCCTGCACGGGGCGACCGAGTTCGTGCGCGCGGACGAGACCACCAGCAAGTCGGTCCGCCGGCTGACCGGCGGCCGAGGCGCCGACCACGCCTTCGACTGTGTCGGCCAGCCGGCGACCATCCGCGCGTCCTGGTCGGCGACCCGGCGCGGCGGCACGGTGACGGTCATCGGCGTCGGCAGCCGCAAGAGCCCGGTGGAGTTCAACGCGCTCGAGCTGTACTGGTTCGGCCGCACGCTGCAGGGCTGCGTGTACGGGTCGAGCGACCCGGACGTGGACGTGCCCCGGCTGCTCAACGAACTGGCCGAGGGGCGGCTGGACATCGCCTCCCTGGCCACCCACACCACCGACCTCGGTGGCGTGAACGAGGCGTTCGACCGGTTCGGCAGCGGCGGCCGGACGATCGTGCGGTTCTGAGCCCCTCGGTCAGTCCGCTGGTCAGTCCTCGATCATTCAGTCCTCGATCATGGAGATGGCCTGGCTGGGGCACATCTCGATGGCCTCCTCCACCGCGGCGCGATGGGCGCCGTTGACGGTCTCGGTCAGCAACACGACAGTGCCGTCGTCGTCGCTCTGATCGAAGACGTCGGGCTCGGTCAGCACGCACTGGCCAGCGCCAACACAGCGGGCGGTGTCCGCAACGACTCGCATGTCTTGTCTCCTCCTTCGGCTGTCAAAACCGTACCGTGTGTGACCGGCATCGCCATCGGGCGTTGTCACGAACCGTCGCGCCGCCCCGTCCACCAGGCGACGCGAAGGGAGAAACACCATGACGAACACCGTGACCAACATCGTGGTTGTCGGTGCCGGTTACGCGGGTCAGGTGGCCGCCAACCTGGCCGCGAGGCAGTCCGGGACCAGCGTGACGCTGGTCAACGAGCGGGACCGGTTCGTGGAGCGGGTGCGCCTGCACCAGCTGGCCGCCGGACAGCAGCTGCGCGAGCGCAAGCTCGCCGACCTGCTGCGGGGGACCGGCACGCGGCTGGTCGTCGACCGGGTCACCCGGATCGACCCGCTGGCGCGGCGGATCGAGGTGGCGGCGGGGGAGCCGCTGGCCTACGACGTGCTGATCTACGCGCTGGGCAGCAGGGCCGACCTGGAGTCGGTCCCCGGCGTGGCCGAGCACGCGTACACCGTCGTCGGGGCCGAGCAGGCGGCCGCGTTGCGCGCGCGGGCCACCACCGCGGGCACAGCCACCGTGATCGGTGGCGGCCTGACCGGCATCGAGGCGGCCACCGAGCTCGCCGAGTCGTTGCCGTCGTTGAAGGTGCGGCTGATCACCGGCGACGTGCTCGGTGAGCGGCTGTCCGAGCGCGGCCGGCGGCATCTGCGCCGAGTGTTCACCCGGTTGGGGATCGACGTCCTGGACCAGGCCCTGGTGGCGGAGGTGCGCGCGGACGGGGTGGTGCTCGCCGACGGGGAGCACGTGCCCTCCGACCTCGTGGTCTGGACCACCGGGTTCACTGTGCCGGCGCTGGCCGCCGAGGCCGGCCTCGCGGTGGACGACCACGGCCGGATGGTCGTGGACGACACGCTCCGCTCGGTGTCGCATCCGGACGTCTACGCCGTCGGGGACGCGGCCGCGGTGCGCCTGGCCGACGGGCAGGAGCTGCGGATGGCGTGCGCCACCGGGTTGCCGGTCGCGCAGCAGGCGGTGCGGGCGATCGTGGCCCGTCAGGCCGGCAGGACGGTGAAGCCGATGCGGTTCCGGTATGTCAACCAGTGCATCAGCCTCGGCCGCAAGGACGGGCTGATCCAGTTCGTGCACCGGGATGACAGCCCGCGCGAGGCCGTGCTCACCGGCAGGCTGGCCGCTTTCTACAAGGAGGTGGTCGTGCGCGGGGCGTTGCAGATCCAGCGCCATCCGTCGGTGCCGACCTCGTTCTGACGGGGTTCTGACGTGACCTCCGTTGCCCGATCGACTCCCCGCTCCGACCAGTACGATGCGCCACGGGCGTGGCTGGTCGAGCAGGGGAGTCGTTCGTGCGGGACATCGCGGTCTTCAGTGGCAGCGCGCATCCGGAGTTGGCGGCGGAGATCTGCGCGCACCTGGAGGTGCCGCTGCGCCCGGTCCGGGTCGAGCGGTTCGCCAACGACTGCCTCGAGGTCCAGCTGCAGGCCAACTGCCGCGAGCGGGACGTGTTCCTGATCCAGCCGTTGGTGAACCCGGTGCAGGAGAACCTGGTCGAGCTGCTGTTGATGCTCGACGCGGCCAGGGGCGCGTCGGCCGCGCGGACCACGGTCGTGCTGCCGCACTACGCCTACGCGCGCTCGGACAAGAAGGACGCCCCCCGGATCTCCATCGGCGCGCGGCTGGTGGCCGACCTGCTGGTGTCCGCCGGCGCCAGCCGGGTGCTCGCGATGACGCTGCATTCCCCGCAGGTGCACGGATTCTTCAGTGTGCCGGTCGACCACCTGCACGCGCTGCGCGAGCTCGCGGCCTACTTCACGCGGCTCGACCTGTCCAACTCGGTGGTGGTGTCGCCGGATCTGGGCAACGCCAAGGAGGCATCGCACTTCGCCCGGCTGCTGAACGTGCCGGTGGCCGCCGGTGCCAAGCAGCGCTTCGCCGACGACAAGGTCACCATCTCCGACATCATCGGCGACGTCTCCGGCCGGGACGTGATCGTGCTCGACGACGAGATCGCCAAGGGCAGCACGGTGATCGAGCTGCTCGACCGGCTGCGCGAGCGCGACGCCAGGTCGATCAGGGTGGCCTGCACGCACGGGCTGTTCGCGGCGGGCGCGTTGCAGCGCATCGGGGAACAGCCCGACGTCGTCGAGATTGTGTGCACCAACACGGTTCCGGTGCCCAACGGGCACCGGACACCGAAGCTGACCGTGCTGTCCATCGCGCCCGCGCTCGCCGAGGCGATGCGCCGAATCCACAATGGAGAGTCGGTCAGCGCGTTGTTCGACGCCCCGTAGGGCGTACAGGACCGGAGGACAATACCCGTGGCGGGCACGGCAAAACCCGCCAGATGGCCGAGTTTTTCCTTGTCTGGCAAGGGTAGCCGTGGGGCGTCGGCGGTTCACCGAATTGGCCGCCGGCCCGACAACAAGGAAGAAGGCTCTAACGATCATGCTTCCGCTGATTCTGGTGCTGCTCGTCGTCCTGGCTCTGTTCGGCGCGGGATTCGCCATGAAGGCACTGTGGATCGTCGCCGGTGTGCTGCTTGTCGTCTGGCTGCTCGGCTTCGTGATGCGTCGCCCGGCCGCCGGTGGGTCCGGTCGCTGGTACCGCTGGTAACTCCTTCGGCTGATCCCCTGGATTGATCCCCCATGGTTTGCCAGCGCATGGCCTGGGCACCCTCACCGCGACCGGCAGGGAAGGAGCACCCCGGTATGCGTAGAGCAACGGCTGCCCAGGCCACCGCGCATCGCCTGGTCCACTGTGTGCTGGACAGTGACGCGGATGGCCTGTCCAAGGCGCTTGAGACCGTCGCCGACCAGGGCGAACAGCTTCGGCCCTATGTCCGGGACGTGGTCGCCGAGCTGATCCAGGTGGCCGCCACCGCGGTGCGCGACACCGCGGGCACGGCCAGTGGGGAGATCGCCTTCGCCGTCGACCTGCGCGGCGAGGACGACACCCAGCTGTCGGTCGACGAGCTGGCGCCACCGGTGCGGGCGACGGTGCGGGCGCTGCTGGCCGACCTCAACGGCAACCAGGAGGACGCCGCGTTCCAGCTGGATCTCGTGGTGCGCAAGTTGGATCCGTTGACCGGGCTGGACACCGTGCGGCGCGCGCTGACCATGACCGTCGCGCTGCTGCAGTGGACCGGTGACCCCGCGTGAACCCCGAGCCGAGTGCGGACGAGGCCGACATCCTCGAGCAGTCCCGGGAGGTCGGCGCGGACACCGGAACGGACACCGAGCAGGAGCCGCCGGCGACCGCGGATGCCGAGGCGGACTCGGCCGATCTGCACGACCAGAGCCTGCCGGTGCCCGCCGACGACGAGGACCGGCGCGATGGCTGACGATGCTGGTGATGATGCTGGTGATGATGCTGCCGAGCAGGCATGGGACCCGGCCACGTTGAACACCGCAGAGGGGACCGACGAGGACGAGCTCGGCGTCGACCCGCTGGAGAAGGGCATCGAGCCGCCGGAGCACTGGTCGGGCGCGGACCGCTTCGGCACCACCCCCAGCGAGCAGGAGCAGGGCGAGGGCCTTGACCGCAAGCTCGCCGCCGAACGCCCCGATGTGGAGCCCTGACGGTCAGCCGTGAGCGAGCCGTGGATCGCTCGTGTCCCGGATCGGTGACCGGCCGGCGTGGCATGCTGGTCGGTAGTCCGAGACCGGGAGAGACCTGTGCTGCACCAGTTAGTCCGTTATGTCCTGGCCCCCCTGGCACGGCTGGTCTACCGGCCGACGGTGCGTGGCCTGGCCAACGTGCCGGTCGACGGCCCGGTGATCCTGGCGGCCAACCACCGTGCGGTGCTCGACACCGCGGTGATCTCGCTGGTGGTGCGCCGGCGGGTGCGGTTTCTCGGCAAGGCGGAGTACTTCACCGCGCGTGGCGTGCGCGGCCGGCTGATGGCCGTGGCGATGTCCGGCCTCGGCTACATCCCGGTCGAGCGGGGCAACGCGCACGCCGGGCTGGCGGCGCTGAACGCGGGCCAACAGGTGCTCAACGCGGGCGGGGTGTTCGCGATCTACCCCGAGGGCACCCGGTCGCTGGACGGCCGGCTCTACCGGGGGCACACCGGGGTGGCGGTGCTGGCGTTCACCACCGGCGCGCCGGTGGTGCCGGTGGCGCTCACCGGGACCGAGCGGCTGATGCCGCGTGGCGGCAGGATCCCGCGACCGGCAAAGGTCACCGTCCGGTTCGGCGAGCCGATGGACTTCTCCGGCTGGACCGAGCACAACCTGCGCGCGCGCCGGGCGGCGACCGACGAGGTGATGGCCGCGATCCAGGAGCTGTCCCGCCAGGAGTACGTGAACAGCTACCACCGGCGGCCGGACGAGCACATCGCCTGAGCCTGGTCAGGCGAACCGGACCCGGTCGAGCAGCCGGTCGACCAGGTCGGGCAGCGGCACCCCGCCCGCGCTCTCGAACCACAGCGTGCCCGCCGTGCGCACCACCGCCAGGAACGTCGCCGCCATCAACCTGGCCAGCTCCACGTCGGCCAGGCCGCGCGCCACCAGCACGTCGACCAGGTCGTGCTCCAGCGCCAACTGGTCGGCTGCCTGCCTGGCCAGCAGCGACGGATGCCGGCGAAGCAACCGCAGCTGGGCCACCCACTCCGGGGCGCGCTGGGCCCGCCGGTCGTACAGCTGGACCGCGCTGTGCCGCAGCGCCGTCCAGGCGTGCTCGGTGGCCGGTCGGTCGCGCACCAGCTCCAGCAGCCGCCGGGTGCGCTCGCGGTCGGCGTGCAGGACCGCGTCCTCCTTGTTGGCGAAGTAGTTCGAGAACGTGCGCCGGGACACTCCCACCTCGTCGGCGATGTCCTCCACGGTCACGCCGTCCAACCCGCGCGCCACCGCCAGCCGCAGGGCGGTCTCGTGCAGCGACTTCCTCGTCGCCGCTTTCTTACGTTCACGCAGAGTGCTCACGGGCTCCACGGAATAGCACCCTATCCGCTCGTGTTAGATTCCTTGTGAGCAATTTTGCCCAATGCGCAAATCGGGCGTCAACCCAGGAGGAGGACCGAGGGGATGGGTGAGGCCAGACCACAGGCCACGGCGGAGGTCGGCAGCGAGCCGATGCCACACCGCCAGGTGCTGGAGTCGCTTTCCGGCCTGTTGCTGGTGCTGTTCGTAGCGATGATCAGCTCGACCGTGGTGTCCACGGCCCTGCCGCTGATCATCGGCTCGCTCAACGGCTCGCAGGCGCAGTACACCTGGGTGGTCACCGCGACGTTGCTGACCGCCACCGCGAGTACCCCGATCTGGGGAAAGCTCGCTGATCTGTTCAACAAGAAGACGCTCGTCCAGGTCGCCATCGGGATCTTCGTGCTCGGCTCGGTGGCCAGCGGGTTCGCCCAGAACGCCGAGCAGCTCATCGGGTTCCGCGCCCTGCAGGGCCTCGGCGTCGGTGGCCTGCAGGCACTCGTCCAGGTCGTGATAGCCGCGATCATCCCGCCGCTGCAACGCGGCCGCTACAACGGCTACCTCGGCGGGGTGATGGCCGTCGCCACGGTCGGCGGGCCGCTGCTCGGCGGGCTGATCGTCGACGTGCCGTGGCTGGGGTGGCGCTGGTGCTTCTTCGTCGGCGTGCCGATCGCGGTCATCGCGTTCGTCGTGCTGCAGAAGACCCTCAAGCTGAAGACCGTCCGCCGGGACGACGTGCAGATCGACTACGCGGGCGCTGGGCTGATCGCGGTCGGGGTCAGCGTGCTGCTGATCTGGGTCTCCTTCGTCGGCAACTCGTTCGACTGGCTGTCCTGGCAGACCGCGGCGATGGCCGGGGGCGGGGTGGTGCTGCTCGCGGCGGCCACGGTGGTCGAGTCCAGGGTGCGCGAACCGGTGGTCCCGCTGCGGATCGTGCGCACCAGGACCGCGTCGCTGGCGATCCTGGGCAGTCTCGCCGTCGGGCTCGCGATGTTCGGTGGGGCGGTGTTCCTCGGCCAGTACTTCCAGATCGGCCGCGGCTACTCGCCGACCGAGGCCGGCCTGTTGACGATCCCGATGATGGCCGGCGTGCTGGTGGCCTCCACCGTGGCCGGCCGGATGATCAGCCGGTCCGGGCGGATCAAGCCCTATGTGGTGACCGGTGCGGTCGTCCTGGTGCTCGGGTTCCTCGGGCTCGGCACGATCGACCACGACACCTCGCTGGTCATCGTGTCCGGTGCGATGCTGCTGGTCGGCGTCGGCGTCGGGATGACGATGCAGAACCTGGTGCTGATCGTGCAGAACTCGGTGCCGCTGCGCGATCTCGGCGCGGCGAGCGCGTCGGTGACCTTCTTCCGCTCGCTGGGCGGCACGATCGGCGTGTCGGTGCTCGGCGCGGTGCTGGCCAACCGGGTCACCGCCGACCTGACCACCGCGATGCGTGGGCAGGGCCTGACCCAGGGCGGGGACACCAGCGCGCTGAATCTGGCCGCGCTGCCGCCGCAGGTGCAGGACATCGTGCGGGTGGTGTACGGCGACGCGACCGCGCACATCTTCATCATCGCCGCCGGGGCCGCGTTCGTCGGGTTGATCGCGGCACTGCTGCTCAAGCCGGTCACCCTGCGGAACACGATCGACCTCGAGGAGACCAAGAAGCAGGACCAGCCGGTCAACGACCCGATCACGAGGTAGGGGAGCGATACGGCATGGACCCCGAACCCGCCGGCGTGTTCGAGTCCACAGTGGAGCGTTTCGGGCCGAGGTCGACCGCACCGAACACGATCATGGTCGGCGTCGACGGTTCGGACACCGCGATGCGGGCGGCGGCCTACGCGTTCGGCCTTGCCGGGCGCCAGGGCTACCGCCTGCTGGTCGCGCTGATCGGCACCTGCTCCGCACTCGCGCTGAGCGGTGCGGCGATGGCCTTCGAGCAGCGCACGTTCACCCTGCTGCGGGCGGAGTTGCGCGACGAGGTGCGGGAGCGGGCCGAGGAGTTGGGCGTCGCGGTCACGTTCGTCGTGCGCTACGGCGACCCGTACTCCAGCCTGCGGGAGGTGGCCGACCGGTGCCAGGCCGACACCGTGGTGGTCGGCGCGTCCACCAGCGCGGGGCATCGCATCGCCGGCTCGGTGGCCACCAGGCTGATCCGCGCCGGTCGCTGGCCGGTCGTGGTCGTACCGTGAGGTAGTTAGAAACTTACGGTCTGTTGCATTGTTGAGTTACTCTCGAACTCATGCGCCAAGGACTGAGCTTCCGACTGCTGGCGGGGATAGTCGCACTCGGGGTGGTCGCGGTGACCAGCGGCCAGGCCGAGCGCGACGCCACCGTGGCCGAGCTCGCCTTCGCCAGACAGGCCGCCGGTCAACGGGTCGTCTACTCGTATCCGGGGCTGGTGCCGCCGGCGAGCCTGCTGGCCAGCATCCGTGCGGGCGAGGCCGCCGGGGTGATCTTCTTCGGTGAGAACGTGTCCAGCGCCGAGCAGATCGCCGCGGTCGTCGAGCAGCTGCGGGCTGCCGCCGCGCAGAGCCCGGTGCGCGAACCGCTGTTGCTGATGACCGACCAGGAGGGCGGGCTGATCCGCCGGCTGCCCGGCGAGCCCGCGCTGTCGCACAAGGACGTCGGACTGTCGGCGGACCCGGGCGCGGCGGCGACCGACGCCGGGCGCGGCGCGGGGGAGAACCTCGCGGGTGTCGGGCTGAACGTCAACCTCGCGCCCGTGCTGGACGTGTTCCACGAGCCGGGCGACCTGATGGACAACTACGAGCGGTCGTTCAGCTCGGACCCGTCGGTGGTCGCCACGCTGGGGGCGAACTACGTGCGCGCCCAGCAGGCAGCGGGCGTCGCGGCCACGGTGAAGCACTTCCCCGGGCTCGGCCCGGCGGACGCGACCGACAACACCGACCAGAAACCGGTCACCCTGCCCGTTGACCTCGACACCCTGCGCACCGTGCACGAAGCTCCTTACCAGGCCTCGATCTCGGCGGGCGCGAAGCTCGTCATGCTGTCCTGGGCGGTGTATCCGGCGGTGGACGGCGCCCGCCCGGCCGGCCTGTCCACTGTGGTCATCGAGCGGGAACTGCGTGCCCGCAACGGGTTCACCGGGGTCACGATCACCGACGCGTTGGAGGCCAACGCGTTGCGCGACTACGGCTCGACCGGCAACCGGGCGATACTGGCCGCACAGGCGGGCGCGGACCTGATCCTGGCCTCGGCCCGCGACGTCGACCAGGGCGACGCGGCGGCCACCGCCCTGGCCACCGCCCTCGCCGACGGCACCCTGGACCCCGCCGCCTTCGGCGACGCCCTGGCCAGGGTCAACACCCTCCGCGCCGGCTTGATGCCCTGAATGGGTCATTGGGGACGGTGAGCGTCCCCAATGACCCATTCAGGGCCCTAGACCGGCACCGGGGTGCGGTCGGGCTGCTCGTCGCGTGGGGGCTCGACCAGTCGTTCGCCCTCGACGTCCACGTTGGGCAGCAACCGGTCCAGCCAGCGGGGCAGCCACCACGCGCTGCGGCCGAGCAGCGCCATCACCGCCGGCACCAGCGTCATCCGGATCACGAACGCGTCCACCGCGACCCCGACCGCGAGCGCGAAGCCGATCGACTGGATCAGCGTGTCCTCGGCGAACACGAACCCGGCGAACACGCTGGTCATGATCAGCGCGGCGGCCACGACCACCCGGGCGCCGTGTCGGAAACCGCTGATCACGGCCTCCTCCGCGGGAGCGCCGTGCACGTACTCCTCGCGCATCCTGGTCACCAGGAACACCTGGTAGTCCATCGCGAGTCCGAACAGGACACCGATCAGCAGGATCGGCAGCATGCTCATGATCGGCCCGGTGCTCTCCACGCCGAGCAGGTCGGTCAGCCACCCCCACTGGAACACCGCGACCACCGCGCCGAAGGTCGCCGCCACCGAGCCGAGGAAGCCCAGCGTCGCCTTGAGCGGCACCAGCAGTGAGCGGAACACCAGCATCAGCAACAGGAACGCGAGCCCGACGACCAACAGCAGGTAGGGCAGCATCGCGTCGGACATCCGGTCGGAGACGTCGATGTTGGCCGCGGTCTGCCCGGTCACCGACAGCCGTGCGCCGGTGTCGTCGGCCAGTCCGCCCGCGGCGTCGCGGATGTCGGCGACCAGGTCCTCGGTGGCCGGGTCGCTCGGGCCGGTGTCCGGGATGACGTTGAGCAGCGCGGTGTCGCCCGCCGGGTTGAACCGCGGCGGGGTGACCATGCCGGTGTTGTCCAGCTCGTCGATCCGCTGCATGGCCGTGGCGGCCGCGGCCTGCTTGTCCCGGCTGTCCGCGACGTCGACGACGACCACCAGCGGGCCGTTGAGCCCTGGCCCGAAGGAGTCGCTGACCAGCTCGTAGGCCTTGCGCTCGCCGGAGTCCGGCGCCGCGGTGCTGTCGTCGGGCAGGCCGAGCTGCATGCTCATCGCCGGCACGGCCAGCACCAGCAGCCCCACCACCGACGCCACCAGCATCGAGACCCGGTGCCGGGAGACCAACCGCGCCCACCGCTCGCCCATGCTGGGCGCACCCGGCTTCGGCCCGCCACGCAGACCGGGGAGCCGGCCGCGCACCTTGTCGCCGGCGAAGCCGAGCAGCGCGGGCAGCAGGGTGAGCGCGATCAGCACGGCGACCGCGACGGTGATCGCGGCGGCGATGCCCATCTGGGCCAGGAACGGGATGCCGATGACGGTCAGCCCGGCCAGCGCGATGATCACCGTGAGGCCGGCGAAGATCACCGCGGAGCCCGCGGTGCCGGTCGCCCTGGCGGCGGCCTGCTCGTGGTCGCGGCCGTCGGCCAGCTCACTGCGGTAGCGGGAGACGATGAACAGCGCGTAGTCGATGCCGACCGCGAGCCCGATCATCAGCGCGAGCACCGGGGTGTTGGCGTTGAGCTCGGTGAACCCGGACACGGCGGTGATGCCGGCCATGCCGACGCCGACGCCGACCAGCGCGGTGAGCAGGGGCAGCCCGGCCGCGAGCAGCGAGCCGAAGGTGATCACCAGGACCAGCGCGGCGACCGCGACGCCGAGGATCTCGGTCGCGCCGGTCTCCGGCGCGCCGCGTACCGCGTCCCCGCCGATCTCGACCAGCAGGCCATCCCGCTCACCGACGGCCGCGGTCGCCAGCAGCGCCTCGCGGTCGGCGTCGGTCAGCTCGAAGGCCTGTTGGTCGTAGCCGACCTGGACCAGCGCGACCCGCCCGTCCGGGGAGATGGCCCCGGTCTGGAAGGGGTCGGCGACCTGGGTGACCTCCGGCGCGTCACCCAGCGCGGCGACGACCTTGCCGACCGCGACCTGGTTGGCCGGCTCGGCCAGCGTCTGGCCTTCGGGGGCGGCGATCGCCACCCGGCCGGTCGCGCCGCCGACACCGGCCTCGGGAAAGGTCGACTTGAGGTGGTCGATGGCCCGCTGCGCCTCGGTGCCCGGGATGGACACCGCGTTGGACAGCTGGCCGGACAGCCCCACCGCGCCGATGCCGAACACGATCAGCAGGACCGTCCAGATACCGGTGACCAGCCAGCGGCGCCGAAAGGACGCGCGGCCGAGCCGGTAGAGGAATGTTGCCACCACAAACTCCCGGGGCTTCGCTCGGATTCGATCCCTGTCGAAGCTAGCCGAACGGCAAGCGCGCGCCAAGCCGATCGGCAAGTATGTGACTTGCCGCACGGCAAGTTGGGCACTTGTCGATCGACAAGCTGAGAGAGTATGCTGGATTTCTCAGCGAGGAGGTCCGATGACGCCTGTGACCACGGTCGCCGCCCGCGCGGGCGACACCCGCGACCGGTTGCTCGAGACGGCACTCGCGTTGTTCACCCAACACGGGGTCGAGGGCACCTCGCTGCAGATGATCGCCGATGCCCTCGGGGTCACGAAGGCGGCGGTGTACTACCACTTCAGGACCAAGGACGAGATCACCGAGGCGGTGGCCGAGCCCGCGTTGCGCCAGCTCGGCACGATCGCCAAGGAGGCCTCCGCGCTGCGGCGGCGGGGGGCCCAGGTCGACCACGTGCTCGCCGGCATCGTCGAGCTGGTGGTCGAGCACCGGGCACTGGCCGCGGTGTTCTCCAGCGACCCCGGGGTGGCGCGGGCGCTGGAGCGTTCCCTGCACGACGGCGAGAACGTCAAGGAGTGCCTGACCGACCTGCTGTGCGGTGCCAACAGCGCTGCGAACGGCGCTGCGAACGGGGACGCGGACAGCGACCCGGCCGCGAAGGTCGCCGCACACGTGGCGATGCTCGGGATCGCCCTGGCCGGCGGCTCACCCGCCCTGGCCGACCTCACCGACGACGAGCTGCGCCGCCACCTCCTGGAGGCCGGCAGGCGCCTGCTCGGCAGGCCCCGCCGCCGCGAGTGAACCGCCGCGAGTGAACCCCCTGGTCAGCCCGCCTCGTGGCCGGCGGCGGAGCGGGCCGGGTCCGACTGGGGGCTGAACGTGCGCAGGAACCGGTCACGGAAGGTGTCCATCGGCCACACCGTCGCGGTCGGCGACGGCAGCATGCCCGGCTGCCACTCCCAGGACGCCATCCGGTCGAGCACCGCCTGGTCCCTGGTGATGATCGAGATCGGCACGTCCCACGGCGCGTCCTTGCCGGCCACGATCGGCGCCGGCTGGTGGTCGCCCAGCATGATCAGCACCAGGTCGTCGTCCCCGTGGGTCTCGACGTAGGAGATCAGCGTCTCCAGCGAGTACTCGACCGCGTCGCCGAACGCGTGCTTGACCTTCGTCGGGTCCGGCCAGATCTCCTTGGACGGCGTGGACTCGGCCGGCTGCGGGTCGAACACCGAGCCGTCGCCGACCTCGTCCCAGTCGACCATCGACGGCAGCGGCGCCCACGGGGAGTGCGACGAGGTCAGGTCCAGCTCGGCCATCACCGGCGCCCGGTCCGGCCGGTCGCGCTCGGTCCGCTCGAAGTGCGCCATGGCGAACTGGTCGGGCATCTTCGAGTACGCGAACTGCGGACCCTGGTAGCCGACGTTGTTGGCGTCGTAGACCTGGTCGTAGCCGAAGTACTCCGCCTCCGGCCAGTCCCTGGTGATCTGCGGCGCGACGCACACCGTCCGCCAGCCTGCCCGCCGGAACGCACCGGACAGCGTCAGCCGGTCGCCCGCGGTGAGGGCGTCGTAGCGCTGCTGGTTGTTGATCCACAGCCCTGACTGCAGGGTGCCGTGCGCGAACCAGCTGCCGCCACCGGAGGTCGACGACTCGAGGAACGCGCTGCGTGACTCGAAGCCGGCGCCGCGCAGCCGGTCGGTGCCGTCGTTGAGCAGCGCGGTGATCTCCGATGAGATCTCGGGGTCGTCCAGCGCCACCCGACCGTAGCTCTCCACGAAGGTCACCAGCACGTCCTTGCCGGCCAACGCGGTCAGCAGGTCGCTGCCCCTGGTGTGCCGGAAGTCGTCGTCGGCGGCCTCCTTGGCGAAGGCCATCGGGTCGAGCAGCCCGGCCCGGATCTGGCGCGCGTCCTGATACGCCGCCGACATCGCGCTGCGGGCGGCCACCGGCGTGTTGTCCGTGATCTGCACGCCGAACATCGCGCAGATCATCCACACCAGGCCGAACACGGTGACCGCGCGGGCCGCGCGCATGCGGTTGTCGACCGCCACCCGCGACATCCGCAGCACCGCCCAGCTCATCAGCACCAGCACGCCGATCGCGAGCGCCACCGCCGCGACCACGACCAGGTTCGCGCCCAACGCGCCGATCGAGTCCCGCAGGAACTCCACCCCGGGGCCGAGGAAGGTCCAGTCGAAGATCGGGTCGAACGGCCTGGCCAGGGTCTCGTAGAAACCCATGTCGAAGAACTTCATGATCGTCAGCAGGCCGAGGCCGACACCGGCCACCACCGCCATCACCAGCCGGGGCCTGCGCGGCAGCACCACCGCCATGCCGGCGATGAGGATCGCCTCGACCGGCAGCCGCAGGAACGTCGCCGGCGTGAACAGGCTGAGGTCGTTGGGCGCCAGCAGGGCGAACAGCACCAGCACCCAGGCCAGCCCGGTGGCCACCCGCCCGGTGAACCGGCGTAACGGCGTCCGCTCCTTGACCTCGACGACCCGCTGGGCGCGCAGCCACACCAGGTCCCGGCCGAACGACCAGAGCAGGACCACCAGCGCCAGCCCGACGACCAGCCCGGAGCCCAGCGGTGGGAGCAGCGTGGACGCCGCGACGACGAGCACCACCCCCTGGACCGCCGCGACGGTCTTGCGCAGCAGGCTGGGCGGCAACGGCGCCCGCAGCCAGCCGAACACCCGCCCGGCGGCCACCCACAGGTACCGCATGCCGCCGATGGCCAGCACCCACGGCCCGAGGTCGCCAGCCACGTGCACGCTCAGCACCATGATCAGGAACGCGTCGACCTCCATGTCGAACCGCGCGCCGAACGCCGAGATCGTGTTGGTGTGCCGCGCGACCCGGCCGTCGACCGCGTCCAGCGCGAGCGCGACCGAGGTGACCACCACCAGCAGCGCGACCGGCGCCGAGCCGTCGACGACCAGCGCGGTCACCCCGCCGACGAGGACCGCTCTGCCGATGGTCACCAGGTCGGCCGGGCCGAACGACGCGACGTCGAACCGCCTGCTCGCGACGATGAGCGCGGTCGCGCCGAGCACGCCGTACACCAGTCCGGCCAGCCAGCCTGCCTGGCCGAGCGCGCCGAGCGCCGCCAGCAGGCCGAGCAGCAGCGCCTGGGCGCAGGCCGCGGCGACCAGGGTGCGCGCTGGGGACGCTGTCAGTAGGGCCACGCGATCCTCCTGAGTTCGTGGTCTCGCCCTCCATACGTCCCTACTACCCGAACGGTTCTATCGCGCGATGAACTTCCTGGTGACCGTGGACGTGTTTAGTGGGAGGGAGTCGACCCGAGTGGAGGACCGTGCACACCGAGTTCGCACCAGAGTGGCTGGCGCTGCGGGAGGCCGCCGACGCCGCCGCGCGCAGCGAGGATCTGCTCGAACCGCTGCGTGACCAGCTGACCGGTCCGCTGGTCGTGCGCGACCTCGGCTGCGGCACCGGGTCGATGGGCCGTTGGCTCGCGCCCCGGCTGCCCAACCCCCAGCACTGGATCCTCACCGACCGCGACCTGGCGCTGCTCGGGCACGCGGCCGCCAGCCTGCCGGTCCCTGCGGTGACCGTGCGGCGTGACCTGACCGAGCTGACCTCGGCCGACTTCGCCGGCACGTCCCTGGTGACCGGCTCGGCGCTGCTCGACCTGCTCACCGCCGAGGAGGTCGACGACCTGGCCGGCGCCTGCGTCACCGCCGGGCTACCCGCGCTGTTGACCCTGTCGGTGTCCGGCCGGGTGGAGCTGGACCCGGCCGACCCGCTGGACACCGAGGTGGCCGCCGCGTTCGACGCCCACCAGCGGCGGACCGTGGCCGGTCGCCGGCTGCTGGGCGCCGAGGCGGTCGCGGCGGCGGACGCGGCGGTCGAGGGCCGGGGCGCGGTGGTGCACCGGCGGCCGAGCCCGTGGCGG
>NZ_BAAGXS010000098.1:0-137113 GCF_054779715.1 Actinophytocola sediminis | reverse complement strand
GGCCGACGACACCGGCCGCTGCGGCGAGCCCGGCACCCGCGGCGGTCCGCATACCGCCGGCCAGGTCCGGCGCCCCGGCCGGCAGCAGCACGATCGCGCACTCGTCACGCACCGCCCCGAGCAGCGGCAGGTCGTGCTCGGCCAGGACCCGGTCGGCGTCGGCGAGCGCGCGCCGGGGGCTGCCGCCGAGCAGTGCCAGCACCCCGATCCCGTCCCGCACCGGCAGACCGGCCTCGGCCAGGAGCTCCGCCGCCGCCTCCGCGTCCAGGCTCGCGTCCAGCAACAGCCCGCAGAGCACCGCGCCCACCCGGTTCCGCGCGTCCCGCACCCGTTGGGGCTTCTCCTGGTCGAGCGCGATCAGCGAGACCGCGTGGCCGACCAGCAGCTGGTCGGCCACGGCCGGCGCGGACTCGGTCACCAGCACCAACCGGCCGTGCACCCGCCGCCCGACGCGGACCAGCTGGCCGATCGCCGCGCCGTCCGGTCCGGTGCTCGACGTGCTCGCCGGGCCGTCCGCCCGCAGGTCCGCGAGCACCGCCGGGACCAGTCCGGCGCGGGGCCCGCGCAGGCCGCGGGTGGCTATCGCGGCACCGTCGCGACCGAACAGCGCCACGCCGCCGCCGGTGATGTTCGCGAGCTCACGCACCACGGCCCGGGGGCCGCCACGCAGCGCCGCCCTGGTCATCGTCAACTGCCCCCGGGCGGCCCTGGCCACACCCTCGTAGCGCAGCTCCGCGAGCCGGTGGGTCACCGCCTTGGTCACCGCGACGAACGGGGTGGGCAGCGGCACCTCCAGCAGCGGCAGCCCGACCCGGTCGGCCGCCGCCACCACGGCGTCGGGCACCCGGTGGAACGACAGCCCGACCCCGAAGGCCAGCCCGGCGACCCCGGCGGCGTGCACGCTCTCGACGTAGCGCCGGCGGCCGGCGGCCGAGCCCGGCAGCCGCAGCCCCGTCGTCAACACCAGCTCGCCGCCGTCCAGCCAGGGCACCGGATCGGCCAGCTCGATGCTGTGCGGCCAGGTGATCCGCCGTGCGAGCCCGTCCTTGCCCGCCAGCACGCTGAGTCCCAGCTCCCGCTGCTCGAGCAGCCACTGGACGGGGACGCTCGTCTCCACCACCGGTGGATCCTCGCACGTCAGGTCAGCGGCGGCCGGTGGCCAGGATGACGAGGAACTGGCCGCCGCCCGCCTCGACGGCCGCGGTCACCGGCAGCCCGGGCACCAGTCGGGAGAACCGGTCCACCAACCAGTCCGCCGCCTCCGTGGCGTCCTGTTTGGTCGGACAACGAGCCACCAGTTCACGGCCCCCCTTGCGCTCCAGCCGCCCGGCGACGGTGATCAGCGGCGCGGGTTCGACCACGTGCAGGCGGTCCGGCCAGGCGATGACCACCTTGACCGCGCCCTTGCGGGTGTTGCACCCTCGGTGCGCGAGCCGCTCGACGACCTTGGCCTTGCGGTCGGCGGTCCGGCTGTCGACGCTGGGTCCCCTCTGGTCGTTCACCGACATGTCGGGATCGACCGGTTCGTCGCACACCCAGCAGCGCCAGCCGTCGCGCTCGGCCACATCATCGAGGAGACTCACCCTGGCAAACTAACAGTGGTCGGCTGATCCCACGCCCCAGTGGCCCTCCCGCCGAGGGGAAAGACCTGCTGGAATGTCAGGGTGATCGTCTTCGCGCACCTCAGTGACCTGCATCTGGACGGCAGCGAGCGCGCCGCGGAGCGCGCCCGCCGGGTCGTGGACTACGTGAACTCGATCGAGCTGGACGCGGTGCTGGTCACCGGGGACCTCGCCGACCACGGTCGACCTGAGGAGTACGCCGAACTGGCCGTCGCACTCAAGTCGCCGCACCCGGTGCTGCACCTGCCGGGCAACCACGACCGTCGCGGACCCTATCGCGAAGGGCTGCTCGGAGAGCCGGCAGGCGACGGGCCGATCAACCGGGTCCAGCGGGTCGGCGACGTGAGCTTCCTGCTCGCCGACTCGACGATTCCCGGCCAGGACAACGGGTTTCTCGCCGAGGAGACACTGTCCTGGTTGGACTCGACCCTGGCCGCGACGGCCGCCTCACCCGCGTTCGTCTGCTTCCATCACCCGCCGGTGTCCCTGCACAGCCCACTGGTCGACGTGATCAAACTGGACAACGCGGCGCGACTCGCCGAGGTGCTGGACGCACACCGCAACGTGGTCGCGGTGCTGTGCGGGCACGCGCACACCGCGGCCGCGACCACGTTCGCCGGCCTGCCGCTGTCGGTCGCCCCCGGCGTGGTGTCCACCCTGCCGTTGCCCGCCGAACCCCGCCCCGAGGTCGACCTCGACCTGCCGCCCGCCTTCTACCTGCACGTCCTGGACGATGAGCGGCGGCTCACCACGCACTGCCGGGTGGTTGTCTAGCGGCGGTAGCCGGTGCCGCCGCGGTCGCGGAGGATGAGCCCCTCGTCGACCAGCGCCCGGCGCAGGCTGACCCAGTCGTCATGCCATTCCGCGCACAGCGCGTTGACCCGCGCCTCGGAATACACGTGATCGGGGTCGAACGCCTCGACGACCACACCGAGCACCCGAGCACGCACCGTCGCCTCGGTCGGCAACGCCAGCAACCGCCCACGGCGGAAGTAGGCGCCGGCACCGTCGCCACCGACCGCCGAGACCCTCCGCTCGGTGCGCATCGCGGCCTTGAAGACATCCTCGACGGCCTCGTAGTGTTCCCGCCCGGCGTCGGTGGTGACCATGCCGCCGGAAACGAGCTTCTGCAGCGCGGCCGCCGCCTCGCCGGCCGCAAGCCCGCTGCCCGCGATCACCTCCGGCAGCGTCCTGGCGCCGAGCACCAGCGCGGCGAACACCCGTCGGCGATCCGACTCGGCGAGCAGACCAACCAGATCAGCGGCGGACAACCGGCGCGTGTCGTCGATACTCACGCGCCGACGGTATCGGCACACCGCCGGACCCACCGAAGATCGCCCCATAAATAATTGGGTCCACCTTCGAAAGAACGATCGACGGGAGCGGGGCGGAGTGGCAGGTCTTCATGTCGGCTGCGCGATGTGGACCCACAAGGCATGGCCTGGGCGGTTCCTGCCGCGGCCACTGCCGGCCAGACAGCGCCTGGCGGCCTATGCCGGCTGGTGCAACGCGGTCGAGGGCAACACCACCTTCTACGCGACCCCCGCCCGGGACACCGTCGCCACCTGGGCACAGCAGACCGACCCCGGCTTCCGGTTCGTGGTCAAGCTGCCCAAGGTCGTCACGCACGAGCGCCGGTTCGTCGGGGTCGAGGCCGAGATGCGGGCGTTCCTGGACGCGATCGAGCCGCTCGGCGAACGGGCGGTCCTGTGGACCCAGTTGCCCGGCTCGTTCGGCCCAGCGGACGTCGACGCCCTCGGCCGCTTCCTGCGCCGGCTGCCCGCCGACCGCCGGCGCGCCGTGGAGGTGCGCCACCCCGGGTTCTTCACCGACGCCGGCTCGACGTCGCTGCTGGAAGGGACCCTCGCCGGCGCGGACGCCGAATGGGTGCCGTTCGACACCACGGTCTTCTTCCAGCGCCCACCGGCCAGCGAGGCCGAGCAGGACGCCTGGGCCAAGAAACCCCGGCTGCCGCGCCGGACCCGGGCGTTGACCGACCGGCCGATCGTCCGCTACCTGGGCCGCGACTCGGCCGAGGAGACCGCCGAGGGATGGCGGCCGTGGACCGGCGTGGTCGCCGGCTGGCTGCGCGAGGGCCGGTCGCCGACGGTCTTCGTGCACACCCCCGACAACGACGACGCGCCGGCACTCGCCCGCCGGTTCCACGACGACGTGCGGGCGCTGGTGCCCGACCTCGACGCGCTGCCCGAGCCGGCACCGGTCGAGCCGGCGACCCTGTTCTGAGCGATCGTTTTCAAAGACTGCCCTTTTCGGCCGTCTGTTCATCCCTTCTCCCCCGTCCACCCACCTGCCACGCTGGTGGCGATCCAGGACCCACGACCTCAGGGAACATGGATGCGCCTGCAGGAACAGCCAGAACGGGCCTCGGCCGCCCCCGACCGGCGGTCCCGGTCACGCCAGCGATCCGATGAACTCACCGAGGACGGGATCCGCGCGTTGCAGCGCACCGCCGGCAACCGCGCGGTGGTGCGGATGTTGGCGCGCGCCAAGGACGCGCGCCACGAAGCGCAGACCGAGTTCGAGCCGGGGCGGCGGTCGTCGGTCCACGAGGTGCTGCGGACTCCCGGCAGGCCGCTCGCCGAGCCGGTGCGCGCGCAGATGGAGTCCCGCCTCGGCGCGGACTTCTCCGACGTGCGGGTGCACACCGACAGCATGGCCCGCGCCTCCGCCGCCGAGGTGGGCGCCCGCGCCTACACCTCCGGCGTGCACGTCGTCATCGGCGATGGCGACGACCGGCACACCCTCGCCCACGAGCTCACCCACGTCATCCAGCAGCGCTCCGGCCCTGTCGCCGGCGTCGACCGAGGGGACGGCCTTCGGGTGAGCGATCCCTCCGACCGGTTCGAGCGGGCCGCCGAAGCCAACGCCTCCCGGGCGCTGGCGGGCCCGGTGCCCCACCGGGAGCCCGGTGCGGACGCCCCGGTGGCCCTGCAGCGCGCCCTGGCGCCGGCAAGGGTGGTCAAGCGCGGGGATGCCCGGCTGCACAACTCGACGAACGACAACGGCGATCCCGAGGTCAGGCGGCACTACGTGCCGTTTCGTGACTCGGCCTTCACGGGCACGGTCCCGCAGGGCGAGGTACTCTGGCTCGACTCGGCGCGCACGGTTAACTCGGGTTCCCGGGTGTATGTGTGGGCGCGCTATAGCCCGCCGGGCGGCCCGCCCGTCCAAGGATATGTCAACGAGGCGAACGTACAGGTCGGCAGGACCCTGCCCGGCACGAACCTGCATTTCCTGCCGATAGGCGCGTTCCACCAACTGCTCTCCCCCGAGGACAACAACCCGCTCCCCGGGGGAGATCGGCTCGACGACGTCGGCGTTGACTACCTCGACCGAACGATGACCACGCTGAACGACGCGGAGACCCAGACCGGGCTGACGGTCCGCGACCGCGAGTCCCTGATCCAGCAGATCCTCAACGACACCAAGCAACTGCTGAACGAGGGCGACGGACCATGGGGCCAGGCCCCGAACAACCTGCGGCAGGTACGCGATCGGGTCAACGCCGATCGGGCAACGCTCGTCCAACGTGGGCTGATCACCTCCCGGCACCGGCTGACCGACGTGGAGTACACCGGGAGCGACTTCCACAAGGGCGGCCAGCAGGTCCTCTTCCTGTACTTCACCGCGCCCGCCACCGACACCGCCGCTGAGGACCAGCGCAAGCTCGTCTACAAGCCGAGCAGCCTCCAGGTGGACGCCGAGTTGTACGGCAGGGGCCGCGGCCTCGCCGCCACGCTGGACCCGACCGGCGAGCGGATCCCCACATACACCATCATCCCGGCCACCACGCAGGGCGCGGACGCGGGCTACGGCTACCTGGAGTTCGTGCCGTCCGGATCCCCGCGCACCGACGCCGATCTGCTCGGCGTGTACGCGAGTATCGGCGCCAACATGGCACTGTCCTATGTGGTCGGTCTGGAAGACGTCCACGAGGAGAACGTCCTGCTGCTCCAGAACCGGATCCAGGTGATCGACATGGAGGCGACCACCGGCATCTTCGGCGAGAGCGAGAGCACGGGCTTCGAGGCCCAGCTGTGGCACAAGGCGGTCAACAACAAGATCGGCCCCCAGCTGCGCCGGCTGGCCACCAATGGCCAGTTGACCGACGTCCCGGCGACCGACGCCGCGCTGGCGGCGGCCCGGCAGGCGTTCACGGACACGCTCGACCGGGCGCTGGGCTCGCGGCGCACGGCGGTGAGCGATCACGGCCGGAATCTCGCCCAGCAGCGAGCCCGGTTCGTCCCGATCGCGACCGCGACCCTGCAGGACTTCATCTTCGTGGCGGGGTCCTACGACTACCAGCGCTGGCTGGCCCGGCTCAACGACGAGCGCGCGACGCCCGGCCAACCCAGCACCCTGGCCCAGCAGGCGCTGGGCAGCAGCGGCAGCACCATCGCCGACATGGACACCATCCTGCGCAGCCGGGCCGTCTTCGACGCCCTGAAACGGGGAGACGTGCCGTACTTCAGCCGCGATCTCGGATCAAGCGACGTCTACGACGAGGCGGGCGGCAAGCTGGCCGTGAACCAGCACTCCAAGATCGGCCCGGCCATCAATGACGCGATCACCGGCCGGATGGCCGAATCGTCACGGGCGAAGGCCGACCAGATCTTCGCGGCCCAGGCCCTGCCGTGGATCCGGGCCATCAACAACGATCTGCTGGCCGGTGGCCACGGGCCGGGTGCGCACTCGGTGGTGGTCCGGGGACGGGACGCGAGCTGAGGTCCTCGCCATGGCCGCGCCGGTCACTCGGCCGGTTGCCCGGGCCAGCGGAAACCGGACGACTTCCTGGTTCGTCACCCGCACCGTCCTTTGTGTCCGTCGCGCCCGATGCCCTTCTCAGGCATCGAACTTGTACCCGCACGCACCGCAGAACCTGGCGGTCGCTCTCTCGTGGCAGGCCGGGCATTCCCGGTCCGGCCCCGACACGGTTGGCCGGCCGGCTCCCGCCTGGTCCGGCTCCTCATCCGGGCTTCTGCTCGAGATGACCGAGCCCATCTCCACCGAATACAGATCGACCGGACGCACCGATTCCCTGATCCGAACCACCCCGAGAACCGGGTCGATGATCTCGACCAGACGCCCGAGCCGGGTAAGCGCCTGGTCGTTGCCGAGTTGGGTGGCCAGGGCGACCGCACGTCCCCACTCGGTCGTGGCCGTGGCCAGGTCGTTGGCGTCGTGCGCGGTGCACCCGTGTTCGATGGCGTCCCGCAGCTCGGTCTGCTCCAGGTGGTGGGCCACCCGCCGGTCCATCCTGCTGGACAGCTTGAGGTCGCCGGTCCAGCACACGAAGACCAGCGCGGGTGCGCCCGCGTTCACGAACTCGGTCGAGCCGGGCCGGCGCAGCTGCACGTCGACGCGGGCGAGCCGGATGTCCTCCCCCAGCTCCTCCCCGGCGTAGTCGACCCGGAGGCACAGGTGGAACTCCCGGGTCTCCGGTCCCCAGGAACCGGTCGGGAACGCGGTGGCCCGTTGCCCGGCGGCCAGACCGTCCAACATGGACATCGTGGGATAGGTCTGGCGCAGGAAGGCGATGCCGGTGTGCGCGGTCGTCCCGACGCGGATGCGCACCTCCGGCACGAGCTTGCCCATGGCGGACTCGGTCATGGCGCGGAACTCGTCGGTCAGGTCATGGTGTTCCCGGATCGCGTCGGCCGTGCCGTGCAGGGATTCGGCGATCCGCAGCAGTTCCTTCGGTTCCCAGTCGGTGCCGATACCCCGGGAGTCGCAGGTGAAGACCGGCGCGCAGGCAGCGAGTTCGTGCTCAAGCACGTTGCTGCCCCGGTTGTTCTGACCGTCGGTGAGCAGGATGGCGTGCCGCACGGCGTCGGGACGGCTGGCCAACAGTTTCCTGGTGAGGCGCAGCCACTCACCGATGGCGGTGGAACCACCGGCATACAGCTTGGCGACCGCGTTCCTCGCCGCCTCTCGGGTCGCCGGGTCGGCGACGGCCAGTCCCTGTTCCGGCGGATACACCATTTCCGCGTCCTGGGTGCCCGCGACGACGGCGAACCGGGTGCCGTCGGGCAGGAGGCCGATCGCGATGCGGGTCGCCCGTTGGGCCGCGGTCAGCTTGGTCGGCGGAAAACTCATGGAGCCGGAGCAGTCGATGATGATGACCTGTGCGAGTTCGGGTGCGACGGCTCCTGGTCCGGTTCCGTCGGCGGTCACGACGAGCACGGCATGCATCTGGTCGTCCGCCGGTGCCAGGTGGTTGACCTGACTGACGCGCACGCTGAACTGTGCTGGCTGGTCCATGTCTGTAGTCCCTGCGGTCAACGGAAGGTGATGGGGCGACACGTGTTGGCGAGATCAACCAGGTCGGCGTGCTGGGTGCTGGTCTCGGACTGCCTGGCCAGTCCGCGGTAGGCGTGCTCGAGTCGCCGCCGCAGTGCCGTTTCCCCAGCCCGATCCTTCTTCCTCGCGGCCAGCCACCGGCCGAGTTCGGTTTCCCGGACGATCGTCGCCAACCGGGTCCGCGCGTCGCCGGTTCGTGCTCCGTTGTCCAGGTACAGCTGGGACAACCGGCTCTCGGCGGCGTCCAGGTCGGCCGAGGACGGGCGGCCATCCTCACCGGGAACTCCACCGAGGTTTCCGCTGAGCACCCGGACGGCCGCGATGCCCGCCGCGTCGAAATGCCGGGACAGCTCGGGGGTCTCGTCCAGCAACCGCACCGCCGCCGCGCGATCCCCGCTGGCGAGCCGGATCCGCGCGAGACCGAACACCGCGCTCACCACGGACCGGTCGCGCTGCCACACCGCCTCGTAGTACGACTCGGCCTCGTCGGGGTCACCACCGTGTTCGGCGCAGAACGCCAGCGCGAGCTTCGGCGCGTCCTCACCGGCGACCGCGTCGTACACCGCGCCGAACTCCCGCTCGGCGGCCGGCACGTCGCCGGCACCGAGCGCGATCAGCCCGGCGTGCCAACGCAGCCGCCAGTCCTGCTCATCGTCGAGCAGTGCCGCCGCCTCGTGCAGGTGGAGCATGGCCGCCTCCGGGCCGGAGGCGATCAGGCCGGCCCGGCACCGGGCCAGCGCCGCCTCCACCGTGTGCACGTCCGTGGCCGCCAGCTTGTCCCGCAACCGGTTCATGTCGTCGGGAGCGGCCGCGAGGACGTCGGCCGCCGGGTCGTCCGGTGAGACCAGCGGCTCGGGCAGGCCGGCGGCCACGCCTTCGGGGGTCGGCACACCGATGTCGAGCACGGCGTCGGTCAGCGGCTGGTCACCGGTCCGCTCCGTCCAGCGCAGCAGCGACGGCACGACGCCGAGCCCAGCGTCGAGCAGCGCCGCCGCCGGCGCGAACCTGGCCGACCGCTCCGGGCGTGGTACTCCGTCGCGCAGTGACGCGATCTCCCGCAGCACGCCGGCACACTGTTCGGCCATCTCCGCGGCCGAGGAGAACCGGCGGTGCGGATCGGGGTTCACGGCACGGTCACAGATCCGGTGGAAGGACGTGACTCCGCGCGCGATTCGCCGCTTGTCGACCGCGCCGTCGTGCTGGCCGGTCCGGTCGGCGGTCGTCAGGTAGAGCCGGTGCAGGGTCTCACCGACGGTGTACAGGTCCGACCGCACGGTCAGGCCGTGCCGCTCGATCTCGGCGTCCGGGACCTGAAACCCATGTGTGCCGACCCTTGGGCTGTGCCGGTCACCGATCGCCCGCACGCCACCGAGGTCGATCAGCTTGACCCGGCTGTTGTCCGGCTCGCCGTGCTGGCCGGAGCGAATGATCACGTTGTCCGGCTTCAGGTCGCAGTACAGCAACCCACGGCCGTGCAGGTAGTCGAGGGCGGCGAGCAGTTGCAGCCCGCACATGAGCACGTGCTCGATGCGCAGTGGCTCACCCAGCGGCTGCTCGCCATGTCTGGACTTCGCGGCGACCTCGCTGAGGGTCAGGCCGTCGACGTACTCCATCACGATGTAGGCCCGCTCGGCCCTGAGGTGCTCGTCCGGGTGGGTGACGAAGTTGTAGATGCGCACGATGTTCGGGTGGTTGAGGGTGGTCAGCGCCTGCCGCTCGGCGTCGGCCTGTGCGACGTCATCGACATCGATCAGTCCTTTCAGGACGACCGGGTTGTCGTCCAGATGGGTGTCGTTGGCCAGGTAGACCCAGCCCTGACCGCCGTGGGCCAGGCGGCCGGCCACCCGGTACTGGTCACCGACGAGATCACCTGGCCGGAGGCTGGGCAGGAACGAGAACGGCGTACCGCACTCCTGGCAGTAGCCCGACATTCGGGGCGGCAGGGCCGACGGGTCCTGGCAGTTCCTGTTGGCGCACCGGCGCTCCCTGCTGGGCAGCCGAAGATCGTCCACAAGGCGCCTGGACGGGTCCGGGAAGTCGAACACCGGGAAAATCAGCGGATCACTCCGGCGGCTCGACCGGCGTTCGCCACTCTCGCCGTTCGACGCGGCCGGCCCTGGCCTGCCCGCGTGCCCGCAGCTGTCGCAGTAGCTGGTCTCGTCGACCGTACCCTGGCATCCCGGCCGGACACAGGCGGTCGTCATGGTCCGTCTCCCCCGGGCGCCGGGAGTGTCATGTCTGTTCCTTCGCCAGGGCCGCCAGGGACGCGCGCACCGCGTCCCCGTAGGCGGCTACGGCCGCGCGCACGGCGTTCTCGTCGACCGGGTCGGCGGCCAGCAACTCCATCGCCACCCGGTACAGCTTCGCGAGACCGACATGCTCGATCAGCCCGTCTGCGGCGGCCATCGCCCTCATCGCGTCCAGCAACCCGCGGTCGGCCGAGATAGCGGCGTCGTGCCGGCGCCTGGTTGCCAGTCGCCGCTCGATCCTGGCGACGCACTGGTTAACGGCCGGCAGCCGTTCGGCGACCCGCTCGGGCTCCGTGGCCGCGGCCATGCGAAGTTCGCTCAACCGCAGGCGTAGTGCGCTGATCTGGTCGCCCAGCTGCCCTTCGCCGGCGAGCGCCGCGAGCCGCGTCGTGTACCCGTCCAGTCTGGCCTTGACCGTGGCGACGGCCAACTCCCTGGCCACCGCCACGCTGGCGGAGTCCTCGTCACGGAAGCAGAGCACGAGCCGCGCGCCGCTGCGCGCCATCGGCGCGAACACCTCGCCGAGCAACGCTTCCGGCTCCTCGGCCTGGTCGACCTCGATCGCCACGATCGTCATCGGCGGCGTGCCGGCGCGCACTCGCTCGCCGGCGGTAGGTGCGTCGTCGGTGGCCAGACCCGCCCGGCTCACGATGCGCCGCGACACCTCCTCGACCGTCTGTCCATCGACATCGAGCGCGAGGTCCACCGGTGCGAGGCCCGTACTGTCCGGGTTGGACAGTGCGACCGCCGCTCGCACAGCGTCGAGATCCGGCCCCAGCACGACGAGCACGGCGGGTCCGTCCTGCCGGCGTCGCAGCCAGTCGGCCAGATCCGTGGCCAACGCCGCCGGCCGGCCGTCGCCGGGCGCCGAACGCGTGAAGCCCGGATCGACGCCACTGTCGCCAACGACCCACTCCGACACCAACGGCAGGTGCGAAATGATCGCCTCGGTCGGCAGCATGTAGGCCAGGCCGGCGTCGCCGTCGGTGTACTCGGTCACCACGATCCCGAGAACGTCACCGGTCTGGTCGTCGATGACCCCCGCGCCGCTGAACCCGGCACGCACCCGTTGCTCGGCCTTGGACCGACGGTTCATCTGCACCCATTCGACGCCAACCCGCCCGGCGAGGGTCATCCGCGCCCATGCCCCGACATCCAGGCCGTCCGGGTAGCCCAACGTGTGCACCGGCCGGTCCCAGGTCAGCGCCAGCCGCCGAAGCTGGGCGCCGACGCCGTGCGGCTGGGGCTCACGGAGCCGGAGCACGGCGACATCTCCACGCAGTTGGTCGGCGCTTGCCGGCACGCACAG
Source organism: Actinophytocola sediminis (assembly GCF_054779715.1). Taxonomy (NCBI): domain Bacteria; kingdom Bacillati; phylum Actinomycetota; class Actinomycetes; order Pseudonocardiales; family Pseudonocardiaceae; genus Actinophytocola; species Actinophytocola sediminis. The sequence goes on along the minus strand of NZ_BAAGXS010000098.1, from coordinate 125,612 downwards.
TCGGTCCACCAGCAGAGCTTCCGAGCGGGGAATGCCGTCCAGGCCAACCAGGTCGACCGTCAGCTCGGCGGCCTTCAGCGCGACATGCGCACACGTGAGGACGTGCTCATGGCCCAGCAGCACCCCCGCGCCCAGGATGTTCGCCGGAAAGGCGCGTGCGCGCACCCGCACCTGCCACGGCCATACGCCACCCGTCATGATTCCTCACACGGCAGATCGAGCCATTCCTCTTCCGGGATCTCGCTCCTGATCTGGTCGAGGTTCTCCAGTAGTTGGTCGAGCTGTCCGGGATTGCTGAGGTACTCGAGCACGGCCCGGTAGTACGCGGTGCGCAGGGTCGCCGGCAGGATGTCGACCGCGTGGAAACACAGGGTGTCGCCCGAGCCGAACACCGTGGCGATCCGTTCGCTGATCCCGTCGTCGCCGTACACCTCGGTCCCGACGTTCTTGTTCACCGTAAAGGCTCCGCTGCCGGGAATGCCGGGCCAGATTCGCTGTGCCTCGTCGGTTGCCAGATACCGCAACAGTTCCCTGGCCTGTGGCGTGTCGTTGAACATGCCGGCGAGGTCTACCGACACCGTCCACACAGGATCTTTCGCGGCGAGGCCGGAGAAGGGAAAGAAGTCGAAGTCGACACCGGGTTGCGGTTGGCCGGGGAAGTCGCGGTAGAAACCCATGATGAAGGAAGCCTGGTGTTCGAACACACAGCCCGCCCCATCGGTGAACAGCGGTCGCCCGCTGTCCTCGAAGTCGGTCAGCAACGCCGTGCGCGGGCCACCGTGTACGAACCTCGGGTTGGTCGCGATGGCACCCCACTCCGTCCATGCCCGCCGAACCTCGTCCGAGGTCCAGGCCAGCTTGCCCGCGGCCAACTGCTGGTACTTCTCCGCGCCGAACCGGTTCACGAAGATGTCCTCGATCAGGTCCACGCCGGGCCAGCCGGAGATGGGCGCGTCGCCCATTCCCATGCACCACGGCGTGGTGCCGTTGTCGGCGTAGGTACGGCTCAGGGCCAGCAGGTCGTCCATGGTCTTCGGCAGCTGCGGTTTCGCCAGCTTTTTCGGGTTGTACCAGACGAGGCTGGTGAGATTCGCCTTCACTGGCACGGTGTAGATGTGCTCGACCCCGTCGACCTCGGTCGGCAGCAGCCACGGTCCGTCGTAGAGGGCCCGGTCCGCCTCGACGAGCACGCCGTCCAGCGGGTACAGCCGGCCGCTGCGGACGAACTTGGCGAGGTCGCCCGGCGTGGACAGGATCGCGATGTCCGGCGCGGCCTCGCTCGGCATACTGGACTGCAGGACCTGTGCCAGCGCTCGGGTCTCCTGGTAGTTGACCTCGATCCCGGTCTTGGCGGTGAAGGCGTCCAGCACCTGTTTGAACGCGTGTCCCTCGGAGTCGGGGCCGGCGTCCAGCCACGGCCCGAGCACGGTGACACTGCCCTGGGGATCCAGGCTGGCGCAGGCGTGCAGGCTGGTGGTGGCCAGCAGCGTCAGCAGGCCGATGGCGGCACGGCGCAGCAGTGGTTTCCTCATCTCGACCGGAACCGGTACTCGTTGAGGCGCGGGCGGAAACCGAGCAGCATCGTGCCCGCGAGCAGCACCGCCAGCACGGACAACCAGACACGCAGGCCGGTGTCCACGGTCGCGGCGGCGGCCTGCTCGGTCACCTCCCGGGTCTCCGCGGCGAGCACCCCTTCGGTGGTCGCGGAAGTGGAGTCGCGCAGCGCCTCCACCGCCCGGTCGAACTCGGCCAGGGTGTAGCCGCAGCCGGCCGGATCATCGCAGGTGCGACCAACCAGTTCGCGAAGTTCGCGCTGCCCGGACGTGACCGTCGTGCCGTCCACCGCCCGTTGTTCGGCCACCAGCCCGTACAGCAGGTGTCTGGTGTTCTCCAGCCGCTCGTTCGCCCCGGCGACCCGCACGGTGATCATGACCAGGGACACCAGCACGACCGCGGCCGACACCAGCCAGGGATTCACGCGGCGCCGGAACCGGCGGAAGAACAGCCAGCTGGTGAACCCCAGCAGGGTCATCAGCGCGAAGGCGGGTAGCAGGACCACCACGGCGGTGCCCGGCGTCGTCGCCGTGTCCGCCAGCTGGCGGTCCAGCACGCCCTGGTGGGCCACCAGGAGCGCGTCGAGTTGGTCGACCAGTACCCCGCCCGGCCGGTGCAGCAGCCGCGAGGCGTTCCACAGGTCGACGGCGCCCAGGGTTTCGCCGTCTGCTTGGCGGAAGTGCGCGTCGGCCTGCCCGATCATGCCGACGTAGGACACCACCAGCCCCTGTACCAACTGCAACGCGCCGCTGCCGACATCGCCGGCCATGTTGTGCTCGGCCACCCTGGTCAGGCTCTGGCTCGCGATCGCGATCTGGTTCCGGAACTCGTCACCTGGGCCGGCGAGCTGAACTCCGCCCGAGGTGAAGTTGGCGATCGCGGCCCGGTCGGCACGCAGCAACGCGGACTTCGCCGCGACGATCTCGCCGATGGCGGGAACCGTGCGATCCCGCACCTCCGCCGCCGTGTCGTGCACCCGGGTGAACACCAGCAGACAGGCGACGAAGACCAGCAACGACAGCGTCAGCAGGCCCGCGAGCAGGCTGATCAGCAGGCGACGAGTCGTGCTCCGGCCAGGTCCGCGCAGGTATGGCCGGAGTCGCCAGATCCCAGACGCCACGCGAGCTCACCCCACCCCAGGTACCGGCAGCACGTGCGGGACCACGATAGTGGGAATTCCTGAGTATTCGATGAGAAATCAGCACATTTTCGCCGGACATTGGTCCGGGAAACCTCGCACCAATACCGACCCGGATCCGGTTGGTGGCCAGCGCGCGTCCGTTCCACCTCCTTTGTTCGATCTTTGTTCGATGTTCATGGCCCGCCGGAAAAGATCAGTCCGCCCAGGTGTTCGCGTCGAGAATCATGTCCCAGGTCAGGTACGGCTGGGCTGGGTGGCGCTGGTGGTGGATCTCGCCGGGCAGCGTCATCGGTGGTGCCTTGAGCGGGTTGGCGACGGTCTGCGCGAGGATGGCCTCGGTGAGCGCCCGGCTGCCGCCGAGGCGGGGGTAGCGGGCATGCACGCGCTCGGCGAACCCGGGTGGGACCTGGTCGGGGGTGTCGGGGCCGGTCAGGTCGATGCCGATGCCGGTCTGCGCGATGCCGATCTCCTTGGGGCGGCGGCGTTGGAACACCGGTGACGCGTGCAGGTGTTGGGCGGTGTGCAGCGCGATGGCGTCCCACACGGTGTCCACCCGGCGGTCGGTCACGCCGTGCTGTTCCAGGAACCGGGCGGCGAGGTCGGCGCCGGCGACCTCGAACCGCTGGTCGGTGTTGCCCTGCTCGGTCAGCCCCATGTCGTGCAGCACGCAGATGAGGAACATCAGCTCGGCGTCGTAGTCCTCGCCCGGCCGCCTGCCCTGGCGCTCGGCGGCGGCCTGGCCGAACAGGAAGCTGCGCAGGCTGTGGTTGCGCAGGAACGATTGCTGGGTCTCGGTTACCAGCTTCTGCGCGTTCCTGGCCAGCCTGGTGGTGGGGAAGGACAGGTCGGCCGGACTGGCTGAGGCCGCGCCGGTCGTGAGGCCGACGGCGACGGCACCCGTGACTGCGCCGCCGAGCACCGTGCGGCGGGAAACGGGACTGGGCATGGAGTTCTCCTTCATGAGTGGGCGAAACGTTGGCGGTATGCGGTGGGGGTGATGCCGAGGACCTGGAGGAACACCCGGCGCAGGGTCTCGTCGGAGCCGAAGCCGCTGCGGCGGGCCACAGTCTCCACGCCGGCGTCGCAGGACTCGAGCAGGGTGCCGGCCAACAGGCCAGCCTCGGCCAGCAGGAACGCACCGGTACAGATCGAGGCGACCCGGCGCGCGCCGGCGCCGAGCCGGCGGAGCTGCGCGATCAGCGCCGGCGACGAGCCGTCGAGCAGGCCGGGCGTCGGCCCGGGGACGACCACGGTGTCCACCGGCGAGTCCACATCGGACAGCGCGAGGTCGACGCCGAGCACGACCCCGGTGTCCGTGCGCACCGGCCGGCCGTCCAGCGAGGTGAGGCGGGTCCGGTAGCCGCCGGCACCGGTGAACACCTGCACCGGTCCGGTGACGTCGAGCAGAACCGCGCCCTCGCACACGACCACGACGACCTCGTGCTGAGTTACCTGATCCACACCAGGAGTCTCGTCGGGACGTCCGAGGTCCTCAAGGACAACCGACCCACAGATCCAGACCTCGCGTCAGCGTGGCTCAGCCGGCGGCAGCGCCGTCCTCGCCAGCACCGTCGCGTCGATGCTGGCGGCGAGGAAGCGGGCGATCACGCGGCGGTCCGCGCCGTCGAACTCGCCCCAGCCGAGGGACAGCTCCCTGCCGAGTGGGGCGAACGCGCGGCGGAACTCCCTGGCCTCGGGGTTCACCCGCAGCTCGATTCGCCGCCGGTCGGTCGTGCTGCGCTCCCGGCGCACGTGACCGGCCGACTCCAGCCGGTCGAGCAGCGCCGTGGTGGCCGACGCGGACAGGTGCAACGCGTGCGCGAGCTCGCCCGGGCTCAGCGGCTGCCCGGCGTCGACGATCAGCGCGACCGCGGTGAGATCGGTGCGGTGCATCCCGTGGGTGAGGCTGAGCACCTCGATGAACCGGTCGAGCTCCACGGTCAGCTGCCGCAGCTTCCGGACGAGTACGTCGTCACCGTGCTCGTCGGGCCACTCGCTCCCTGCCGCCACTGACGGCCCCCTTCCGACCGGGTTGCCCGACCATCCTAGTATTTCGATCACCGAACAGTTCCATCATCGAAATATTCTGGGATGTCGATGCGCAAGGTCCGGTGGCTTGTCCCCACCCTCATCATGATCGGCTGGCTGGTCGTCGGCGCCGTCGGCGGCCCCTACACGGGCAAGCTCAGCCAGGTCGCCAAGAACGACGAGACCACCTTCCTGCCCGCCTCCGCCGAGGCCACCGAGGTGTCCCGGCTGCGGCGGCAGTTCGCCGACAGCGACCTGATCCCGGCGATCGTCGTCGCGGAGCGGCCGGGCGGGGTCACCCAGGACGATCACCGGTTCCTCGACGGCGTGCGCGGCCAGGCCGGCGGGCTGGCCGAGGTGAGTGGACCATCGCCGGTCATCCCGTCGGCCGACGACCAGGCGCTGCGGCTCGTCGTGCCGATCGCGGCCGGCGGCGAACCGGGCGACGTCGTCGAGGAGCTGCGCGGCCTGCTCGAACAGGACCGGCCAGACGGTCTCACGGTGTATGTCACCGGGCCCGCCGCGCGGGCCGCCGATCTGACCGAGTCCTTCCGGGGCATCGACGGCCTGCTGCTGCTCATCGCGGGCGCCGTGGTGGTGGTGATCCTCGTGGTCGTCTACCGCAGCCCGCTGCTGCCCTTCGTGGTGCTCGTCTCGGCCGTGTTCGCCCTCAGCCTGGCCGCGCTGGCGGTGTACCTGCTCGCCGACAGCGGCGCGGTCGCGCTCAGCGGACACAGCCAGGGCATCCTGTTCATCCTCGTGTTCGGCGCCGCCACCGACTACGCGCTGCTGCTGGTCTCCCGGTTCCGCGAGGAGCTGCGCGCCACCGCCGAGGCCCACCAGGCCATGCGACGCGCCTGGCGCGCGACCGTCGAGCCCATCGCGGCCTCCGCCGGCACGGTCATCCTCGGCGTGCTGTGCCTGCTGTTCAGCGACCTCAACTCCAACAAGGGACTCGGGCCGGTCGCCGCCATCGGCATCGCCGCCGCGCTGCTGGCGTCCATGACCTTCCTGCCCTCGGTGCTCCTCCTGCTCGGCCGCTCGGCGTTCTGGCCGTTCCGCCCCGCCGCCGGCACCGCGCACCCCGAGTCGACCGGGGTGTGGAGCCGGGTGGCCGCGCTCGTGGACCGCAGGCCGCGCGCGGTCTGGGTGGTCACCATGCTCGTACTCGTCGCGGGTGCGGCGTTCATGCCCCAGCTCAAGGCGAGCGGCACCGCGCAGTCCGACGTGTTCCTGGCCGACGTGGACTCGGTGACCGGCCAGCAGGTGCTCTCCCGGCACTTCCCCGACGGGACCGGCACACCGACCATGGTGATCGCCAACGCCGGCACCACGGCCGCCGTGCTCGACGCCGCCAGGGTCCCCGGGGTCTCGACCGTCGCGTCCACGGCGACCGCGAACGGGCTGGTACTGATCGAGGCCGTGCTCGACGCACCAGCCGACTCCGCGACCGCGGTGTCCACTGTGGAGCGAATCCGGGCTTCGGTGCACGCCGTCGCCGGCGCCGACGCCAAGGTCGGTGGCGCCACCGCGGTCATGCTGGACACCCAGCGGACGTCCGAACGCGACCGCGCGGTGATCATCCCGATCGTGCTCGCGGTCGTCTTCGCCGTGCTCGCCCTGCTGCTGCGGGCACTGCTCGCGCCGCTGCTGCTCATCGCCACGGTGGTGCTGTCCTTCGCGGCCACCATGGGCGTGTCCGCGCTGGTGTTCAACCACGTCCTCGGCTTCCCCGGCGCCGACCCCGCGGTCCCGCTGTTCGGGTTCGTGTTCCTCGTCGCGCTCGGGGTCGACTACAACATCTTCCTGATGACCCGGGTACGGGAGGAGGCGCGCGAGCACGGAACGCGCGCGGGCACCCGGCGCGGCCTGGCACTCACCGGCGGCGTGATCACCTCCGCGGGCGTCGTGCTCGCCGCCACGTTCTCCGCGCTCGCGGTGCTGCCGATCCTCTTCCTCGCCCAGCTCGCGTTCATCGTCGCGTTCGGCGTGCTGCTCGACACGCTCGTCGTGCGCTCACTGCTGGTCCCCGCGCTCACCGTGGACATCGGCAGCCGGGTGTGGTGGCCGTCCTCACTGACGCAGCTCGCCGGCGTTGGCCAGCGCCCAGTCGGCCAGCGCGGAGACCGGCACCAGCAGTGACCGTCCCAGCGGCGTGAGGTCGTACTCGACGCTCGGCGGGACGGTCGGGTGCACGGTGCGGGTGACCAGGTGATCGCGCTCCAGCGTGCGCAGGGTCCTGGTGAGCATGCGCTGGCTGATGCCCTCGATCGCGCGGTGCAGCTCGTTGTACCGGTGTGCCCGGCCGCCGAGCAGGATGATGACCAGCATGCTCCAGCGGTCGCCGAGGCGCCGGAACACGTCGCTGACCGGGCAGGCGTCCAACTCGGCGACCGGCACCGGACGCGGCAGGTCGTGCGCGAGCACCGAGGGCACATCCGTGTGCGTAGCGGACATCGAACTGCCTTCTTTCGCCGTCGTGGCTGGCCTTTCATGATGGTGCCATGACAACGAAGATCGTGATCGTCGCCGGCGGGACCACCGGCATGGGCCGGGCGACCGCGCTGGCCCGCGCGGCCCGGGGCGATCAGGTGACCGTGATCGGCCGATCCCGCCGGGACCTGCCGGACTCGGTGACGTTCCTGCCGGCGGACCTCTCGTCGGTCGCCGAGGTCGAGCGGGTGGCCGCCGAGATCGCGCGCCGGCATGACCGGGTGGATGCCATGACCCTGTTCGCGAACCGCCCGGTGCCCCGGCGCACCGAGACCGCCGACGGCTTCGAACACACCTTCGCGCTGTACTACCTGAGCCGCTACCTGCTCGGCATTCGCCTTGCCCCGCTCATGGACACCAGCTCGGTGATCGTCAACGTGGCCGGCGTCGGGAACACCGCCGGCGAGATCAACTGGCCGGACCCGCAGCTGCGGGACCGCTACAGCGTGGTCCGCGCACAGCTGCAGGCCGGTCGCGCCAACGACCTGCTCGGCGTCGCCCACGACGGCAGGGCCAGATACGTGCTGTACCACCCGGGATTCACCCGCAGCGGCCTGGACACCTACCCGAACCCGGTCATCCGCGGCCTGCTGCGGACGCTCGGCCGGTTGTTCGCCCGTCCGGTCGAGAAGTCGGTCGCCCCGATCCTGGACTGGATCGAGCACCCGCCGGCCGCGGCGCTGACCGCGGTCGACCGCGGCCGGCCGGTCGAGAAGTCGCTGAAGACGCTCGACCCCGACGCGGCCAGCCGCCTCATGGCCTACACCGAGAAACTGCTCGCCGGGTGACCCGGCGCTGATTGTCCACTCGAGACGACGTCGACACCCGCTTTCCCCGAATTCACCCGTCTGGCTCTCGTTTCCGAAAATTTACGAGTACCTGGCGTGGTTGCCGGACGGGGTCTGGACACCGTTCGCAGTAGCATCCGCGTCCGTGCCGGCAGCGACCCGGCGAATGCTGTGGCAGTTCGGCCTTCGTCCGTAGCATCGACATTGTGCGCACGATCAAACCGGTGTGGCCCCGGGCATGACGACAGAGCTCCGAGTCGAATTGCTCGGCCAGGTACGGGCGTGGTCGGCCGGCACTGAGATGGCGCTCGGGTCGGCCAGACCGCGCGCCGTGTTCACCATGCTGGTGCTGCGGCAGAACGCGGTGGTCTCCCGGACCGAGCTGATCGACGGGGTGTGGGGAGACGACCCGCCGGCGACCGCGGCCGGGAGCCTGCACACCTACATCTCGACGCTGCGCAAGTCGCTGGAACCGGGACGAGCACGCGGGGTGGCCCCACGGCTGTTGACCTCCGTCGGCGCCGGCTACCGGTTGCAGGTCAGGCCGGAGCGGGTGGACGTGGTCGAGTTCACCCGGTTGCGAGTCGCCGCGCAGCGCCAGCTCGCCGAGGGCCACGCGCTCGGCGCGATGCGCACGCTCGACGAGGCACTCGCCCTGTGGCACGGGGAGGCGCTGTCCGGTGTGTACGGCCCGTTCGCGGCGACCGAGCGGGCCCGGCTCGGCGAACTGCGGGTCGCCACGGTGGAACTGTGGGCGGAGGCGGGGCTGGCCGCCGGCCGGCACGCGGACCTGGTCGCCGAGCTCGCCACCCTGGTGCACGACCATCCGCTGCGCGAACGGCCGCGTGAGCTGCTGATGCTGGCCCTGCACCGGTGCGGGCGCACCGCCGAGGCGCTGGCGACCTACCGCGAGGCCAGGGAGACGCTGGTCGACGAGCTGGGCATCGAGCCGAGTCCGCCGCTGCGCCGGCTGCACGACCAGATCCTCGCCGACGATCCCGCACTGCGGCCATCGGTCCGATCGGCGGCGGAGTCCGGCACCGTGCGGGCCGGGCCGGCGCTGGTCGGCCGCGCCGCCGAGCTGGCGGTGATCGACGACCTCGTGCACGAGGTCACCGGCACCGGCCGAGGCCGGTGCCTGTGGATCGAGGGCGAGCTGGGCATCGGCAAGTCGTCGCTGGTCGCGGCCGCCCTCGCGCGAGCGGCGCAGGCCGGGTGCCAACTCGCGCACGCGGCGGCCGACGAGCTTGGCCAACGGTTTCCGCTGCGCCTGGCACTGGACTGCCTGGACGTGGCGACCGACTCACCGGACCGGCGCCGGGCGGCGATCGCGGCGACGATGCACGACGACCGCTCCGGGCAGCCGATCGTCACCAACGCGGCGCTGGGCACCGCCGCGATCGACCAGGTGGTCGGCCTGGTGAAGACGTTGTGCGCGGACGGTCCGCTCGTGCTGGCGCTGGACGACCTGCACTGGTCCGACGAGGCCAGCATGCTGGTGTGGCACCGGCTCGCCAGGGAGACCGCCCGCCGCCCGCTGCTGCTGATCGGCGCGACCCGGCCGGCACCGCACCGCACCGACCTCGAGCGGCTTCGCCGGGACGTGGCCACCGGCGACGGCGTCGCGCTCAACCTCACCCCGCTCACCGAGCCGAACGTCGCGACGTTGGTCAACGCCCTCGTCGGTGCCCCGCCCGGCCCCCGGCTGCGCGGGGTCACCGCCCGCGCGAGCGGAAACCCCCTGTACGTCAGGGAGATCACCGACGCGCTGATGCGCGACCGGGCGGTGGCGGTGGGCACCGACACCGCCGAGGTCGCACCGGAGTGGCTCGAACGGGCGCCGGGGTCGCTGGCGTCCGCAGTCACCGGCAGGCTCGGCTACCTGTCGAACACCACGCTCGAGGTGCTGCGCTCGGCGGCGTTGCTCGGCGCCGAGTTCGCCGTCGGCGACCTGTCGCTCGTGCTCGGCAAGCCGGTCTCGGAGCTGGTGCGGTCCTTCGACGAGGCCATCGCGACCAACGTGCTGCGCGACGCGGGAACGCGGCTCGTGTTCCGCCACCCGGTGATCCGGCAGGCACTGTACGAGGGGATGGCGGTGGCGGTCAGGAACGCGCTCCACCACCAGGTCGCCCAGGCACTCGCGCAGGCAGGCGCACCGTTCGACCAGGTCGCCAGCCAACTGCTCGCGGCCGACGACCAGTGCCGGCCCTGGGTCGCCGACTGGCTCACCACGGCCACCCCGGTGCTGACCTTTCGCGCCCCGCTGGTCGCGGTCGAGCTGCTGCGCCGGGTCCTGCGGTCCCCCGCCTGCGATCACGGGTCACGGGTGACGCTGCGCGCGCTGCTCGCCGGCGCGCTGTTCCGGATCAGCCGGGACGCCGAGGCCGAGGAGCACGCGCGCGCGGTGCTGCCGCAGCTGAGCGACCCCAACCTGATCGCGAAGATCCGGTGGATCCTCGCGTACGTGCCCTACCGGGCCTCCCGCGCGCCCGAGGCGCTGCTCGCCTGCCGGGACGCGCTCAACGACCCGGCCGTGCCGGACATGTGGCGTGCGCGGTTGACCTCGTTGCTCGCGCTGATCCAACGGGCCGGCATGGGCGAGCTGGAGATCGCCGCGGACACCGCGCGCAGGGCCATCGAGCTGGGTGAGCGGGCAGGCGACCGGTTCGCCGTCGCCCAGGCGCTGGAGATCCTCTGGCAGGTCGACGCGATCCGGCGCGACTACCTCAGCGCGGTGGGGTGGCTGGACGAGGCGATGGCCGTCGTCGGCACGGACCTGCACCTGACCGACCTTCGCCTGCTGCTGCTGGACAACCGGATGTTCACCCTGCAGTGCCTCGACCGCCTCGACGAGGCGACCGCCGACCTGGAGCTCGCGTTCCAGATCGCCGGCGACAGCCACCCGTCGGCCGGGATGCAGATCGCGGGCGCGGTCCACGACTTCTGGCTCGGCCGCTGGGACAGCGCGTTGGGCAGGATCGAGGCGGTGCTCGGCGATCCGCGGTTCACCGGGTTCGGCCTGCGCGAGGGCGGCGGCCCCGGACTGTTGATGTACGGGGTGGCGGCGCTCATCTCGGCGCATCGCGACGACTCGGCCGCGCTCGAGCGCTACCTCGACGGCGGCCTGAACCTGCCGATGGCCACCGAGGCAGACCGGGAGAACTGCGACTTCCTGGTGGCCGCGCAGTCGATCGCGCAGTGGCGTCAGGGAAACCCGAGGGAGGCGGTCACCGTTCTCGGTGCGATCCTGGACTCCAGGTACGCGCTGATGATGCTGCGCCACCAGTGGTTGCCCGATCTCGTCCGGATGGCACTGGAACTCGGCGACGAGGTGACCGCGCGGGCGGCGGTGAAGGCCTGTGAGGTCGAGGCCGCGCAGGAGGTCACGCCGGCGCGGGCGGCCGTCGCGGCCACGCGGTGTCGCTGTCTGCTCGACGGCGATCCCGACGGGCTGGTGGCGGTCATCGACCACTACGCGGCGGTGGGCAGGAGCTACGAGCTGGCCCAGACCTGTGAGGACCACGCCGTGCTGCTCCACCGTGCCGGCCGCGAACACGCGGCCGGTGCCGCGCTCGCGCGGGCGGTCGGGCACTACCGCGCGCTGGGCGCGGACTGGGACATCCGGCGCGCGCACGAACGCATGCGGTCCTGACCTCCGCCGCTCAGATCATCCCCTTCCGCAGGGCGTAGGCGACCGCGTGCGGCCGGTTGCGCAGGCCGAGCCTGCCGGTGAGGCCGTAGAAGACGTTCTTGATGGCGCGTTCGGAGTAGGACAGCATGCTGGCGATCTCTGCGGTGTCCAACCCGTCGGCCATCAGGCGCAGCACGTCGAGCTCCCTGGCGGTCAACCGGCCGCTCTCGCTGGCCGGCGCCGCCAGCTCCCGGCGCAGCTGCCGCACGTGCTCGAGCAGCTCAGCGACCAGGGTCGGCGGCAGCACCCCGCCACCGGCCGCGGCGGCGAGCACGCTGCGCAGTACCCGGTCGCCGGTCACCGTCGCCCGAGGAAGCACCGCCACGATCCGGCATTCCGCGACGGTGAGCGCGTCCGCCTGACCGAACTCGTCCAACACCAACACGACCGGGACCGGGGCCTCCTTGGCCGCGGCGCACAGGCAGGACACCACCTCGGGGGTCAGCTCGCCGATCGCCCCCACCACGACGTCGGCGCTCGCCCGTTCCTCCGGCGGTACCAGCGTGATCTCAGCGCGGTTGCCGAGATAGCTGAGCAGACCGGCCATGCTGAGATCGTCCCCCGCGTGCACGGCGACCCGAACGTGCTGCTCCACCATCGCCCTCCCCATGATTACTTACGCCCAATCATGAGTCTGCGCTTGGCATCTTCACGGATACTTCACGACGGATAAAGAGGGTCACGGCCGCCGGAAGAACTCGACCTCGCCCAGTGCGACGTGTCTGCCAGGCGACAGCCCCGCGACCCCGCGCACCACCAGCCGGATCCGCACCACGTCACTGATCCCGGTGTCGGTGGTCTGCGGTCCCGGCTCGTCGGCGAGGGTGATCGGCACCGTGTGCGTCGCGCCGTCCTCGGTGCTGACCACCATGTCCAGTGTGGACGGTCGGGCCTGGGCGGCGAAACCATCCTCCTCGGCCGACGCGCCCGTGTGCACGACCACCGACAGCAGCCGGAACGGGGCGGCGAAGGTGAAGTCGATCGACTGTCCCGTGCCCGTGGTGCCCCAGTAGTGGTTGGTCAGCGTGTCCACCGCGCCACTCGGCGGGTGGCCGGGGACCGACGCGCTCGCCGTCGCCTGCTCCACGGCCACCGGCGCCGGGGTGGCGAGCCGGTCGCGCAGGTCCTCCCACAACGCGGTGGCCTGCGGGAAGAACAGGATCGCGGCGACCACGAGCGCGGCCACCACCAGCAACGCCACCAGCCTGCGCAGCCACCGGGAGCGGTCGCCCCGCCAGCGCCACCGCCGTCGGCGCCTGACCGCGACCGGCTGTTGCTCCGGGTTCAGCGGGGTGGCGCAGGAGCGGCAGAACCGCCGGTCCGGCGGGTTCGCGGTGCCGCACGTCGGGCAGGCCGGGCCCTGGACGGTCACCCCGCCGGGGGCGGTCGGCAGGGGGCGGCGGGCCTCCGGCCTGCCGGGCAGGACCGGGCCGAGCTGCTCGGGCGCCGGGACGTGCTCGGGCGCGGCCACCGGCTCACCGGCGGTGCCGTCGGGGCCGGTCGCGGGTTTCGCACCCCAGCCGAGGTAGTTGCCGCAGTTGCCGCAGAAGTCGTCGGTGTCGCCGACCTGCGCGCCGCACTGTGGACAGGTGTTCATCGGCCAGCCTCCGGCAGAATCTCGACCACACAGGTGATGTGCACCGGGCACACCGAGGCCACCACCGCCTCGACCCGCTCCCGGTCGACCGGGCCGCGCACCCGCACCACCACCCGGTCGGCCGGCGTGGCCGGCAGGGCGGTGTCCGGGGTCGCCGACCAGCGCGCGCCGCCACCGTCCACGACCTCGGCCGCCACCCCCAGCGACAGCTCCACCCGCGCCACCAGGCCGAGGGCGGTACCCCGCAGCCGATGCAGCGCGACGGCCCGGCGGACCACCGCCCGGCGCAGTGACAGCGGCCACGCCGGGTCCAGCTCGGCCGACACCCAGGACGCCAGCCAGTCGAGGAAGTCCGCGGGCGCGAGGCCGGGGTCCAGGTAGGCGGGCAGATTGTCCATAGTGGACAGCAGGGCGGACAGCACGGCGTCCAGCCCGGTGGTGAACCGCAGGGCGAAGTCGTCGGCGGCGTACATCGCGGGCAGCATCGCGCCGAGTGGGTACCTGCTCGGCAGCTCCGGCAACGCGCCCCGCATCACGCACCCACCGAAACCAGGTGCTGGTGGGAGAACACCAGCGCGTTGGCCGCGATCTCCAGCCGTTCCACCGGCGCGCCCCGCTCGCCGGTGAGCGGGTTCGCCGGGAACATCCGGACCTCGGCGACCAGCGACACAGCCGCGATCCGTTGCAGCACGGCGAAGATCTCGCCGAACTGCACCGGCCTGCCGAATTCCCAACCCGTGCCGGCCGGACCGCCGCGCAGCGGGTTGAGGTACCGGTACAGCGCGTCCAGCGCGTCGTCGCGGACCCGGACCGCCTGCGGCTCCGGCGCCACGAGCCGCGCGACCACGGTGATCCCCTGGTAGCGCGGGGGTTCCACGACCAGGCGGGTGCCGAGCAGCCGGCGCCCGTCCAGCTCCCCGGCGACGGTGGCGAGCACATCCTCGGCGGGCACCAACTGCTCGAACCGCAGCCGCTCGCCGGCATCGGCCACGGCGTCCGGCACGACCAGCACCCGGGCACCGCCCTCGGTCGGCAGGCAACGCACCCTGGCCAGCGACGGCACCGCCCGCCGGGCGATCAGCTCGTAGTCGGCAGCGGTGACCGCCCGCTCCTGCACCCGTAACTGGTTGGGTACGCGCACCTTCGCCTCGGCCACCGTCTCCGCGTCCACTCCCCCGGTCGCGGCCTCCCGGTTCACCACCTCCGCCACGTAGGGCACCGAGCTGTGCAGCACCGAGATCGCGCCCCTGGCCACGTTGCCCGCCCGGCCGCCGCCGGTGCGGTAGCGCGGCAACCGGATGGCCGCGCCCTTCGGCGGCACCGCCCCGTAGCGGCGCAGCGTCCCGTCCGCGTCGCGCACCGCGGGCGGGAACCACAGCTCGCCGCCGTTCGCGTCGAGCACGACGTGCCGGTCGGCCGGCCCGGAGGCGCCGAAGTCCGGCACGACGGCCCAGGTCTGCCAACCGTCCATCGAGGACACTTCGACGACCACCGGCTCACCGTCGAGCAGGATCGGGGCAGTGGGCAGGGTGAACCGCTGGCCGGGCACCCCGGCGGACTCGCCGACCGGGACGTCGGTCTCGGCCCGCGCGTGCTCGACGGTCGTGGTGCCGCCGACGGTGAACGCCTCGGCCTCCCGCACGGTCGGCGACTCGGAGTAGAACGGTTGGCCGGCAACGGGTTCGGTCACCCGGCAGCGCAGCCAGCCGGCGCGGTGGCCGGCGATCGCCGACGCGGTGTGCCCGGCCGGCACGTGCAGCACCACCTCACCTGGCCGGTTCAGCCCGCCGGTGGTGTCCCGTTCGGTGTCACAGCCAAGCCACTCCTGCCCGTCCCAGGCCTCCCAGACCAGCGGCGGCTGTCGCGGATCGACGCCGACGCCCTCGACCTGGCTGTCGAGCCGCAGCACCACCACACACCGCGGCACGGCCGTGGACAGGCCGAACAGCGTGGCGTCACCGGGCACCGGAGCCGGTTGGAAGGCGGGCACGTCCCTGCCCTCGGCCAGGTCCCTGGTGCGGTCGACATGGTCCCCGCCCGCGGTCCTGGTCACCAGCCAGGACAGCGAGCACGGCACGATCGACAGCGGGTCGGCGGTCGCGAACACCACCGGCTCGGCGTTCTCCGCGGACTCGGTGGCGACCTCGGTCCCGACCGGGACCCCCACGGTCTCCCGCTGTGGCGCGGAAAGCAGGAAGGTGACCGCCGTCCTGGCCGCGGCTGGCGGGAACAGCCGCACGCCCAGCAGGTCGAGGAAGGCGAGATAGTTCTTCTCCGGCACCCGGTTGAGCCGGTAGACCAGCTGGTCGACCATGTGCGCGAAGGTCTCGATCAGCGTCACCCCAGGATCGGACACGTTGTGGTCCGTCCACTCCGGACAGCTCTGCTGGACGTAGCGTTTGGCCTCGTCCACCAGCTGCTGGAACCGCCGGTCGTCCAGGTTGGGTGCGGGCAGGGCCATCAGCTCGCCTCTGCTTCCTCAGATGGGATGGTGTAGAAGGGAAAGACCAGGTTGCGCTGGTCGTTGGTCGACCGGATGGTGTACTGCACCTCGATGTAGAGGCAGCCGGTCTCGACCGAGTCGAACGCCACCACCACGTCGGTGGTCTCGATCCTCGGCTCCCAACGGTCGAGCGCGGCCCGCACCTCGCGGGCGATGTCCCCCGCGGTGGCCTCGTCGGCCGAGGCGAAGACCAGTTCGTGGATGCCGCAGCCGAACTCCGGGCGCATCGGCCGCTCGCCGGGCGCGGTGCCCAGCACGAGCCGGATGGCCTCCTGGATCTCCCGCTCGCGCGACACCATGCCGATGCCACCGGTCGGCCCGACACCAAGAGGGAAACCCCACCCACGCCCGATGAAGTCGGCTGAGCTCACAGTGGGCCTCCGATCAGGACGGTCTTCGCGCCGAGCACGATGGTGGCCGAGCAGACGGTGCGGTCGCGGACGGTGGCCGCGGGCACCCCGGCGACGAACACGCCGTGCGGCGGGCCTTGCCGTGGCAGGACCAGGTTGGTCGGCCCCAGCAGTGGGTCCGGTGGCTTGACGCACACGTGGACGCTGCCGACGACCGCGGCGGGCAGGCCCTCGATCAGCACGGTCGCCACCCGGACCGCGAGCGGGGGCGGCGGTGGCCCGAGGGTGCCGCCGTGGGATGTCTTGTCACCCAGCCGAGCTGCGGGGGGCATGTGCGGTTCTCCTGTCAGTTGAGCCGGATCATCGAGCCCTTGATCCGCACCACGCCGGTCGTGGCGTCGATGGTGATGCCGGTGCGGTCGAGGGTGATCGAGCTGGTCACCCGGCGGCCACCAAGGCCGTACACGTTGAGCTGGAGGCTGTTGGCCCGCTCGTCGAGCAACACCTCGAGCTGGTTGTCACCGGAGGCGAGGCGGACACCCGACTTGCGCGTGCCGTCGAGCAGCTCCAGCCGGTTTCCCTTGCGGGACACCAGCGACCGGCGGTTGACCCGGCCACTGGTTCGGTCGACCAGCGGCAGGTCGTGCAGGGACGGCCGATCGATTCCGTTGTAGAGCCCGCCGAGGACGTAGGGGCGGTCCACACTGCCCTGCTCGAACCCGACCAGGACCTCGTCGTTGACCTCGGGGCAGAACACCCCGCCACCGCCCGCCCCGCCGAGCTGCACGGTGCGCACCCAGTCGGTGACGTAGGTGTCGTCCAGCCATGGGAACTTGAGCCGGACCCAGCCGCGCTCGCCGCCGATCTCCTTGATGTCGGTGACGACCCCGGTCGCGAGACCGGGCATGCGCAGCTCGTTGACCGGAGCCGTCAGCCCGGCGAGCGAACGGTCGTGGGACGCGCTGACGATGACGGTCGTGCGGTAGCCGCCGTCCGGGTCCAGCACGTGGGTCACCGCCGTCGCCGTGTAGCGGCCGGTGAACGCGGGGCCGGCGTTGCCAAGCGCGATGGGCACACCGGCACGCAGCTTCGGGTTCCCCTCGACGACCGCCTCCAGCTCGCCGTAGCCTGCGCCGACCGACTCGACGAGCGCGTCGGCCGCCGCGTCCACTTCGGCCTGGGTGGCGTAGGGCGTGCCGGTCATCAGCATCCGGGTCTTCGCGGCGATCGCCGCGCCGGCAGTGCTCACCGACACTCCCGGGGTCACGGTCTTGCTCGTGATGTTCTTGCGGACCGCGACCAGTTTCTTCTTCTTGGCGACGTCCCAGGCCCGTACCTCGACGCCGCCGGCGAGCTCGGCGCTGCTCAGCGCGGCCCGCAGGGCGAGCAGGTTCGCGCCGAACTCCAGTACGTGCGGGTTGGTCCTGGCCGGAGCGGTCGGTGCGGGCGCGCCGGACGCCGGCTTGAGCTTGACGAAGTCCAGCCGGTTCCGATCGTCCACACTGACCACGGCGCCGTGCTCGCGGGCGAGCAGCTGCAGGAAGTCCCAGTCGGACACTCCGGGCTGGCTGAGGTGCTGGTAGGTGATCGACGAGGTCTCGATCCGGCCCGGGGTCAGCCCGGCGTTCCTGGCGACCTGGCGGACGATGTTGGCGGCGGTCATCTTGGTGAACGCCTTCACCCGGCGGCCGCGGAACAGCCGGTGCGCCTTGCTCATCGCGCGGATCACCGTGTGGGCGCCGGTGCCGTCCACGTCCATCTCCAGTGCGGTGACCTCGCCGAGGAAGAGCCGTTCCGGGGCCTGGGTACGCGTCGCGGCCACGGACACCGTGAGCTTGCTGCCGATGGTGATGCCGGTCTTGGCGAGCAGCTCACGGTCGCCGTCCTCGTAGACCAGGGTGGCGGTGTCGGGCAGGTCGACGTTCTCGTCCACGACGCAGCTGCGCAGTTTCTCGATCCACGGTGCGCGGCCGAGACCGGGGCCCTCGACGACGGCGCTGGCGGCGAAGGACCGCACGCTACTGGTCATCGAACTTCCTCCAGGGGTCTGGTCTCCGTGGCCGGCACGAGGAGCTCGGTGCCGGGGACGAGCGTCATGGGGTCGTCGATGTCGTTGGCCTCGGCGATGACCCGCCAGGCCGAGGCGTCGCCGTACTCGCGCCAGGCCAGCTGCGGCAGGCTGTCGCCGGCCACCACGCGATGGGTCCGGCGGGCCTCGCGGGTGCCGGAAGTCGGGTTCTGGCCGGGGATGTCGACGCCGGCCTCCTCAATGGACAGTGAGCAGGTCGCGCGCAGCGGTTTGCCGTCGACGTCGAACAGCGCGTACTCGACCGACAGGCTGGACAGCACGCCGTCGAACGAGACCGAGCGCGCGGTGCCCCACTCGAACCGGACCCACGGGCTGGCCGGCTTCTTCCTGCCGATGCTCTTCTTCGTCGGCACGCAGGCGGTCAGCAGGCTTTCGACCCGTTGCTCGACGGAGTTGTCGTGGGTGGCGGTGGCGTCGAGGAACACGTCGACCGACAGCTCGCGCGGGCCGCTGCCCACGAACTCGGGCAGGGAGGCCTCACTCGCCATGCGCGCGGGGCTGCGCCGCCACTCGGTGTTCTTGGACAGGGAGAGCGTGCTGGGGTTGAACTGGAACTGGACCGTGGCCAGCTTCGCGCCCGGTTTGGCGCCGACCGAGGCGGGCGGTTCCATGATCACCAGTCGGGCCTTGACCAGACTCTTGCCGGATTTCCTTGCCACTGTGGGGTTCCTCCCGTGGTGGGGGTCAGGAGGCCTGGAGCCCCTCGTGGGCGAACTCCAGCGTCTCCACGGCGACCTGCGACTGGCTCGGGTCGAAGGTGGGGCCCTGCCAGCGGATCGGGATGATGCCGAGCACCTGCCACTGGACGATCGTCTTCAGGTCCGGGGTGAGGGCGACGATCTCGCCGTCCTTGCGTTCGGCCTGTTGGATCACCTCGTTGAACCAGGTGAGGACCTTGCTGGAGTCGGCGGTGACCGGGCGTGTCATGGTGATGTTCGACCAGGTGATCCGGGAGGGGAGCTGCCAGGTGAACTCGTTGTTCCCGCCCTCGCTGTACTGCTCGACCTCGAGCTGCGCGCCGAGGCCGTCGCAGGTGTGGAACGCGCCGAGATTGTTGCCCGCGATGGACAGTTGGAAGAAGACACTGCTCGCGAAGACGGTGTCGGCCATCGGTTTCTCCTCGGGTGGGTGCGGGTCAGCGGCGCCGGTCGTGTAGCCGGCCGGTGCGTTCCCGGCCGTGGCGCAGTTCGGCCCGCAACAGCCGGCCGACGGGTTCGAGGAGCCTGCGGGCGAGGTCGTCGAGGTCCTTGTCCTGGTCTGCGGCGGGCTGGACGGCGCGCCGCTGTATGGACGGGGTCCTGGCCGGAGCGCTCGGTAGGGCGGGTGCGGTGGGTGGGCGCGGGTCCGCGCTCGGTGGCGTGGTGGCCGGCGGCGCGGCTCGGACCGGTGTCTGTGGGGAGGTGACCGTGGTGTCCTGGCGCGGTTGAACAGTGCGCGGGGTCGCCTCGGCGCGCTGCACGGGTCTCGTGGACGTTGTCAGTTGACGGACGCCGAGGAGCGGGACGAGCGCTGGTTTTCCGGTCCCCCGGCTCGAACCGGGCGTGGTGTCCACAGTGGTGCGTCGCGCGGCCGGCGCCTCCTCGATCGCCCGCCGCACCGGATCGCCGGTCGTCGACCCGGATCCCGGAGTGGCCCGATGGTGGCCGGCCGGCGCGGACGTCCCGCCGGGGGCGACAACCGGCATCGCAGGAGAGGCCGGCGACGAGGTGCCGTGCCGACCCGAAGCGCTGATCGTCGACACGCCGGCACCCGCCGGCGAAGGGGCGGGGGTGGCGCGGGTGTCATCCGCTGCTCTCGCGACCGGCACCACCGAGGACCTCGCCGGCGCCGGGCCGACCTTGCCACCCGCTGGCACCAGCGGGGATCGCGATGGCAGTGTGCCGGGTTCGCCATCCAGCACCCGCTGGATCGGAGCAACCGAAGGCGTGCCACTTCCGCCACCCATGTCCCCCGCGACCGGCATCACCGGGGGTGCCGATGGCAGAGTGCCACCCGCCACCCTCGCGGCCGGCGTCACCGACGACCGCGATGTGCCACGCGCACCGCCCACCGAACGCGCGACCGTCACTACCGGCGACATCGACGGCGAGCCATTGTCATCACCCAGCACACTCGCGACCGGCGCTACTGACGACCGCAACGGCGATGTGCCGGCGTTGCCGCTCATCTTCCGCGCGACCGGCGTCATCTGAGTTTTCCCCGGCATCATCCCACTGTTGCCACCCATCGAACCCGTGGCCGACGCCACCGGAGACGGCGACGGCGACGGCGACGGCGACGTTCCACCTTCGCCACCCACCACAGCCGCGACCGGCATCACCGGCGGGCGCGACGGCGATGTACCACCGTTGCCATCCACCGCACCCGTGGCCGGCACCACCGACGACCGTGATGGAGATGCGCTGTTCTTGCCAGCTGTCGCGCGCTGAACAGGCTTCACCACAGGGGTCGACGACACAGTGCCTGTCGTTTGGCCCGCTGCTGGGGAAGTCGGCACAACAGCGGCCGGCGATGGCGATGCGCCAGCTCTGCCGGCCGGTTCCCCTGCGACCGGAGTTGTCGCCGGCAAGGTGCCGTTGGTGCCTCCTGTTGCGGCGGTGACTGGCATCCGCGGCATCGCCGACGACTGCGCTGGCATATCGCCACGTGTGCCAGTCATGGACCGCTGGATCGGGGTTTTCGCGGGTGTCGATGGCACAATGCCTGCTGTGCGGGTCGACGCCCCGGTAGTGACTGATGTTGGCGATGTGGCGGGGGGTCGCGTCGGCGCCTTGCCACTGTCGCCATCCGGCACGCTCGCGATCCGCTGAACCGGTGACGGCGATGTGCCACCCATGTTCTCCGCTACTGGCTTCGCCGGCCGCGGCGTGGAAGCGCCCTGCCCTCCCACGCCGACCACCGGCGCGATCGGCGAAGACGACGAGGTACCGCTCGTGCCGGCCATGGCCCGCGCGACGGGCGTCGGCGACGGCACCGCGGCAGTCCGACCATCGGCGGCTCGTGACCGCCGCTCCGGCCCGGCAGGCGATCCGGCCGGCCTCGCCGTGGGCGGGATCGCCGGAACCGGGGCACCCAGGCCACCAGCCTCCCTGCGCCGCACCACCGGACCGGGACCAGGCCGGGCCGACGGCGCCTCGGCCGTCGGCGGCATCCTCGTGAGCGGCTCCCCGAGCACACCGGAGGCCCGCTCACCCGAACGCGTCGGTGGCACCGTCGCCTCATGCCTTGGGTGAGGCCGCGCCTGCGGCAGCCGCCGCACCGGGCTGACCGCCACTCGCGCCACGGTCAGCGCCGGCCCCAACGGCCGCACGGGCACCGGCGCCCTGGCCGGCTCGGCCGGCTCGGCCGGCACGGCCGACATGGGCGGGGGTGGCGCCGCCATCACCATCGGCGCGTCGCCAGAGTACGACGTGACCAGCCCGTGCAGCACACCCGCCGGCGCATCGGGACTGACCAGATGCCCCAGCCCGGTACCGAACCGGTGATCCCGCCAGGACGCCAACTCCGACCTGAACCGCACACCGTCGCCGATCGCGACGTCTCGCTGGATCACCCCGCCTGGCGCGGGCACTGCACGCCAGCCACCGTCCCAGAGCGGACGCGCGACCGCCGGCTCAGCCCACCGCCGACCGCGCCATCTGTCCAAAAAGGACATCAGGTCACCGCCCCTCGTTCGCCTTCGTGTTGATGCGTGCGATCTCCCTGACCCACTGCTGGCGCTCGTGGTGCTCCAGGTCCAGGATCTCCGCGCGTGGCCAGTGGAAGTGATAGGCCACGTACGCGACCTCCTCGAGCAGCCGGTCGGCCGCGTACGTCATGATTCCCCCAGGCGCCCACCCGCGAGGTCGACCTCGAACGCGGTACCGCAGGACGGGCAGGACACCCCGGCCCTGGTGTGCCCCTCGCTGTTGACCCGCCGGTAGAAGTCCTGCAGGAACGCGATGTCGGTGGCGTACATCTGTTCAACCACCCCGACATGCACATCGCCGACCGTGCCGAGCTCGGTGATCACCTGGCTGAGCAACACCACGCTCAGGTAGCCGGGATTCTCCTTCACCCGCAGGTCGATCTGCGGGCGCAGCTCATCCCGTGCGGTCGCCAACCGCATCTTCCCGTGCCGGTGCACCACACCGTCGCCGTCCACATACCCCCTCGGCAGCTCGAAGTCGAACTCCGTCCTCGGCGGGTCCACTGTGGTCACTCGCTTCGGCTGCTGGCCGACCAGCTCGTCCAACGCGTCCAGGCCTATCGTTCTGCGCCTCATTCGACCTTGATCTCCTCGAACGTCAGTGTCACCTTCTCGGTCGCGGCGCTGGACTCACCGGCCTTGAGCGTCGGGCCCTCCCACTTGCTTGCCCACGCGTTCATCAGCTGCATCCGCCGCACCGAGTTACCCTCGGTGTCCTTGATCTCGATGGTGATGTTCTGCCTGGCCGAGTTCACCGCGCCCTTCTCCAGGGTCTCGGTGAGCCACTTGGTGAACTCAGAACTCTGGTCGAGCCCCCGGGTCAGCGTGACCTCGCCGCCCTTCTGCGCGCCGGGTTGCTTGCGCAGTATGGGTTTCCCGGTTGGCGTGACCTGGAAGACCTCGACCACGTCCTCCTCGACGGTCAGCCCGCTGACCTCCTGGAGGGACTCGACCATGAAACCGCCGAGCTGGACGCCGAAGACATGGGTGGCAAGAGCGTCGCCTTCTGCCATGGAATTCGCCTTTCGTTCGCTGCCTACTCACTGACGAGACTGGTGCTGTCGGAGAACTGCGCCAGCCGGAACACCACGAACTCGGCCGGTTTGACCGGCGCGACACCGATCTCGCACACCACCTGACCGAGGTCGATGGACTCCTGCGGGTTGTTCTCCTCGTCGCACTTGACGTAGAACG
This sequence comes from Actinophytocola sediminis, assembly GCF_054779715.1. NCBI lineage: Bacteria > Bacillati > Actinomycetota > Actinomycetes > Pseudonocardiales > Pseudonocardiaceae > Actinophytocola > Actinophytocola sediminis. The sequence continues at coordinate 102,496 of NZ_BAAGXS010000098.1, read as the reverse complement.
CGTCGGCCGCCGTCCGGCCGAACAACGCGCCCTGCCGCCACTGCTCGGTGAGGAACGCGGAGATGTTGCGCCGAATGCTCGACCACAGGCGATCGTCATTGGGCTCGAAGACCACCCACTGGGTGCCGATGAGAATCGACTCCTCCAGGAAGTTGAACAGCCTGCGCACGTTGAGGTACCGCCAGGCCGGGTCGGAGGACAGCGTTCGAGCGCCCCAGATCCGGATGCCCCGACCGGGGAACGCGCGCACACAGTTGACCCCGATGGGGTTGAGCAGGTCCTGCTCGCTCTTGCTCAGCAGGTACTCCAGGCTGACCGCGCCGCGGATCACCTCGTTGGCCGGTGCTTTGTGGACACCGCGCTCGATGTCGTTGCGCGCCCACACCCCGGCGACGTGCCCGGACGGCGGTACCATCGTGTTGCGCCCACCGAGCGGGTCGAACACCGAGATCCACGGGTAGTACAGCGCCGCGAACCGCGAGTCGTAGCCCGCCTCGTCCATCCGCCAGGAACGCACCCGCTGCGCGGACAGCCCCGGTGGGGTGTCCAGGACCGCGACCCGGTCGCCCAGCTGTTCGCAGTGCGAGATCATGGCCAACTGCACGGTCTTGACACCCTCGAGGTCGATCAGGCCGCGCTGGAAGGCACTCATCAGGTCCGGTGCGGCCACCATGGTGATCTCGTCGATGCTCTCCAGGCCACCGAAACCGGTCCGCGCCTCGGGATCACCGAGATACTCGCTGGCGTCGACCCTGGCCGGGCTGGTGGCGTCCCCGGCCGGCAGGTTCACCGACTGCTTGTCCGGCCGGGCGAGCGCGCCACTGGACTGCTCGCTGACCTCGATCAGCTTGGACTGCGCGGAAACCTGGGTGACGACATAGTTCTTGACGTTCTTGCGGGTCGACACGTCGAACGTCTCGGCGACCTTGCCGCCCTGCCGGACCACCAACCGGAAACGGTCGTCCGGCGGGTTCTCGCCCTCGGCGTCGGCGACCTCGACGGTCACGTCCGCGCCGGCTCCTGGCAGCGTGGCGACCCGCAGCCCGCCGATCCGCACCGGCGGGCCCGACACCGGGGTGGCGTCCTGCGAGGTACCGCCGACGCGCACGATGTAGGCCGCACCGCCACCGTTGGCGAAGTAGCCGTACACCGCGTGCGGCAGGTAGGCGTCGTCGACGAAACCGCCGAACTGCCGCACGTACTGGTTCCAGTTGGCCACCAGGGTCGGCTGGTGGAACGGCCCCAGTTCGGCGAAGCCGACGAAGGCGGCCACCGCGGTGCCAACCCCCTCGATCGGTCGCGCCCCGGACTGGACCTCCTCCACGTACACCCCTGGGGACAGGTACTGCGGCATGTTCGCTCCTTCGCAAGGTTCGCTCTGGCTAGGACAAGCCTCGCCCGAAACGGGTGGGTGGCGACAGGACCGCCGTACCCGGAGTGCGGGCAACCCGGTTGCCCTTATGGCCCGCCGGCGGTGCTCAACTTCCCGCCCAAGCGCCGAACTCGCTCGTGAGCACCAGCCTGCCGAGCTTGCGGTACTCCTGGCGCACCGACGCGACCACGTCGGCCATGGACAGTGGCCGGTCGGCCGCCGCCGCCTGGTAGGCCGCGGTCACCGCACACGCCCGGATCGACCCGCCGGCCAGTTCGAAGCGCTCCGCGCAGAACGCGAGGTCGAGATCATCCCCCCGCGGCATCGCCGTGCCGAGGCAGCGGTCCCACAGGGCACGGCGTTGCGCCACATCGGGCATCGGGAACTCCGCGATGACGTCGATCCGCCTGATGAACGCCTCGTCGACGTTGGCCCGCAGGTTGGTGGTGAGCACCGCGATGCCGTCGAAGGACTCCATGCGCTGCAACAGGTACGCCGACTCGACGTTGGCGTACCGGTCGCGGGCGTCCTTGACCTCGGAGCGCTTGCCGAACACCGCGTCGGCCTCGTCGAACAGCAGGACCCCGTGCACCCCGGCCGCCTCGGTGAAGATCCGCTCCAGGTTCTTCTCCGTCTCGCCGACGTACTTGTCGACCACTGTGGACAGATCGACCACGTACAGGTCCATGCCGATCTCGGCGGCGACCACCTCCGCGGACATCGTCTTGCCGGTGCCCGACTCGCCGGCGAACAACGCGACCACGCCGCGCCCCCGCCCGCCGCCGGGGCGCATCCGCCACTCCCCCAGCACCCGTTCCCGGTGGCGCGCACGGGTGACCACCTCGGTGAGCTGCTTTCGGGTCGCGTCGGTCAGCACCAGGTCGTCCCGACCGACAGCCGGGACGATCCGGCGGGCGAGGCGGTCCAGCCCGGCGCCGTTCTGCGCCCGCACCCCGGCACGCACGTGGCCGAGGGCGACCTGGCGGTTCTCGAGCACGGCGAGCCGCGCGGCGACGGCGACCGCACGGTCCACTTCGGACACGCCCAACCGGTAGCCGGCCAGGTCGGCCACCAGTTCCGGCGAGGGTGGCCGGCCGGTGACCTCGCGCAGCGCGTGTTCCCATCGCGCGGCCCGCCGATCGGGGTCCAGCGGTGGCACGGGGATCGACACCGCCGATGTCCACTTCGGATCCCAGTGCCCGCGGCCGTGCATGATCAGCGGCAGGCCGCCAGCCTCGGTGACGAGTTGCCTGATCAACCGCACCTTCGCGGGCAGCAACGGTTCCAGCGGGCCCAGCACGATCCCGGCGCCCCGTAACCGCGCCTCGCGCACCAGCGACGCCACCGGTGGCTCGTCGCGGTCGGCCAGCGTCACGGTGTCGATCGCGACCGCGCCGTGACCGGCCGAGGCCAGCGCGGCCACCGCGGTCCGCCCGGCGTCGCCGTCGGGGTCGTGCAGGTGCAGCGGACCGACGCCGGCACGCAGCGCGTCCCCGATCCGGCGCGGCAGTTCCTCCTGGGTGGCAACGGCCGTTGGCACGACGGCCGCCAACTCGGTCACCGCCGGATCGGGCGTGTCGTCCCCGAGCAGATGGGCGACGACCCGGTCGGGCACGCGCAACACCCTGGACAGCGCGGGCAGCCGGGGCTCCTGGACCTCGAGCAGGCCGGCGGCCACCAGCGGTGCGGTGGCCGCGAAGCGGAACCGGCCGGCACCGGCCGCCGGCTGCCCGCACAGCTCCAGCGCGAGGCCGACGGTCGCGCGGCGGCGGGTGAGGTCGTCGTTGAGGTAGCCGTAGAGCCATTCGAAGCGGACGTCGACGTCGGGCGCCATCGCGACCAGCAGGAACTCCACGTCCAGCTGGTCAAGGCCGAACCGCTCGACCAGTTCGTGCAGCCGGGAGCCCGGCTCGAGGTCGTCCGGGTCGGCGAAGTCGTGTCGCCGGGCGGGGGCCGACAGCACCCGCTCCGCCGCCTCGGGGGTGAGGTAGAGGCCCCGGTACGGGTCGTCGGGGTCCGGGTCGGTGTCCAGCCGTGCGGCCACCGCCTGCCGGACCCGTTGCTCGACCGCGCCGAGGTGCTGCCACAGGTGGGTGAGGTCGTGCTCGGCGAGCGTCATCGGATCGGCTCACCCCGGCGGCGTCTGGCGCCTGGGCGCGGTCGTGGCCGCGCCATGGCGAACCCCTCGCCCTCGGCCGTCTGCCGGCCCTCGTACCGCAGCCTGCGCGACTCGTCGGTCGTCGACCGCAGCACCATGCCCTCGGTCACCGGCGGTCCGGCCGGGGTCCATTCGCCGGCCAGCGGTGCGATGATCGTGAGCTGGAGGGCGGGTTTGAGCTCACCGCCCAGCGCGGACCAGACGTCGGTGGCCGCGCCGCTCTCCGACATCGGGCCGGCCACGCGCAGTCCGATCGAGAGCCCCAACTCGGCGAGCGTGCCGGTGAGCCATCGCGGTTCCAGCCGCTCGCTGCCCACCAGGCAACTCAGTGCCTGGGACAGCAGCCGGTGCTCGTCCTGCGGCCGGTTGGTCCACGCGGTGACCAAATAGGACAGTTGAAACCAGCGGGCGACACCGCGCCGGCCGCGCAGCACGCCGTCCTCGCCGAACACCTCGACCGCGCCGGTCTTGCGCCTGCTCAGGTCCTCCCGGATGTCGTAGAGGAACACGCTGACCGTCGGCGCGTTGCGCCGCGACGCCCACCCCGTTGTTGGCGCGTCGAACGCCAGCTCGCCCTGGTCGCCGGGCACGCCGCCCTCGGCGAGCAGCCGGCGGATTCCCTCGTCCACCTCGTCGATCACCGCCTACCTCCCCTCATCGGCGCCCGACCATGTCCGGTGGCGCGACCGAGCCCGGTACGACCAGGAACGGTGTGCGCGCGGCGGAGAAGCCGGTGCCGGTCGCGGTGATCACGCGTTGCCCGGTCTGGTCCTTGGCCAGGATCAGCAGTTGGGCGGCGAACCCGCCGTCGGCGCGGGGAATGGTCGGCACGGCCGCCGCGGTGATGCCGGGCGACCAGGTCAGCCGGACCGGAGTGCCGGGCGGGAAGTCCAGGCCGCGCACCGAGGTGACGAAGCCGGGCTCACCGATGTCCGGCACGGCCACGATTCTCGGCCGCAGTACGCGCATGGGCGTGCTCGCCAGGTTGTCGGCGGGGTCGGCGTCGGTGCCCGTGGTCAGCAACCGGCCGCGCACGGTGGTGCGCAGTGGCGCGTTCGGCGCGAGCAGGACCGTGACCACCTGGGTCGCCCCCGGCGGCAGGTCGGGCACCGCGCACCCGGAGGCCGAGCAGCCAGGCGGCACGGCGACCACCGGCACGGACGCGGGCAGTTCGAAGGCCAGCCGCAGCCCGGTGGCCAGGGCGCCGCCACGGTTGACCACGGTGTAGCGCACCGTCGCTCGACCGCCCACATAGGACGGATTGGGGAGCACGACGACGGCGACCCCTGGCCCGGCGTCGGGCGCCGGCGGCGCGGGTGGCGAGGGTGGCGCGGGCGGTGGCGGTGGTGCCGGCGGCTCCCGTACGGGGATCTCGGTCTCCGCCGTGTTGTCGCTCGGCCGCACGTCCAGCACCTGCCCGGCCACCGACCAGGTCACCGCCGGCCGGCCGGGCACCAGGCCGACCAGGTCCACCGAGACCTCGACGGTCTCCCCGGGGGCCAGCACCCCGAGGTCACAGCGCAGCTCGGCCACGACACAGCTCCCGCGCGCCGGCCGCAGCGCGTCCAGCCCGACGCCGTCGGGCACCGCGACGGTCAGCACCCCGTCCGTGCTGCCCGGACCACGGTTGCCGACCTCGACGGGCACCGTCACCGGGCTCCCGATGTCCACAGTGGACACATCGGGTGGCGCGGTCACCGTCAGGTCCGCGGACGGCTGCCAGGTGGGCTCCTTCTGCCGGCCGGGCAGGCCGGTGGCGATCCGGTCGAGCTGGCCGGTGACGGGGTCCAGCACGGCCAGCTCCTCCGGCGAGGCGGCCGCCTGCTCCCGGCGGGTGGACACCACCAGCCGGGCGTCGTCCGGCGAGAACGCCGCGTCCCGGGGCTGGAACGGACCGGCCGGCGCGGTCACCGGGGCCGCGCAGGTACTCGGCGTGGCCGGCAGCAGCACCGCACACTGGCTGTCGGCAAGGGAAACCTCGAGCAGGCCGTCCTGCTCCCGGTTGAACACCAGACGCTCGCCCGCGTTGCTGAACCCCGAGCTGTCGTCGGTCACCTCGCAGTCGAACCCGCAGACCTCGCTGGAGATGTCCCGCTGCTGGTCCAGCGTGCCGGCCCGCGCGGTCCACACGTGGTTGTCGCGGATCTCCCCGTCCGGCCCGTCGGTGATCAGCCCTCGGGTGAACGACAGGGTGGCCCCGTCCGGCGACCACGCCGGCTGGGTGTCCTCCCGGTCGGCGACCTCCGGCGGCGGAAGCAACTGTCCCACCACCGCGCCGGTCGCCACCTCGACAACCACCACCCGGCTCGGTCCGCCAGCCGGGCGCACGCCGCCGGGCGAGCGCCGGGCGAAGGCCACGAACCTGCCGTCCGGCGACCACGCCGGGTCGAACTCCCAGTCCGTCGCGGCCCGGTCGGCCACCGGCAGCCGGCGAGGGTTGCCGCCGTCCGCGTCCACGAGCCAGATCCGCTGCGCCCGCACGCCGTCGACGTCCTCGAACCGGCTCAGCACCAGTTGGCGGCCGTCCGGGGAGTAGCTCTGGCGCTGGAACCAGGGGTCGAAGCCGGGGTTCGGGCGGAACAGCAGGTTCGGGTCGTCGACGGCCGCCGGGTCCTCCCGCAGCACCGCCAGCCCGAGGTCGCGCGGGTCCGCGCCGTCTGGCCGGATGTCCTGCAGCGTGGCCGTGTTCCTGGTCTGCGCGGTGGTGCGGGACACCAGCAGCCGATCCGGCCCGGCCAGCCACGCCGGCGAGGACACCAACCGGTCCTCGGCCAGCAGCAGACTGGGCGGCGTGGTCACCGGCAGTCCGGCGGCGGTGTCGAGTTGGTACACCTTCTCGACGTTCGGGTCGGCCGGGCAGTCACACACCTGGTCGATGCTCAGGAACAGCAGACCGGTCCCATCCGGTTTCCAGACAGGCCAATGACTTCCCCAGCCGGCCTGGTCGCCGCCAAGGATCGGCTGCCGGTCACCCGTGCCCCCGGTCACCCAGACCTGGACGGGTGTCTCGCCACCCTGGTCGACGGTGTAGGCGATGCGGCCGTCGACCGGGTTCCAGGATGGCTGCCCGGCGGTCCCGGTTGGCTCGTCGGTCACCTGGACCGGGTCACCGCCGGCCACCGGCCTGCGGTAAATCTCACCGTCCTGGTCGTCGGCGTAGGCGATCTCGGTGCCGTCGGGCGAGAACGCCGGCCAGGTCTCGTTGTTCGGGGTGTCGGTGAGCCTGCGCGGCCCGGTCCCGTCGACGCCGACCAGCCACAGGTCGCGTTGGCCGTCCTCGGCGGAGTCGAAGACCACCGACCGCAGGTCCGGCGACAGCTGCGGATGGCCGGCGTCGCGGTCGGCGGTGAGCCTGCGCACCGACCCGTCCTCGGCGCGCAGGTAGACCTGCGGCAGGCGGCTGTCCCGCAGGCTGGTGAACACCACCAGGTTTCCCCGTGCCGACACGTGGTCGTCGAAATGCGCCGTCCCGTTCCCGAGCAGTGGCTCGGTCGGCCGAAGCTGGTCGGGGACCGGCTCGGTCAGCACCCCGACACTGCGGTGGCCGGTGCCCGCGAAGGCGATCCGGCCGGCGGCCTCCTCCTCCGGTTGGGCGACCGCGGACGGCGCGGTGGCGCCGGGCACCACCAGGAGCACACCGCACCACGCCACGCCGGCGGCGAGTACGGCGAGGAATCGGGTTCTCGCCCTGCTGAACACGCTCACACCTCCGGTCACAGACCATCTCCGCGAATCGTCGCCCCCACCGGCACGCCGTACCGAGGTCCTGGCGGGCACGGTCGGGGCAGGCTCGAGGGAGTTTCGGGCAACCGGTGTCAGATCAGGCCGTGCCGCATCACGTAGCCCACCGCGTGCGCCCGGTTTCGCAGGTGCAGCCGGGTGGTGACGCCGTGCAGGATGTTCTTCACCGTTCGCTCCGAATAGGACAGTTTGGCGGCGATCTCGGCGGTGCCGAAGCCCTCCGAGATCAGCCGGAGCATGTCGACCTCGCGCGGGGTGAGCGTGGACAGCGTGGGACCGTTGGGATCCAGCGAGTTGCGCTGCAGCTGCCCCACGTGGTCCAGCAACGTGGCCACCAGGTCCCCCGGCAACACCGCCTCACCGTTGGCCAGTGCGAGCACCGCGCTCACCAACCGGTCCTGGCGCGCGTCCGCACGCCGGATCACCGCCGACACCTCGCACTCCACGGTGATCTGCAACGACTCCCGATCGATCCGGCCGACCACCACACCGGTCCTGGTCGTCGATGTTCGCTGGAGTCTGCGCAACAGTCTCGTGGCCGCGTCGTCCACTTCGTCCACCACCACGAGCGACACCTCCGCCCGCGGTTGCTCCTCCACCGCCAGGATCTCCACTTCCGGACGCGGTCGGAGTTGGTGAATGACGCCGGCCCGCAGCACCGGGTCCTCCGCGTATACCATTACCGGGATTCTCGTGGTCATTTCGGCACCTCCACCCAAATCATGTTGGCCGGGCGACGGCCGGGCAGCCGTCCCGGCGCACGAGTGCACGTGTTTTGCCCACACGGTGCCTTTTTGTCCCTGCCAGCGGATCGGCGCGCGGGCCTACGTTCCGGTGGTGACCGCAACGACAGAATTCGGTCTCCCCATTGTGGCCGTCACGCCCGGCCAGGAGACCAGGACGGCGATGACGGTGCGCAACGACAGCGACATCGTCGAGGCGTACACGTTCGAGGTGGTGGGCGAGTGTGCCCCCTGGACCGTGGTGGAGCCGGCCAGGCTGTCGCTCTACCCCGGCACCTCCGAACAGGTGACGGTGGTGCTCAGCCCGCCGCGCTCGCCCACCGTGCGCGCCGGCGAGAAACCGCTCGGAGTTCGGGTGCTGCCAACGGAACGGCCGCAGTCGGTGGTGGTGACGGAGGCGACCGTGGTCGTCGAGCCGTTCACCGAGGAACGAGTCGAGCTCGTCCCGGAACGCCGCCGGGCGTGGCGACGCGCCCGCTACCACGTGAACGTGCACAACGACGGCAACATCCCGGTGGGGGTGGCGTTGTCGGCGCCGGAGACCGACGACCAGCTCACCTACGACCTGCCAGCGCGCCCGACTGCCGTGGAACCCGGCGACCTCGCCGAGTTGGAACTGCGGGTACGAATCGCCAAGGTGTTGTGGTTCGGCAAACCCGTGGAATGGCCGCTGCGGCTGACGGCGGTCGCGGCCGCCGGTGAGCACGCCGAGGAGCACCCGCTCGACGGCGAGCTGATCCAGCTCCCGGTGTTCGCCAAGTGGCTGCTGGCGTTGCTCGCCGCGTTGCTGGCGTTGTTGTTGGCCTGGCTGCTACTGGTGCGGCCGGCGGTGCAGAGCGCCGCGCGTGAGGCCGCCGACGACCGGACGGCGGAGATCGCCCAGTCCGAACAGGACGCGGCACCACCGGAGCCGCAACCACCGGCGGGCGGCGAGGCCGGCGACCAGCAGGACGCCGAGGGACAGGGGGAACAGGACGGCGCCGCGGCCGGCGGCGGCGGCGGTGGTCCTGGCCAGCAGAGTTCCGCCACCATCGAGGTGCGCACCAACCGCGGCCAGCAGGGCATCGAGACGTACACTGTGGATCCTGGAAAGGTCTTCCGCATCACCGACATCGTGCTGGCCAACCACCAGGGCGACGAGGGCGTGCTCACCATCGACTTCGGCGACCGGACCATCACCACGATCGCCCTGGAGACGTTCCGCAACCAGGACTACCACTGGGTCACCCCGATCGATGTCCAGGCGGGATCCCGGGTGACCGCCACCGTCGAGTGCTCCCGGCCGGGCACGCCGATCAGCGGACGGCAGGCGCCCAACTGCTTCCAGGTGCTCAACGTCAGCGGTGAGCTGGTCGACCAGCCCAACGGCAACTGATCCATCCACGCGGGACTCGCTGATCGCCGGGTAGTGCGCGCACTCCCGGCGATTTCACCTGCCTGGCCGAAAACGGCCCGTCACCAACAGTTTCCCGCGATCCGCAACGCCAGAATGTACTTCGGCAGCTCGACCAGCGCCCGCTCCCAGCGATCCGCGGCGATCCGGCCGGCGAAGGCGGACTCCACCGTCGGACTGTCCACCTCGGGCGGGACGTCGGCGTCCACCGGCCGGACGTTGGCCTCGTGCAGCCGCGAGCGAATCTCGGCCAACGTCGACTCCAACTCGCTGATGGCGTACTCCGCCTCCGAGGAGGACACCACCAGCCAACCCTCGACGGCAAGGCGAAGGAAGAGGTCGCCGGCAAAACGCTCTGTCGAGCCGGGTGACTCTAAGCCGCCGCTCTCATCGGATCGCATCGCACCTCCGCACCGAACCTGGCGTGTGGCCAGACTCCAACACGACGGCGCCGAAAGCCAAGCGATCCGGTGCGATGTGCCTGTCGGGGAAGGAAACCCGAAGACTTCGGGCACCGAACAGGACATCGAACCGGACACCGGCCGGTCGTCGCCGTCGACGACCGCGACCGGAGTCAGCGAGTCTCCCTGCGGTACTTGCGGTCAAGCCGGCGCAGTTTTCGGCCAAGGGTGACGCTCCGCCTGCGTATTCTCTCCAGGTCATCGAGGCAGAACCGCACCAGGCTGGTGCGTTCGCTGGCACGCAGCCTGTCCCAGTCGTCGAGGTCGTCGATCCGGTCGGCGATATCCTCGCGCATCTCGCGCAGTTCGGCCACCGTGTCGCGGGCGGTGTCCAGGAAGTCCCGCAGGGTCTGGCGAACCCGGCGGTCGCGGTGTTCCTCTCGCGCGTCCGACATCTCCTCGACCTGCGCCAGTGCGTCGTCGTACACGCCGTTCGTGCTGTCCCGGACCTGGCGCAGCCGGTCGGTGATCGTGTCGACGTCGACCATGGACAGGGAGGCGTACGGGTTGTCGATGTCGTACGGCACCTGGAAGTTCTGGCCGATGTCCATGATCTCGTGCAGCGTGTGGTAGGCGAACTCGGTCGTGTGGTCGAAGTTGACGCGCCAGAACGAGAAGATGCCCCAGGCCACCGCCGCGACCTCCTCGTCGGTCGCGTCGAACTTCCTGGCCAGCTTGAACATCCTGGCCGCGGTGTAGGACTGGCCGGCCCACACCGGGCGTTCCCTGGCGCGGGCGATTTTCGTGGTGTCGGAGTTCTCGTCGCGCGTGGACGGGTGACCGGCCTGGCCGCGGTCCTTCTTGGTCACTCGCCTGCCCCGGCGGTCGAAGCCGACGGTGCTCTTCTTGTCCTCGTCGTCGATGTCGTCGACATAGTGCTTGCCCATGGTGGGTGGGGTGTGTCTGGAGTGGCCGAAGTAGTCCGCGAGGTCGTGCAGGCCGATCATCTTGTCCCGGAAGGAGAACTGCTCCGGATGCCGCATCAGCTCGAGGAACCCGCCGCGCTCGAACAGGTCGCTGTGCAGGTCGGTGCCCTCGAACTTCGGGTTCATGGCGAAATGCTTGGCGTAGAGCCCGACCGGCTCCCCCGCGCGTGCGGAATCGTACCGGGACGGACCGACCAGGGGACGGATCTTCGGCTGTGACTCGAGATGGGCGATCCCGGTCCGCAGCTCCCGCAGCATGAGGTCCTGCTGCCTGGTCGACATCCGCGAGCGGTCAACCCGGCCGCCAGGACGTACCGTCTTCCGGTACTCGATGCGCTCGACCCTGCGTGCCATGCGCCGCAGCAGCACGTTCAACAGCTGCTCGACCTCGCCGTCCTGTTGGATCTCCCGCGCGCGTTCCTTCTCCTCGTGCCGGTTCTCCTTCGCGTAGACCCACCCCATGAGGTTGCGCGCCAGGTCGGTGTAGTTGGCCACCCGGACGTCGTGGTTCTTGGTGCCGAAGTCCGGGTGGACGCCGATCTCGCGTTCGAGCACCGGGTGATACCCCTGGTGTCCGATCGGTGCCACGATGATCTTCTTCAGCTGCCACTGGATCCTGTTCTGCTCGGTCCGGAACGCGGCCCGCTCCGCCGGCGAGAAGTTCGGCGCGGCTTCGGTGTAGAACTGCCGGAAGACCCTGGCCGACATCCGGTTGAGGAACTCCCGCTGCTGCTGCTGGTCGAGCCTGGCCGTTCTGGTCTGGTACTGCGCGGTGAGGTCCTCCTGCCCGACGGTGAGCGCCCGCTGCACCGTCGGCGCCGATGCCTGCCGCGCCGGCTCGTGCACCGTGGCCGGGTCGGCCACCGGCCCGGCCAGGCTCCGCCTGGCGTTCTCCGCCGCGGCCCGCTCGAACCGGTCGCCGGGATCGCTGACCCGCAGCCCGGCGCCGTTGTCCGCGCCCGCCACCGGCCCCTGTCGCTGTTGGATCACGTGGGTGAGCTCGTGGGCCAGGGTGTGCCGGTCCGCGCCACCCTCGCCGATGACGACGTGATCGCCGGAGGTGAAGGCGCGGGCCCCGAGCGCGGCCGCCGCCCGGCGGGCCGCGCCGTCCTCGTGCACCCGTACCGTGGCGAAGTCCGCGCCAAGACGCGCCTCCATCTCCTGGCGAACGGGCGGCGCCAACGGCTGGCCCGCGCTACGCAGCACGGTCACCGCCGCCGAGCCGGCGTCGGTGTCCGCAGGCGGGTTGGTCAACCGCTGGATCGCCCGGCTGACGGCGGCGTTGCCGACCAGCCGCTGAAGCGCCGCGACCCCCGTCGGCGCCGGCTCCCGCGTGGTGTCCTCGGCGGTCCTGGTTCGCCGGTGGCCGTGACCGGGCACGAGCTTGCGCATCGGAGAGCCTCCAGAGGGCAGACAGACGGCATCCGCTTCCCGCGGAGCGGTGACTCCTGCTTATCAGCTCGTCACGCGGTGACCCAGGCGCTGGTTCCGGCGGACCAGCACGTCTGCCCGATCGGACACCCACCAGTGCCCTGAACGCGCCGTTCGGGACGCTCACCGTGGAGCGGCTGTCCGGTCAGGGGCGACGCGCGGTTACCAGCCAGGCGTGGGCGTCGAACCACACGCCATCGCCGGTGTCATGGGCGTCGAGCATGGTCCGCAGCCGGTCGAGGGCGCGATTCGTCGCCGCGGCATCCAGGCCGGTGAGCAGGTTCTGGACCATCCCCAGTGCGAACAGGGCGTCCCGGGCGCCGGCTGCGTCCTGGCCGTAGTAGACCGGCTCGTGTACCTCGGTGATCTCGAGCTCGGTGAAGCCGGCAGCGGTGAGCACGCCGGCTGTGACGGTCGGATCCGCCAGCGAGAAGGCGCCACGGCCGGCCGGTGCGGTCCGGTCGCCGGTCAGTGCTTGCTGGACCGCGCCGACCCACTCCTGGCGGTCGCCGGCCTGCCACACCAGCTGCACCAGCCGCGCCCCCGGCCGCAACGCTCGCCCGATGTTGGTGAACGCCGCGACCGGGTCGGCGAAGAACATCGTGCCGAACCGGCTGAGCGCCACGGTGAAATCCCCTGGCGTGAAGGGGTGGTCCTGGGCGTCGGCCCGCTCGAAACGGACGTTGCGGATGCCCGCCGTCTCGCTCGACCGGCGGGCGCGGTCCACCATCGGGCCGGACAGGTCCACGCCGAGCGCGCTTCCCGACGTAGCGGAGTTGGCGGCCGCCCGCGTGGCCTGGCCGGTACCGCAGCCGATGTCGAGCACGCGATCAGCGGGCCGGACGCCGGCGGCGGCGTGGAGCCGCGGCTGGTAGCGGCGCAGCTCGGCGTCGTAGTCGAACATCTCAGGCAGCTCCCTTGCTCGCCGGACCATCGCGGAGTACCCCGCGCACCGTGTCGAGCGGTACGCCGGGCTCGAGCTCCGGTAACCACCAGGTCGCACCGGCGGCGGCGAACGGCCGGGGGTCGGCGTCGGCGGGCAGACCGATGGCGATGTCGTACGGGCCGGGCACGCCCGATCGGAAGTCGGCGATGGTGGCGGCGATCTCGGCGAGCTGGTCCGGGTGCTCGAGGTTGACCGGGAAGAACCCGTCGAGCCGGGCGGCCCGGCGGATCGGCCGGACGTTGCCGGGGAACCCGGCGGCCCACACCGGCACGCCGGGCCGCTGAACCGGTCGCGGCCGGAACTCGACATCGTCGACGAGGTAGTGCTCGCCGCGGTGACGGACCGGTTCGCCGGACCACGCCGCGGCCAGGATCTCCAGGGACTCGTCGAGCAGCTGGCCGCGCAGCCGATCGTCGAGCTGCTCACCGGTCCTGGACAGCTCGGCGGCGAACCGGTCGCTGCCGATGCCGACGCCGAGGATGAGTCGCCCGCCGCTGAGCCGGTCCAGAGTCGCGGTCTCCCGGGCGACCTTGGCCGGCCGGCGACGGGGAAGCGGCGTCACCAGCGGGCCCAGCAGCAGCCGCTCGGTCGCGGTGGCCATCGCCGCCAACGTGATCCACGGGTCGGCGACCTGCCGGACCGGCGGCCGCCAGCACAGCTGATCCCACACGAAACAGCCGTCCCACCCGGCCTCCTCCGCGTCGGCGGCCAGTCGCGCCACCACTGTCGGGTCGGCGAGGTCGTCGAACAGCGGTAGCCAGAGTGCCGACCGCAGCCGGCTCGGCGGCTCGGCGGAGGTGGTCAACGCGGTCATGTCGGCCCTACTTTCGGACGTGAACTAGCTGGTCCGGTCACGCTAAGGCCGCCTGCTCCATCGTGAAAAGCGATAATCTCCGATCAACTCGATCGGTATTCGCAATGATCACTGTTACCCTCGGGCTCGTGACCGATGTCGAGCTGCGCCACCTGGCCGCGATGGTCGCCGTCGCCGACGAGGGCTCCTTCGGCCGGGCGGCCGCCCTGCTCGGCTACACCCAGTCGACGGTGAGCCAGCAGATCGCCGCGCTGGAGCGAGCGGTCGGCGGCCTGGTCTTCGATCGACCGGGCGGACCCAAACCCGTCCGGCTCACCCCGCTCGGCGCCGTGGTCCTTGGCCAGGGGCGCAACCTGCTGGCGAACGCGGCACGGTTGGCCGACGCGGTCGACCGGTTCAAGGCGGGCGACGGCCGGATCGACATCGGCACGTTTCAGAGCGTGTCCAGCATGATCCTGCCGGCCGTCGTCCGCAGGCTGCGCGACGAGCACCCCGCCTGCGACATCCGGTTGTCCGAGGAGGAGCCGGACCTACCGCGGATCGGCGATCTCGACCTGCTGTTCTACGACGGCCGGATCGAGGGCGACGTCGACCACGTCAAGCTGCTCGACGATCCCTACCTCCTGGTGGCCGGCAACGGTGTTTTCCCCGACGGTCCGGTCCGGCTGACCCAGCTCGACCAGGTACCGATGGTGGCCTGGCCGTTGACCTGCGACCAACCGTTGATGGAGCAGGCACTCGCCCGCGGCGGCGCCTGTCCGCGCATCGTGTTCCGCAGCGCGATCAACGACACCCTGCTGTCCATGGTGCGCGCCGGCCTGGGATCGGCGGTGCTGCCCTGGCTCGCGATCCAGGGCGCCGACATCCGCGCTGATCACCGGCTCCGCGTCCACGAGCTGCGACCGTCCCCACCGGCACGGGAGATCCATCTGCACTGGCCGGCCGGACGCACGCAGTCGCCACTCGCCGCGCGGGCCATCGAGATCGCGGTCGAGGTCGCCGCCGAGATCGCCAACCGCCCCGGAGAATAAGTGACGCACGTCACATCGATTCGAGAACCTGGGGAACGAGGTGGTCGTCTAGCCGGGTATGTGTGACGAGGAGGACCTCGTCCGGCGAGTGGCACGAGGCGACCGGGCGGCGTTCGAGCAGCTTTACCGACGCACCGCGCCGTGGCTCGCGGTGCGGCTGCGGCGGCGCTGCACCGACGACCAGATCGTCGCCGAGGTGCTGCAGGAGACCTACCTCGCCGTGTGGCGGGCGGCCGGCAGTTTCGCCGGCGCCACAGTGGACGGGACCGCGGTCGGTTGGTTGTGGACGATCGCCGCGCGCCGGCTCGTGGACGCCTTCCGCCGGCGCGCGCGGGACTCCGCACTGCCACTGGCGGCCGAACCGGTCGCACCCGCCGCGGAGGACGAGGCACTGTCCGATGTGGTCGGTGACCGGGTGGGGGGCGCGCTCGACCGGCTCGCGCCGGAACTGCGCCAGGTACTGCAGGCGATGGTCGTCGACGGGCTGACCGTCCGCGAGACGGCCGCGCTGCTGGGACTGCCGGAAGGCACGGTCAAGACCCGGGCCCGCAGAGCCCGGCTGGCGATGCGGGAGGCGCTCTCATGACCTGGCACGCGTCCACCGAACTGCTACGCGACTACGCGGCCGGCGAGGACCTCGCCGCCGACGTCGGGTGGGCGGTCGAGGTACACCTGGAGTCCTGTGTGGACTGCCGGGCTCGGCTCGCCGCCGAGGCGACGCCGGTCGCTCCCCTGCTCGACCGGGTGTGGGCCGGCCTCGATCTCGACCCGGCACCGGCGCCCGTTCGCCGCGGCCGGTGGCTGGCCACCTGGGCCACCCCGGCCATGGCTCCCTGGCTCGCGATGACCGCGGTCATCGTGCTGCTGGCCCTGCTCACCGACCGGCTCATTCCGGAGCCGTTCCCGTCGTTGGCCCTGCTGCTGGCACCGATCGCGCCGGTCGCGGGGGTCGCGGCGGCCTGGGCGGGTGGTCTGGACCCGGCGCACGAACTGGTCGCCGCCACCCCCCGCGCCGGGCTCCACCTGGTGCTCCGCCGCACGGTCACGGTGCTCGTGGTGCTGATCCCGCTGCTGGCGATCGCCACCTGGACCACACCGCTGCGGTGGCTGCTGCCCTGCCTCGCGTTCGCGGTGGCGACGCTCGCGCTCGGCGGGCTGGTCGGCGTGCGCCGCGCCGCGGGCGGGCTGATCGGCGGCTGGTCGGCGTTGGTGATCGGGCCGAGTCTGGTCACCGCCCGACCGCCGGCCCTGCTCGAACCGGCCGCGCTGGGGATCTGGGCGGCCGTACTGATCGTCGGCGTGGCCGTGGTCCGGCTGCGCGCCACCGTCTACACGCGACTCGACAACTGAAGGGGAGATCGGCATGCCGCGCATGGTCAGTGCGGAGGAGGTCGCACCGACGACCTATCCGTTCGAGATACAGGCACGCGGGCTACGGGTCCGCGCCGGTCGGCGGATGGCGGTCGACGGCGTCGACCTGTCGCTCACCACCGGCGTCCACGGGCTACTCGGCCCCAACGGCGCGGGCAAGACCACGCTGATCCGCGCGCTCGCGACCGTGCTGCGCCCGGCCGGCGGCGAGCTCCGCCTGCTCGGCGGCACGGACCAGCGGTCGGTGCGCCGCAGACTCGGTTACCTGCCACAGGAGTTCGGCTACTACCGCCGGTTCACCGTGCGCGAGTTCGTCGAGTACATGGCCTGGCTCAAGGAGATGCCGAAGGCGGAGGTGCCCGGCGCGGTGCAGCGGGCGATCGAGCGGACCGGGCTGGCCGACCGGGCCGACAGCAAGCTGAAGACGTTGTCCGGCGGCATGGTCCGGCGCGCGGGCATCGCGCAGGCGATCGTCAACGACCCGGCGATCCTGCTGCTGGACGAGCCGACCGCCGGGCTGGATCCCGCGCAGCGCATGCAGTTCCGGACGCTGCTGCGGGAGTTCGCCGACGACACCTGCGTCCTGGTGTCCACCCACCTCGTCGAGGACGTGGCCGCCGCGTGCTCCGACGTGGTGCTGCTCGACGCGGGCCAGGTGGTGTTCCAGGGAACGGCGGCCGAGCTGGCGGCGGCGGGCACGGACGCCGACGCGGGCGACAGCCCGATGGAACGCGGCTACTCCGCGCTGCTCGCGAGGGGAGCCGACCGATGATCCTGCGCACCGAACTGCGCCGCTCCGCCGCGCCCGTGCTGGGGATCGGCTTCCTCGCCGGCTCCCTCGGCCTGGTCTACTCGCTGACCGGCCCGTGGATCCACGGCACCGCGCCGTGGGACACCGAATGGATCGGCCTGGCCCAGTGGACCCGTTATCTGGCCGTGTTCCTGTGGCCGCTGGTACTCGGAGTCGGCGCGTGGCAAGGACTCCGCGATCGCCGGTCGCGGGTGACCGAGCTGTTCGCGACCACCCCCAAACCGACCTGGCGGCGGCTGGGGCCAACGGCGGGCGCACTCGCCGGCACGCTCACCGCCGCCTACGCCGTGCTGCTCGTCGTCGGGGGCGTGCAGGTGGCGGGCATGGCGACCTACTTCCACCTCAAGTGGCTGCCGGTGGCCGGGGTGATGGTGCTCGCGCTGGTGGGCATGGTGCTGCTGGGCTTCGGCATCGGCACGCTCCTGCCGTCGCTGATCACCCCGCCGGTGCTGGCGGTCGCCGCGCTGGCGGCGCAGATCGCGGTCGTCCAGCTCGGCTGGCCGCAGTTGCTGACGCCGGTGTTCGTGGACCAGGACGTCACCGCGTTCACCACCGTGGCCGTGCCGGTGACCCTCGTGCAGGCACTGTGGTTCACCGGGATCGGGGTCACCGGCTTCGTGCTGGCGATGTCCGTGCGGGCGCGGACGCGGGTCGCCGCGGTCCTGCCGGTGGCGGTGGCGGCGGTCGTCGCCGTGCCCGTGCTGTCCGGGACGGGCAGCGCGGTGGTGCCCGACGAGGACGCGATGGCGCTGGTGTGCGACGACAACGGGCCGAGGGTGTGCGTGCGCCGAGTGCACGCCGACTATCTGCCGACGCTCACCGGGCCGGCGCGGGAAGCGTTGGCACTCATGCGAAAGCTGCCCTCGCCACCGACGTCCGTCGTGGAGTACCCGGATCCGCACAACTACGAGTCGCCGTCGGCGGACGTGGTCCCGTTCTTCGTCAACCGGCGGATCACCGACCCGGAGCAGGTCACGCTCGCCGTGCTGGCCGGCGCGGGCACCCCGGAGTGCGGCAACGCGCCGGGCTGGAGCGGCTCGACCGACTCGTTCTCGGCGCGCATCGTCACCGCGTCCTGGTTCACCGGCGAACTCGCGCCGGTGCCCGGCACCAGCTACATGTGGGACACCGCGCGGGAGCACGTCCAGACCGTGTGGCAGGAGCTGCGATCACTGCCCGCCGACGAGCAGACCGCGACGGTGGCGGCCTACCGGGACGCCGCGCTCGCCTGCGACGGCAGCGGCGAGCTGTCCACATCGGAGTCACGGTGAGGTGGCTCGCGCTGTACGTGCGGTCGCGGCGGGCGGTCGCGAGCACGGGCGCGGCACTCGCGGCCGTCGCCGTGCTCGGGCTGCTCGCCGCCGGGAGCGACGCGCAGCCAACCCGGACGGTCCTCGCCCTGGCCGCGGTCACGGTCGTGGTGGCGACGATGTCGACCTCCCTCGCCGGCCCGGACCCGTCGCTGGAGCGGACCGCGGCGCTGGACTGGCGACTGGCGCGGACCCTGCACGTGGTGGCGGTGGGCGTGCTGGCGGCCGGCGCCGTGGCGGCCATGGGGGTCGTCCCGGCCGACATGGTGGTGCGCAACGCGATCGGCCTGACCGGGCTCGCCGCGCTGGGGGCCACAGTGCTGGGCGGCGGGCTCGCGTGGTGCGCGCCGATGGCCTGGACGGTCGTCGGCGTGTCCGCGCTCCTCGCGTCGCGCACGCCGCCGGCGCCGCTGCTGACCTGGCCGGTGCAGCCGGGCGGCACGAGCGCGGCGACGGTCGCCGCGGCCGTGCTCGGCGTGGCCGGGCTGGCGGCCTACGCGCTGACCGGGCCGTCGACCCGGGTCCAGTAGCGCTGCCAGGCGACCGTCAGGCGGTGCCCGGCCCGAGGTGCAGCACCGTGTCCGCGTGGTGTTCGGCCAGCTGGTCGCGCCACCACGGGGTCTCCACGAAACCACGCTTGAGCGACAGCAGTTCCACCGACGCGTTCCACCCGATCACGCCTTCCAGCTTCGCGAGCGTCGAGGTGGTGAACTCGAACAGACCACGGGTCGACTCGGAGATCACCTCACACAGCAACGAGTTCCCGTCCAGCGTGGCGCCGAGGTAACGAACCGACGGATGCCGGACCAACGCCGCCGCGACCTCGTTCAACCTCGACGGCTCGACGGTGACCCACATCAGCGTCTCCGCCTCCAGGCCCAGCGCCTGCGCGGGCACAATGGTGAACACGGCGGCACACCGCTCGCCGATCATCCGCTCAAAGCGACGGCGCACGGTGGACTCGTTGAGCTCCAACGCCGCCCCGATGGTCTTGAAGCTCGCACGGCCATCGTCCCGCAACTGATCAAGAATCGCCCAGTCAACCTTGTCGACATGCTCCGGCGAGCACAGCGGCACCTCGGGCGGCAACGCGTCCCGGTCGTCGAGCAACTGCTTGTACCAGTCGTGGGCAACCTTGTAGACGTGCAGCAGCAGGTCGCTGTACCACCGCTGCACCCCGTCGATCTGCTGCAACTCCAACATAGTCTTCGGATACCGAGTCGGCCCCGAGTTGACCACCAGCTCGATGCCGATGTCGTACGAGCCGGTGATCAGCGACGCCCACCGCACGTCCGGGCGGGCGACCAGTTGCTCGGCCACGTCCAGCTGCGTGCCGGGACGGCAGCCGATGCGGGTGAAGAACGTCTCCACCGGCCCGGTGCTGCCCAGGCTCGGCAGCACCGCGACCTTGAGCAGGTTGTCGGCCATCAGCTGCTGGACGCGCCTGGCCACCGTCGGCACCGAGGTCTCGCACATCGCGGCGATCGAGGTCCAGCTGGCGCGGCCGTCGCCCTGCAGCGCGACGACGATCTGGCGGTCGAGGTCGTCGAGCGACCTCATGTGCCGGGGATGACTTCCGCCAGGAACTCGCGCACCACCTTCGTCCACGCCGGCGCCTCCTCGATCTGCGGCGAGTGGCCCGACTTCTCGAAGACGACCAGCCGGGAACCGGGGATCAGACTAGCGATCAGCTCGCTGCACGCCACCGGGGTGATCCAGTCCGTGCGGCCCACCGTGACCAGTGTCGGCGCGGTGACCCTTGGCAGCACCGGCTTCAGGTCGTAGTTCGGGATGTTGACCCGGAACGCGTAGTTGTGCGCCTCGAACCGGTAGGGGGTGGCCTCGACCTTGCGCGCCACCGCCGCCGGGTCGTACACGAAGTCGTACAGCGGCAGGATCTCCCGCCAGCAGTCCCGCAGGTCCTCGTCGTCGCGCACGGTGCCGGCGAAGATCCGGTCCAGCTTCTCGCGGTCGATCGTCACCCGGGTGTTGGCCAGCGCGTTCGCCAGTGCCCTGTCCTCGTGCGAGTTGTCCGGCGAGGTATCGCGCAACACCATGGCGCGCACCCGGTCGGGATAGCGGGTGGCGTACTCCATCGCCATGAACCCGCCGTAGGAGCCGCCGGCCATGATGACCTGCTCGGCGCCGATCCACTCCCGCAGACCGTCGATGTCGGCGGCCCACTGCTCGTGGCTGAACGTGCCGTTGCCCTCGCTCTGCCCGGAACCACGGGCGTCGAACACCACGACCCGGTAGGTGTCGGCGAGCCGGCCGAAGCTCGCACGCGGCTCGGCCCGCGACCCGAGGCCGGGGGCACCGTGGTGGGCGATCAGCACGGGTGCGCCCACCGGCCCGAGCACCTCCACGGCGAGCCGGTTGCCGTTGATCTCCACCATGGTCGCCTCGGTGGTGGCGGCGGCGAACTCTGGCGATACCTCGGACACGGGAACTCCTTCGGGGTCAGACGGGGATGAGGCAGTCATCGAGGCCGCGCGGGTAGGCGGTGAGGGGCCGGGAGCCGTTCTCGGTGACGAGCATGGAGTCCGAGATCCGGTACCCGGCGTGGCCGGGAACGTAGATGCCCGGCTCGTTGGACACGATCATTCCCGGCTCGAGCACGGTCGCGTCGCCGGCCTCCAGCCACGGTGGCTCGTGCATGCCGAGGCCGATGCCGTGTCCCTGCCGGTGTCGCAGGTAGCGGCCGAGCCCGGCCTCGCGGACCACGGCCAGGCACGCCTCGTTGGCCGCCCGGCACTCCGCGCCGGGTCTGATCGCGTGCCCGCCGACTTCCTGGGCGAGGCGGATGGTCTCGTGGTACTCGCGTTGTCGCGGCGACGGTTCGCCGAGTACGAAGGTCCGCTCCCCCTCGACGAACCGGCCGCCGACCGCGCACCCGAGCGACAGCATGAACGTGTCGCCCGGCCGCAGCCGGTAGCCGGAGGGCAGGCCGTGTGGGTAGGACGAGTTGGCGCCCGCGTACACGAGACCGCCCGCGAGGAAGGACACCACGACGACGTCGCGGTGTTCGGCGTACATGACGCCGGTGCCCACCCGGCCGACGTGCGCGGCAAGTTCGGCCTCGCTTGGCAGCTCACCGCCGACGTCGAGCGCGGCGGTGACCAAGGCGACGCCCTCGGTCAGCATCACGTCGGTGATGCGCGCGGCCTCCTGGTGCAGCGCCACCTCGGCGGGTTCCTTGACATACCGGGCCACTGTCACCAGGTCCGTTGGCACCAGGTCCACAGTGGACAACGCGGCGCCTGCTGCGGTGAGCCGGGCGTAGGTCATCGACGTGGTGTGCCCGGCCGTGCGCCGGCCGGCGCCGACCGCGCCCGCGAGCACCGCGAACGGCGCCACCACCCCCGGGTACTCGGGGTAGGCCACCAGGTCCGCGACCGCGTGCTGCGCCTCGGCGTGCTCGCGTTCCAGCTCGGGCAGCAGCAGCGTGGCGCCGCCGTCGACCGGCAGCCACACCGCCACCGGCCGCTCGCCGGGGTGGTGGAAGAACCCGGTCAGGTAGGCGACGTCCTCGGGATCGTCGGTGAGGACCGCGTCGAGTCCGGCCTCGGCGGCCAGGGCACGCACCCGGTCCTGGACCCGCACGAAGAACGCGTGGTCCAGCCGTTGCGGGAAAGAGGGTGCGGTCATCCGGTGTTCCTTCGTGGGTTGCGCGCGTCGTTGTAGGCGGTGGACAGCAGCGTCGATGCCAGTACGAGCAGGAAGATCGCGAGTGAGGGGAACAGCGGCAGCCACCACGAGGTGGACATCGCGCCAGCCTGCTGGGCCTCGTAGAGGATCCGGCCCCACGACCACGTGTTCGGGTCGCCGAGGCCGAGGAACGCCAGCCCCGCGGCCGACAGCACCGCCCGTGACGAGGTCAGCACCACCGACACCAGCACCAGCGGCATCACCGCGGGCAGCACGTGCCGCCGGATGATCCACACCGGGGAGCTGGTCATCAGCCGCGCGGCGTCCACATAGGGCAGTCGCACCACCGAGAGTGCCTGCGAGCGCACGACTCTGGTGACCTCCGGCCAGGAGAACGCCGCGATCACCAGGATGATCGTCATCGTGCTCGGGCCGACGAGCGCGGCGACGAGGATCATCAGCGGCAGGATCGGCAGCGACAGCGTCAGGTCGACGATCACGCTGATGACCGAGTCGATCCGGCGGAAGTAGGCGCCAACCACCGCGAGCAGCGTGCCGAACACGATCGCGATCAGCGACGCGGCCGCCGCGACCAGCAGGCTCTGCTGCGCGCCCCACACGACCTCGGCGAACACGTCGAGCCCGAGGCTGTCGGTGCCGAACCAGTGCGCCCCCGATGGCGGCGCGAGGACCACCTCGCCGTAGCCGGTCGGGTAGTCGGCCAGCAGTGGCGCCGCGACCGCGGCGACCACCAGCAGCACCAGCACGACGAGCGCCGCGATGCCGAGCGGGTCGCGCCGGAACCGTTGCCACGTCACGCGCGCCGCCCTCGGGGCCTGGGCAGTGAGCGTCATGCGGCCGCCTTGACTCGGGGGTCCAGAACGCCGTAGGCGATGTCGGTGACCATGTTCACGGCCACCACGGTCACCGCGAGCAGCAGGAACGCGCCCTGCAGCACCGGGAAGTCCAGCTGGGTCACCGCTTCGTAGATGCCACGGCCGATGCCGGGGTAGGCGTAGACGGTCTCGATCAGCACCGCGCCGCCGACCACGAACCCGAGCTGCAGGCCGACGAGCGTGGTCGTCGGCAGCAGCGCGTTGCGCAGGGCGTGTTTCCACAACACCCGTCTTGCCGGTAGCCCGTTGGCGTTGGCCAGTACCACGTAGTCCTCGCCGAGCGCGTCGATCAGCGAAGACCGCATGGTGAGCACGTACGCGCCCAGTTGGGCGAACACGAGCGACAGGCACGGCAGCGCGAGATGGGAGATGACTGACAGGTACCACTGGCCGCCGTAGGTGCCGTCGGTGTAGGCGCCGCCGATCGGGAACCAGTTGAGCTGCAGCCCGAACACGTACAACAGCAGGATCCCGAGGCTTGGCACGAACAACGACTGCCCGGCCACGGCGATCATCTGCACGAGCCGGTCCCACAGCCCGCCGCGCCGGGACGCGGCGAGCACCCCAAGCGGGATGCCGACCACGACGGTCACCAGCAACGAGGCCCCGGCCAGCAGCAGTGTCCACGGCAACCGTTCGATCAGGACGTTCGCGACGGTCGTGTTCTGGTGGAAGGAGATCCCGAGGTTGCCCTGCAGCAGCTGCCACAGGTACTTCACGTACTGCACGGGCAGCGACTGCTCCAGCCCGTAGTCGGTGAGCAGGGCCGCCCGGGTCTCGCGGGTCATGTTCGGGCTCGCCACGGCCAGCACCGGATCCCCCGGCAGCAGCCGGAGCAGCAGGAACGTGACCGTCACCGCGAACCAGATGGTGAGCAGGCCACGGCCCAACCTCTTCAGCACGAACAAGAACAGCGACATCCGGGCGACCCTCAGCTCACTGCGACGCGGACTTGGTCGCCGAGGCGACCGAGATCGGGTTGACGATGGACAGCAGCTCGCTCGGCTTGACGACGAACCCGCTCCACTCGTCGCGGTGCGCGACGAACAGGTTCTGCATGTACATGACGCTGTCGTACACGTTGTCCCGCACCAGCTTCGCCGCCTGCCGCACGATCGGCTTCTGCTCGTCCCGGTCGAACGTGACGCGCGCCCGCTCGATCAGCGCCGAGAGCTCCGGATCGTCCACATAGGAGTAATTGATCGCACCGTCCGGCAGGTAGGTCAGCGCCATGTTCGTCGCCGGGTCGTCCATGATCGCGAAGTTGCCGGCGTAGATGTCGAAGTCACCGGCGTCGGTCTTGGACAGGTAGGTGTTGCGCTCCAGGCCCTGCAGCTCGATCGTGACGCCCGCCTTGGCCGCACCGTCCTTGACCAGCGTGGCCCACTGGGTGGTCACCGGGTCCTGCAGCGAGTAGATCAGCCGGAAGGTCAACGAGCCGTCGGTGGGATAACCGGCGTCGCTCAGCAGCCGCTTGGCCTCCTCCGGGTCGTGGGCGTACTCCGTGATCGAGTCGTCGTAGAAGTCCTTGAGCACCGGCGTGATCGGGCTGGAGCCGGTCGACACGGCCTGGCCGGCCAGCACGACCTCGCGGATCGCGTCGTAGTCCACCGCGTACGCGAGTGCCTGGCGGACCTCCTTCTTCGCCAGGTCGGGCTTGGTCATGTTGTAGGTCATGTGCGCGTAGCCGAGGCCGGGGACCTCCTCGACCGTGATGCCCTGGGTGTCCTGCAGGCCCTTGACCTGAGCTGGCGGCAGCGTGTTCGCGATGACGTCCACGTCGCCGTTCTTGAGGCTCAGGATCTCGGTGTTCACGTCCGGGTACACCCGGTAGACGATCTTGGCCGCCTTCGGCCGGCCGCCGTCGACGAGCGGGTAGTTCTCGACCCGCTCCATCGTGTAGCTCTGTCCACGTTGGACGTCGGTGAGCACGTACGGGCCGGCCGACACCCAGCCGCCGTTCGAGCCGTCGTTGGCGAAGGTCGCGACCGAGCCGGCCGGCTCGAACACGTGCTGTGGCACCACGTTGCCCCAGAACCCGACCTCCGGGACGACCGTCGAGTCCGGCGCGGACAGGGTCAGCTCGACCCGGGTGTCGGACACCGCGGTCGCGGACTCGAAGTTGGTGAGCTGGCCGTACAGCGTGCCGGCCGGCTTGTCCCGCTTCACCGCGTTGAGCGAGAACGCCACGTCCTTCGCGGTCAGCGGCGTGCCGTCGGACCACTTCATGCCGGCGCGGATCTCGTAGAAGCCGGTGGTGTCGTCGACGTAGCCCCACTTCTCCGCCAGCTCGGGCGCCTTCTCGCCGTCCGCGCCGATCGTGAGCAGGTGCGGGTACATCAGGTTGGTGATCCAGTAGTCGCTGCGGCTGTTGCCGACGAACGGGTTGTAGTTGACCACGTCGGTCGTGGTCGCGATGGTCAGCGTGGCGTCGGTGACCGCCGCGCCGCCCGCACCGTCTTCGGGGGGAGCGCTGGGCGCACACGCGGCGAACGTGGCGATACTGACCGCCGCGGCGATGGCCGCGGTCAGCCTGGGACGTGCGGTCAAACCCAGACCTCCTTGAGGACTCGTAGCGTGTTGCCCCCGATGACCTTGCGGATGTCGTCGTCGCTGTAGTCGTGCTTGACGAGCCAGCCGATGATGTTGAAGAAGCCCTCCGCCGGGTTCTCCAGCCCGTCGACGTACTCGACCTTCGGGAACTCGACCCCGCCGTGTGCCTGCCCGAGCGACAGGTTCGCGGCGAACGTGTCGTGCAGCCCGACGTGGTCGCCGAACAGGGTGTCCGGCCCGAAGCTCACGTGGTCGATGCCGACCAGCTCGACGCAGTAGGTGAAGTGGTCCATCACGGACTCGATCGAGTGTCGGAGGTGGTCGGGCGACAGCGTGGTGTGCGGTGCCGCCTCGATGCCGATCACCCCGCCGCGCTCGGCGCAGGCCCTGATCGTCTCGTCGTCCTTCATCCGGTTGGTCGGCCAGACGGTCCGCGAGCCGGCGTGGGTGATGAACACCGGGGTCTTCGACTTCCTGATCACGTCGAGGCCGGTGCGGTCGCCGGAGTGTGAGATGTCGATGGCGATGCCGAGCTTGTTCATCCGTTCGACGGCGCGGTCGCCGAGATAGGTGAGGCCGCCGTCGCCGCGTTCCTTCAGCCCGCTGCCAAGCAGGTTCGCCTCGGAGTAGGCGATGCCCATCTGCCGCACGCCGAAGCCGTAGAGCACGTCGAGCCGGTCGATCTCGTTCTCGATCGGGGTCGCCGCCTCGAGTGCGAAGATGTGCGCGATCCGGCCGGTCTCGGCCGCGTGCTCGATGTCCTTGACCGACTCCGCCTTGATCACGAAGTCCTGGTGGGCCAGGTCGGCCATGCGCACGCCAAGGTCGAACAGCACGTCCTGGTACTTCCAGCCCGCGTCGGAGCTGATGCAGCAGGTGCCGTCCATGCCGTTGTCGAACACGGCGGTGAGCCCGGAGCGGGACAGTCCCTGGTAGCCCGTCGGCTCCCGCCCGTTGCGGATGTGTTCCCGCAGGTCGGCCATGTCGTCGGGGAACACCTGCACGTGCTCGTGCAGTGAGATCACCGTCTCGTCGGCCAGCAGCCGCCTGGTCCGCTCCTCCTGCTCGGCGGAGAGTCCGAGGCCGGCGTAGGCGGGCACCCGGCCGACCTGCTTGGCGTAGGTGAACTCCCGGTAGTCCTTACCGGACTCCAGGTACTCGTAGGCCGTGTAGCCGGTGTAGCGGGAAGCGGGCTCCAGCACGCTGCGCTCCTGTCTCCGCGTGGTGTGCGGCAGCAGTTGACTGTGTCATGTGGAATGCCGCAGAGTGTCATCACTATCCGGCATAGTTGTCAATGCATGTGTTCAGATGAGGCGCGACAGGACACAAGATGAAACTTATCGGCAACACGCGGCATGTGAGGATGGCCAGGTGAACAGTCCTCCCGACGCACTGCGGGTCCGCGGCCTGTCTGTTTCGTTCCAGTTGGACGGTGGCCAGGTCGAGGCGG
The DNA here is from genome assembly GCF_054779715.1 of Actinophytocola sediminis. Classification (NCBI taxonomy): domain Bacteria; kingdom Bacillati; phylum Actinomycetota; class Actinomycetes; order Pseudonocardiales; family Pseudonocardiaceae; genus Actinophytocola; species Actinophytocola sediminis. The sequence goes on along the minus strand of NZ_BAAGXS010000098.1, from coordinate 75,441 downwards.
TCCGGCACGTCGACCTCGATGTCCCTCGTGGACAGCTGGTCGCGCTGCTCGGCGAGTCCGGCTCCGGCAAGTCGGTGACCGCGCGCGCCATCATGGGCCTGGCCGGTCCCGGTGCGACGGTCGCGGCCGACGAGATCACCGTCGCGGGCACCGACCTGCGCCTGGCGACACCCCGGCAACTGCGCGAGCATCGCGGCACCCGGATGAGCCTGGTGCTACAGGACGCGCTGTCCGCGCTCAACCCGGTGCTCACGATCGGCGACCAGCTCGGCGAGCTGTTCCGAGTGCACAGTGGAGCGTCCAGGAAAGTGGCCGCCGCCAGGGCGGTCGAGCTGCTCGACCTGGTCGGCATCCCCGCCGCGGCCAAGCGGATCGGCGACTACCCGCACCAGTTCTCCGGCGGCATGCGCCAGCGCATCCTGATCGCGATGGCGATCGCGCTGGAGCCGGAGCTGCTGATCGCCGACGAGCCGACGACGGCACTCGACGTGACCGTGCAGGCACAGATCCTCGACCTGCTCGGCTCGTTGCGCGCCAAGCTCGACATGGGTGTGCTGCTGATCACCCATGACCTCGCGGTGGTCAGCGAGGTCGCCGACCGGCTGGCGGTGATGTACGCGGGCCGGGTGGTCGAGGCCGGCGACGCCGACACCGTCCTCTCGCGACCGTCCCACCCGTACACCGAGGCGCTGCTGCGGTCGGTGCCGCGGCTGGAACACCACGGCGCCGATCTGTTCACCATCCCCGGCTCGCCACCCAACCCCGCGCGGGTGCCGCCGGGGTGCCCGTTCCACCCTCGGTGTCACCGCGTCGTGGACGCGTGTTCCTCGGTCCGGCCGGAACTGGTGCCGCTGGCCGGCCGCACAGTGGCCTGCCACCAGTCGGAGATGATGCTCGGTGTCTGATGACGTGTTGGTCGCCGACTCCCTCGTCCGGCGCTACCCGGTCGGCTCGCTGCTGCGGCGCGGACACGTGTCGGCGGTCGACGGCGTCAGCCTGTCGCTGCGCCGGGGCGAGGTGCTTGGCGTGGTCGGCGAGTCCGGGTGCGGCAAGTCCACCCTCGCCAGAATGCTCGTCGGACTCGAGCACCCCGACGGCGGCACGCTCCACTACGACGGCACCGATGTCACCGCCGGCCGCCGGGCCCGGCTGCGCGGCGGGGTGCAGATGATCTTCCAGGACCCGTACGCCTCGCTCGACCCGAGGATGACCGTGCTCGACATCGTGGCCGAACCGTTGGCCGCCAACGGGTCCGGCACGCGGTCGACCCGGCGTGCGAAGGTCGCGGCGCTGCTGGACCTGGTCGGGCTGGCACCGGAGCTGATGAACAGGTACCCCCACCAGTTCTCCGGCGGACAGCGGCAGCGGATCGGCATCGCCAGGGCCCTGGCGCTGGACCCGTCGGTGCTGATCGCCGACGAGCCGGTGTCCGCGCTCGACGTCTCCGTGCAGGCACAGGTGATCAACCTCCTGGCCGACCTGCGCGCACGGCTCGACGTCGCGATCGTGTTCATCGCACACGACCTGTCGGTCGTCCGGCACCTGGCCGACCGCGTCGCGGTGATGTACCTGGGACGGATCGCCGAGATCGGGGACACGTCACGGATCTACGAGTCGCCGGCCAACCCGTACACGCAGGCGTTGCTGTCGGCGGTGCCGTCATCGAGCCGGGCGGCGCGCGGCGCGCTGGCACGCCGCCGGGTACTGCGGGGTGAGCCACCGTCGCCGATCGACCCGCCGGCCGGCTGCCGGTTCAACCCGAGGTGCCACCTCGCGCGGGACCGCTGCCGGACCGAGACGCCCCCGCTGCGCGAGGTGGCGGGCAGGCTGACCGCGTGCCACTTCGCGGAGGAGGCGGCGGCCGAGACCGCGGCACCCTGACCCGGACGCGCTGTCGGTGTTCAGTCCCTGGCGACCGCGGCGAGGTGCAGCTCGTTCAGCAGCTGGGTGCACTCCTCGATCTCCGGGTCGTTCCCCAGGCGCCAGAACACCGACAGCGCCCGCTCGGTGGTGGCCACGGCCACCGCCCGGCGGCCGGCGGCCGCCTGTACCCGTCCGGTCTTCAACAGGGTGAACGCCGCGCACCGCTCGTCGTCGACGCGCTCGAAGATGGTCAGGGCGCGGTCCAGGCCGACCAGGGCCCTGGCGAGGTCACCGGACTTCTCGTGCAGGCCGCTCAGCTCCCGCAGGACGGTGGCCTCCCGATGTTGGTCGCCGATCTCCCTGGCGAGGACGAGCGCCTGGTGGAACGACGCCTCGGCCTCGTCGTCGTCATCGGTGGCCAGGCGCATCAGACCGATCCCGGTGCGCAGCTGCGCCTCGGCGCCGGGATCGGGGTCCGGATCCTTCGCCAGCAGGTCCAACGCCGTGCCGGCGTGCGCCAGGGCGTCCTCGACGTGACCGGTCATCCGGCTCACCGCCGCGAGACCGGCCACGGCCGTCGCCGCGCCCCGCTGGTCGCCCACCTCCGCGTACCGCAGGCGGGACCGCTCCAGCGTGCGGCTGGCCTCGTCGTAGGCGTTGCGGTAGGTGTGCACCTGGCCGAGCCCGCGCAGCAGCACCGCCTCCCCACGCCGGTTGTTCGCCGCCTCGACCGCGCGCAGTGCCCGCTCGTGGCTGTGCTGCCAGTCGTCGTAGAGGCTGCGGTGGTCGTGGTAGGGCACCAGCGTGGCGGCCAGCTCCCAGGCCAGCTCCGCCAGTCCCCAGTCCGCGGCCAGGGTCACCGCGCCGCGCAGCGTCAACCGCTCCGCGTCGAACCAGGCGAGCGGATCGGCGACGAGCTGTCGCCAGCCGGGGGGTGGGCGGCGCGGGGCGCCACCCCGGCGAGGCCGGAACACACTGGACGGCAACCCGTTCCTGGCCTGGTCGGCCAGCTGCAGCCAGCCGGCGAGCAGCCTGATGACCGCCGCGCGGCGCACGTCGGCCGGCTCGGTCGCGGCCGTGTGCGCCGCGTACTCCCGGAGCAGGTCGTGCAACCAGTACCTCGGCTGGCCGAGCGAGTCGGTGTCCACGACGGTCAGCAGGCTCGCGTCGACCAGTTCGTCGAGCACCTCCTCGTGCCGGGGGCCGTCCAGCAGTGAGCCGATGACCCATCCCGGCAGCGGCTCGGAGCCGAGCAGGCCCAACAGCCCGAACGCCCGCGCGGTGTCGGCGGGCAACAGGCGCAGGCTCAGGTCGAAGCTCGCGAACACGTTGAGCTCGCCGACCCGCAGCTCCCCGCGCTGACGCGACTGGTCGGCGAGCCGTTCGCGCAGCACGCGCAGCGACCACCCCGGCCGGCTGGCGAGCTTCGCGCCGGCGACCCGGATGGCCAACGGCAGGTGCCCGCAGGTCCGGATGATCTCGCGGGCGTGCTCCGGCTCGGCGGCCACCCGGTCCGCGCCCACGATCCGGCCGAGCAACTGGTGGGCCTCGTCCTGGCCGAAGACGTCCAGGTCGATGCGCCGAGCACCGGCGAGGTCCGCGAGCTGGTGTCGGCTGGTGACCACGACCGCGCAGCCGGCTGTCCCCGGCAGCAGCGGCTGGACCTGGCCGGCCGAGGCGGCGTCGTCGAGCACGGTGAGCACTCGCCTGCCGGCCAGCCGGGACCGGTAGAGCGCGGCCCGCTCGGCCAACCCGTCCGGCACGGCCGCACCGCGCACCCCGACCGCGCGCAGCAGCTCGGCCAGCATCGCGGCCGGTTCGCGGGGCGCGTCGGACGTCCCGCCGAGGTCGAGGTAGAGCTGCCCGTCCGGGAACAGCGGGGTCACCGCGTGCGCGGCGTGCACCGCCAGCGTCGACTTGCCGACGCCCGGCTGGCCGACGATGAGCGCCACCGGCGGCGGCCCGTCGCCCGCGCCCAGCATGCCGAGCAGCGCCGCCCGCGACCGCGCCCGGCCGACGAAGTCCGGCATGTCCCGGGGCAGCTGCTTGGCCGGCGGCGTCCCCGGCTCCGGCGCCCGGTCCGGGGACACCGCGCTCAGCCGGTCGAGCTCGACGTCGGCGCGCAGGATCTGCTCGTGCCGCGCACGCAGCCCGGGGCCGGGGTCCACGCCGAGCTCGTCGGCGAGCAGGTGGCGGGTGTGGTCGAAGACGGCGAGCGCGTCGGCCTGCCGGCCGGCCCGGTAGAGCGCCAGCATGTGCAGCTCGCGGAGGCGTTCGCGCAACGGGTACTCGTGGCTGAGCCGGGACAGCTCGGTGATCGCCGCGGCGGTGTCGCCGAGCATGAGGTCGAGCTCGACCCGTTCCTCGGTCGCGGCCAGCCGGCTCTCCTCGAGCCGGACCCGCTCGGCCACCACGGCGCCGGCGTCGATGTCGCCGAACGCGGCGCCACGCCAGAGCCGCAGTGCCGCGTCGAGCCCCTGGCGGGCGGTGATCAGCTTCCCGGCGGTCTTGGCCGCCCGCGCGTCCGCGACCCGCCTGGCGAACGACCAGCTGTCCAGCTGGTCCGGCGCCAGCCGAACCAGGTAGCCGGTGCCCATCGACTCGATCAGCTCGCCCGCGCCGTGCCGGGTCAGCAGCCGGCGCAGGTCGCCGACGTACTTCTGGACCAGGTTGACCCCGCTGCGCGGCGGGTCTTCGCCCCACACCAGATCGATGATCTTCTCGCGGTCGACCCGCTTGTTCGCGTCCAGCAGCAGCGCCGACAGGACCCGCGCGTGCTTGGCCGCGCCGACGCCGATCTCGGCGGCGCCCTGCCAGACCGTGACCGGCCCCAACACGCCAAAACGAAGACCCGCCATCGTGAATCCCCATCCCCTCGCGGGCAACCCCGACGGTACCTCGCACCGTCGGCCGGCCGGTCACCGGCTCGGCTCGGCGCACTGCAGTGGAACTGCAGCGCGCGTCCCTACCGTCGCCGCCATGAACGACACCGGGTACAGCGTCAAGATCGACACGATCATGGAGCTGGCCAAGAAGAACTACGACATCGCCGAGCGCTACGAGGGGATCACCCGCAAGCTCGCCGACACGGATCTGGCCAACGTCTGCCTCGCCGACCAGTACGGCGAGGCCACCGCGGCCGACACCGAGGTCATCGCGATCATCGACGAGTTCTTCGAGTACCTGCGCACCACCACCGCGCGCTACCAGCTCACCGGCGAGCAGCTGGAGCAGGCCGCGGCGGCCTACGTCCAGACCGACACCGAGCAGGAGCAGGTCTACCGGCGCTACCGCGACGAGTTCGACGAGTACGGCGTCGGCGACCACTTCGAGGGTGACCGGTCGGCGGTGCCCGAGGACGAGCGGATCGACCCCGACGAGGACGCCGAGGCCACCGACCGGCCGGACGAGGCCAACGAGGACCAGGCTCCCGGGTTCGGTACCGACGAGAACCCCCGCGAGCCGGACGAGGACAGCGACAATCTCGACGGCCTCGAACGCGTCGGCGACGACCGGCGGGGAGGTGCCGAATGAGCTACCTGGACGACCTGCTCAGCGCGCTGTCCACGTTCCAGACCAAGCTGCTGGAGCGCTGGCAGCAGACGATGGCCGACTCCGTGCGCGCGATGGAGTACTGGACCCCGCCGCCGGTGCACTTCCGGCAGAACTACAACCGGTCGCCCGAGGTGTGGGAGTACCGCAAGCCCGAGGTGCAGGCCCACCTCACCTACGGCTGCGAGGCACTCGAGTGGTTCGACGGCGGCGCCAAGGGCGTCGTGCCCGCCTGCCACGGGAAGATCCGCGACCCGGGAAGCCCCGACAACATGACCGTCTGGTGGCAGGGGGCGAACATCCCGGTGGACCAGGACGAGATCGAGTGCGGGATTCCCGGGCTGTTCAGCCAGGTCGAGGGCTGGGCCTACGAGGACCGCAGCTACGTCTTCGACATCTGCCCGCTGTTCCCCCAGGGGCGCCTCGACGATCTCAAGGAGGCCCGCAAGCACCTGCTCACGATGGCCGGTGAGCTCGGTGGGGACTTCTCCGTCGAGGGGGCAGATCCCGACTTCCAGCAGGACATCACCCTCGCCGAGGACGTGGACTACCTGTTCGGCAACCGCGGCGAGGAGCAGGACTGGCGGGCCGACTGGACCGGCACCGCGGCCGACCGGATCTCCGAGGGCTTCTTCTCCTCCACCAAACCGACCCTGCACAACCACGCCAGGATCGCCAACGGCCTCGCCACGATGATCAACGAGCGGGCCAAGATCATCGACACGTACCAGAAGAACACCATCAAGCTGGTCGAGAGCGCCACCGCCGCCCTCGGCGCGAAGACCGACGGCGGTTCCACCGACCACACCGCGAAGTGGCAGACCGTCCAGGCGATCGGCATGGTGGGCGCCGTCGCCCCACCCTCCGCCTTCGTGGGTGCGGGGTTCATCCTGGTCGGCTGGCTTGGTGAGAAGTTCCTCGGCATCGACAACCACGCGCCGACGTTCACCCACCACCCCGGCGAGGTGGCGACGAACCTGCACGAGGCCGTCCTGAAGATGCTGGAGGACCTCAACACCTCCGAGGACGAGTACCGCAGGGACACCACGGAGTTCCGCCAGGACCTGAACTCCGTGTCCAGCACCTTCCTCGAGCTCTACGACATCACACAGAACAGCCCGACGGGCAAGCACTAGCCAAGGCCGGGGTCACGCCGGCTTCGGTTGGCGGGCCATGGCGACGTGCAGCGTGCGGACCGAGAGCGACATGGTCAGGATCATCACCGTGGCGCTGACCGTGTAGGCGGCCATCGCGGCCGGGGTCGTGGCGCCAGGGCCGCCGGCCGTGTTCATCGCGATCGCGATGCCGCCGCACAGCAGGGCACCGGTCACGCCGGTCAGGCCGATCGTGTTGGTGAGCGCGCGGGGCGACACCGCGCGGCGGAAGGTGGTCGCCAGCAACGCCAGCGCCGTGACCGCGACCACCGCGGTGATCAGGTCCTGGGTCACGGCCAGCGTGCGCACCAGGTCGGTGCTGGCGCTCGGTTCGCGGCGCACGGTGCCGCTCATCCACAGCAGGTCCCAGCCGAGGAGCATCGCCGGGAACACCATGGCGAGCAGGATCGCCGCCCGTCTCCCCTGGCGCGCGGTCAGCTCCTCCTGGAACTCCGGCGCGACCACGGCGACCGGGCCGAAGTCGCGGACCGCCAGCACGGCCGCGCGCTCGGCCGCCACGCCACCGTCGCGGTAGGCCGCGGCGCCGTCGGTCAGGCCGGCGTGCGCCTCGGCGACCATGCTCCGGCGGGTGCGGCGGGGACCGCGCAGGGCACCGCGCAGCGCCCCGACGTACTCGGCGATCGGGTCGGCCACCCGTTTCGTGGTGGTCATGAGGTGCCGCCCGCCGGACGCAGGACCGCGTCGACCACCGAGGTGAACTCGCGCCACTCCGTCCGCTGGCGCGCCAGCGCGTGCCGGCCGGCGCGGGTCAGCGTGTAGGTGCGGCGGTCGCGGCCGCCGACGCTGCTCCACGAGCCGGACAGCAGCGCCGCCCGCTCCAGCCGGCGCAGCGCGGGGTACACGGTGCCGGTCGGCAGATCCAGTGCCCCGCCACTGCGGACCTGGAGCGCCTCGATGATCGCGTAGCCGTGCAGGGCACCGTGCTCGAGCACGGAAAGGATCATCCCGTCGAGGTGGCCGCGTACGGCTGCAGGTCGCACAGGTAGGGACTCTACTCACGGTTCCCAGGGATCGGATCAGGGAGAACCCTGATTCATAGGTAGCCTGTCTACTCATACGGTCGACGCCGTGAACACACCTGTCCGGCCCACGAGCGGGCCCCGTCTCTCCCTCTGGTCACTGCGGATCGTGATCACGGTGCATCTCGTGCTGGTGCTGGCCCAGCCGGTCCTCGCTGGCCTGTTCCTCACCGGCGACATCGACGCGATGACCGTCCACGGCACGATCGGCTCCACGACGGCCGCGTTCTCGATGGTGCTGGTGGCCGTGTCGCTGCTCTACGTGAGCCGGCGCGGCCGGCTCTGGGTGCTGCCGGTGATGGTGGCGCTGTTCCTGACGGTCGGCTTCCAGATCGGCATGGGATACGCGCGCACGCTGGCGGTGCACGTCCCCCTCGGCGTCGCGATCGTGACGGCCTCGGCGCTGCTCACGGTCTGGGTGTGGAGCCCGTCCGCCGCGCGTGCCCGTGGGGGTGCGCGGTGAGGCGCCGGTCGTTCCTCGGACTGCTCGGTGGCGCGGCCGCCGGCGTGGCGCTGGCCGGCTGTGGGCTCGGCACGTCCGGACAGACCGGCGAGCGGCTCGGCACGACGGCGCGGCTGCCCGAGCCGTTCCGCGTGCCGCTGCCCATACCGCCGGTCGCGCGTCCGGTCGGCACCACGCGGGCGGGCGCCGACCTGTACCGGGTGACCCAGCGCGCCGCGCTGGCCGAGATCCTGCCCGGTCTGCGCACGCCGATCCTCGGCTACGACGGCGTCTTCCCCGGCCCGACGTTCGAGACCCGCCGGGGCCGGCCGGCGGTCGTCCGGCACCGCAACGAGCTGTCCGTGCCGACCGTGGTGCACCTGCACGGCGGACACACCCCGCACGAGCACGACGGGTGGCCGCTGGACCTGGTGCTCCCCGTCGGCTCCACCCGCGACTGGTCCACCCACCACGGCCGCGGCGACCAGTCCGACGGCGAGCGGGACTACCACTACCCGATGGCCCAACGGGCCGCGACGCTCTGGTACCACGACCACCGGATGGACTTCACCGGGCCGGCCGTGTACCGCGGGCTTGCCGGCTTCCATCTGGTGCGCGACGACGAGGAGGACGCGCTGCCGCTGCCCGGCGGCGACCGCGAGCTGCCCCTGATGATCTGCGACCGCGCGTTCGCCGAGGACGGCTCGTTCGCCTACCCCGCGGTGGACGAACAGATGTGGTCGGTACCCGGCGTGCGCGAGGACTGGATGGAGGGCGTGCTCGGCGACGTCGTACTGGTCAACGGCGCGCCGTGGCCGGTGCACGACGTCGACGCCGCCCGCTACCGGCTGCGGCTGCTCAACGCCTCGAACGCCCGCCGCTACCGGATAGCGATGTCCGTGCCTGGCAAGCCGGAGCTGCCGCTGACCCAGATCGGCGGCGACGGCGGCCTGCTCGCCGAACCCGTGTCGCACCAGGCGATCGACATCGCGCCGGGCGAACGGTTCGACGTGGTCGTCGACTTCTCGGTACTGCCCGTCGGCACCGAGGTCACCGTCACCAACGGGCTCGGCAGCGGCGGCACCGCCGACATCATGCGGTTCCTGGTGGTCCGCACGGCACCCGACGACAGCCGGATCCCGAAGCGGCTCACCGAGATCGAGCCGCTGACGCCGCCGGCGGGGGCACCGCTGCGCACCTTCGACTTCTCCCGCGGCCGCGTCGGCGACCACCGGGGCTGGACGATCAACGGCACGCCGTTCGCGCCGGGCAGCCCGCTGGCCGAGAGCCGGCTCGGTGAGGTGGAGATCTGGCGGCTGGTCACCGACGTGCACCACCCCGTGCACGTCCATCTCGACCCGTTCCAGGTGCTGCGCCGGGGCAGCCGGGGGCCGGGCGCGCTGGACGGCGGCTGGAAGGACACCGTCGACCTCAAACCCGCTGAGGTCGTGGACATCGCGGTCCGGTTCACCGACTACGCCGGCCGGTTCGTCATGCACTGCCACAACCTGGAACACGAGGACATGGCCATGATGGCGGCCGTGGACACCATCGCCTGACCGCACCGGCCGCGCATCGTCCTGTGTAGTCGGTTCACCGTGGACATACCGCGGGCGCCGGTAGCGTGGTGATCACCCTTACCGGAAAAGGAGGATCGCTGTATGCGGACTGCCAGGAGATCTCTGCTGGGCGCGATGACCGGGGTGTTGGTGGTTACTGGCGTCGTCACGGTGTCCAACGGCGTGGGAGTCGCCGAGGAAGCCGACCTCGCCGGGGTGGCCGGGTACGAGGTGGCCGCCCCGGACTGGAAGCCCTGTCCGGACGCGGAAGGCGTGGTCTGCGCGACCATCGAGGTGCCGCTGGACTGGTCCGAACCGGACGGTGCGCGGACCAGGATCGGCCTCGCGAAGCGGCCGGCCACCGACCAGGCCAACCGGATCGGTTCGCTGCTCGTGGATCCGGGTGGACCCGGCGGCTCGGGTGTCGGCATGGTCATGGGCGGCGACGTGTTCACCGAGGAGGTGAACGCCCGGTTCGACGTCGTCGGCTTCGATCCGCGTGGTATCAACACCTCCGAGCGGCTGCGCTGCGACAGCACGCTGTCCGAGCAGGCGATGAACGCCCGGCACCCGGCGAGCCAGGACGAGTTCGACGCGCTGGTCGACCTGAACCGAAAGCTGATCGACGACTGCCGCCAGCACACCGGCGCGCTCGTCGACCACGTCGACAACCTGCACACCGTGCGCGACATGGACGCCATCCGGGCCGCGCTCGGTGAGGAGAAGCTCAACTACGTCGGCTACTCCTACGGATCCCTGATGGGCCAACAGTACGCGGAGCTGTTCCCGGACCGGATCCGCGCGATGGTCAACGACGGCAACATGGACCACAGCCTCACCTCGGCGTGGGATTTCATGCGCTCGGAGACCGAACCGGTCGAGCAGAACTTCGTCGAGTTCGCCGAGTGGTGCGACACGACCACGACGTGCGCGCTCAACGGGTTGGACACCAGGAAGGTCTACGGTCAGCTGCGGGAGCGGGCCAAGGAGGGCACCCTCACCGACCCGGAGACGGGCGAGCCGATCGACTTCTACCGCCTGTCGTCGAACGCCTTCTCGGTGAACTCCCCGCAGGCGTGGGGCGCGTTGGCGGGGAGCCTCAGGTCGCTCAGGGACGGCACCGGCACGCTGTCGCCGGTGACGCTGGACGCGGCCGAGGCGATCAGCAACCCGTATCCGCCGATCTGGTGCAGCGACTGGCGTTACCCGGTCAAGGACTTCGCCGAGTACGACAAGCTGCGCACAAAACTGGCCAAGAAGATGCCGAACATCCAGTGGAGTCCCTACGTCGACCACGTGCTGACGTGCGCCGGCGATCCGCTGGAGAACACCAACCCGCAGCGGCCGCTCGAGATCGAGGGCGCGCCGCCGCTGGTGATGGTCGGCAACATCCACGACCCGGCGACGGTGTACTCGTGGAACACGGCGGCCGCCGAGCAGAGTGGTTCGCACCTCATCACCTACGAGGGCTGGGGCCACACCGCCTACGGCGGGCCGAGCACGTGTGTCAATGACGCCGTGGACGCCTACCTGCTGGAGCTGACGGTCCCGGCGGACGGCCTTTCCTGCCCGGCGACCGAGACACCGGCATCGCCGGGCACCAGTGAGCTGAACCCGCACAGTCCCGGCCCGTACGCCTGGACGCGCTGACCCAGCAACGACCTGATGGAAGCGGGGCCCGGTTCATCGCCGGGCCCCGTTTCCGTCCCGGCCGACGAGTCCTCAGTGGAGGACGGTGAGCAGGCCCTCGACGCCGCGGTGGAACACGGCGCGGACGCTGTCGACGCCATCGAGGTCGGCGCCGCTCATGGCGCCGTCGCGCATGATCACGAAGTGGCGGGCCGCGTGCTCGGGCTTGCCGCGCCGCGGCGAGTCACCGAAGACCTGTGCGAACAGCTCGGTGAGCGTGGTCGTGAACCACGCCCGGTGTTCGAGGATCACCTGGCGAACCCGGTCGTCGGGGTCGGGGTACTCGGCGGCGGCCTTGAGGAACGCGCAGCCGCGGAACTCCGGCCTGGCCAGGTCGTCGGCGACCGCGGCGCCGATCGCGCGCAGCGCGTCGGCCGGGGTCGGCGCGGCTTCGACGGCGGCCTCGGTGCCGGCCCGGATCCCCGAGTCGACGCCGCGCAGATAGGCGACCACGAGATCTTCCTTCGACGGGAAGTGCCGGTAGAACGTCGCCCGCGTGGTCGGGACCTCGGCGAGGATCCGATCGACCCCGACCGCCCGGATGCCCTCGCGATAGAACAGCCCGCTGGCCGTGGCGAGCAACTTCGCTCTCGCCTCGGACCGGTGGCCGGTCGACGTGGTTCGGGTGGGCATGACACCACGATAGCAGAAAGAACGATCGGTCTTGCATTTCGCCCGCCGCTCATGTCAGGCTGGGTCATGCAAGAGAGAACGGTCTTTCTACTCCGGAGGAACCCATGACCACGACCACCGCGCCCGCCCCCACCACCGGCGCGCCGACGCTTCGGCGCCTCTACCTCGTTCGATTCGGGTTCGCCCTGCTCTGGGCCGGCGCGCTGTTCCTGTCGTCGTCGAGCATCGGGCCGCTCAGCGCGACCCTGCTGGTGCTGTACCCGCTGTTCGACGCGGGCGCCGCCGTTGTCGACGCCCGGCACACCCGCGCGACCCGGTCCACCCGCGGCCTCCAGGCCAACATCGCGATCAGCCTGCTCGCCGCCGTCGGGCTGGTCCTCGCGGTCAGCTCCGGCGTTCCGGCGGTCCTACGGGTGTGGGGCGCCTGGGCCGTCGTCGCGGGCCTGATCCAGCTCGTCGTCGCGCTGCGGCGCCGCGATCTCGGCGGCCAGTTGGCGATGATCGCCAGCGGCACCATCTCCACGTTCGCCGGGATCGCGTTCGCCCTGCAGGCCGCCGCCCCGGACGCCACGCTGACCAACCTGGCCGGCTACGCCCTGCTCGGCGGCGTCTTCTTCCTGGTCTCCGCACTGCACCTCGGCCGGCGGTAGCCCGTGGCCAGGCCAACGCCCTGAATGCCCCATTCAGGGCGTTGAGCGTCGCCAATGCCTCATTCAGGGCATCGCATCCGGAGCCGTGCTGCGGCGGCGGGTTTCTGTGCTAGCGCCCGCCTCGAAGGGTGCGGGAGATGCCGAGGGCGGCGGTGCGCACGGCCGGTGCGTACCGCGCGGTCTCCAGGCGGTTGACCCAGCCGGTGATGGAGACCGCGGCGACCGCCGTGCCGTCGGCGCCAAGGACGGGCGCGGCGACGCACGTGATGCCCACAGTGGACTCCTCGTGTTCCGTGGCGACCCCACGTTGTCGGATCTCCGCCAGCTCCTGGCGGAGCAGGCCGGGCGCCACCACGGTTCGTGGCGCCCGGCGGCGCAGGCCGTCGGCCAGCACCGCGTCGACTGTCTCCTGTGGAGAGAACGCCAGCAGCGCCTTGCCGACCCCCGTGCAGTGGGCCGGCAGGCGGCCACCGACCCGGGACGGCACCTTCGGCCCGCTCCGGCTGTCCAGCTTCTGCACGTAGACCACCTCGGATCCGTCCACAATGGCCAGATGCACGGTCTCGTGCGTTGCCTCGAACAGGTCGGCCAGGAACGGCGCGGCGAGCTCCCGCAGCCCGCGTTGCCTCGGCACCAGCGAACCCAGCTCGAACAGCCGCATCCCCAGCCGCAGCCCGCCGGGGGTCCGCTCCACCAGCTCCCACTCGGTCAGCTCGGTCAGCAACCGGAGCGCGGTGGACTTCGCCAGGCCCGTGCGCCGCACCAGTTCGGCGAGAGTCAGCTCGACGTCGTCCGGCCGGAACGCGGTCAGCAGCGTCATCGCCCGCCCCAGCACCGAATTCGGCCCACCGTTCCACTCAGCGGCACGCATCTGTTCATCGTCGCAGGCCCTCGGTGCGAGAGTCCAGCCATGAGCACCGTCACCGCCGCCATCGTCGGACCGGGCAACATCGGTACCGATCTGCTGGCGAAGTTGCGTCGCAGCACCAGCGTCGAGGTCGGCTACGTCGTCGGCGTGGTCGAGTCCGCCGGCCTGGCTCGGGCCAGGGAACAGGGGGTGGCCGCCAGCGCCGATGGCGTGGACTGGCTGCTCCGCCAGGACCCGTTGCCGCGGCTGGTGTTCGAGGCGACGTCGGCCAGGGCGCACCTCGCGAACGCGCCGCGGTACGCCGAGGCCGGCATCCAGGCGATCGACCTCACGCCCGCGCACCTGGGCCCGATGGTGTGCCCGCCGGTGAACGGGGCCGCGCACCTGGGCTCCCCCAACGTCTCGATGATCACCTGCGGCGGCCAGGCGACGATCCCGATCGTGCACGCGGTCTCCAGGATCACCCCGGTCCCCTACGCCGAGATCGTCGCGTCGGTGTCCTCGCGCAGCGCCGGGCCGGGCACCCGCGCCAACATCGACGAGTTCACCGAGACCACCGCCCGCGCCGTCGAGGAGGTGGGCGGCGCCGACCGCGGCAAGGCCATCATCATCCTCAACCCGGTCGAGCCGCCGATGATCATGCGGGACACGGTGTTCTGCATGATCTCCCCCGACGCCGACCGGGACGCGATCACCGGCTCGATCCACGACATGGTCGCGGAGGTGGGGCAGTACGTGCCGGGCTACACCCTGCGCGCGGACCCCCAGTTCGACGATCCCCGCCCGGACTGGCGCGACCACGGCCGGGTCGCGGTGTTCCTTGAGGTGAAAGGGAACGGCGACTATCTCCCGCCCTACGCGGGGAACCTGGACATCATGACCGCGGCCGCCACCCGCGTCGGCGAACTGGTCGCCCGGTCGACGGCGGTGACCGCATGAGCAGGCCACCGCTGCGCCACGGCGTCCGCATCACCGACACGACCCTGCGCGACGGCAGCCACGCCATGGCCCACCAGTTCACCGAGCGGCAGGTGCGCGACACCGTGCGCGCGCTGGACCGCGCCGGCGTGGACACCATCGAGGTCTCCCACGGCGACGGTGTCGGCGGTTCGTCGTTCAACTACGGGTTCTCCCACACCGACGAGCTGACGCTGATCGCCGCGGCCCGCGAGGAGGCCAAACAGGCGAAGATCGCGGTGCTGCTGGTGCCGGGCATCGGCACGGTCGAACACCTGAAGCGGGCCAGGGACGCGGGCGCGGACATGGTGCGCGTCGCGACGCACTGCACCGAGGCAGACGTGTCGCCCCAGCATTTCGCGGCCGCCCGCGACCTCGGCATGGAGACCGTCGGGTTCCTCATGATGGCCCACCGCACGACTCCGGAGGAACTGGCGAAACAGGCCAGGATCATGGTGGACGCCGGCTGCCAGTGCCCGTACGTCACCGACTCGGCGGGCGCGCTGCTCATGCACGAGGCGACCGCCCGGTTCCAGGCCGTGGTGGCCGAGGTCGGCGACCAGGCGTGGGTCGGCTACCACGGACACCAGAACCTCAGCCTTGGCGTGGCCAACTCGGTACTCGCCCAGGAGGTCGGGGTCCGCTACCTCGACGGGTCGGTGTGCGCGCTCGGCGCGGGCGCCGGCAACTCCCCCACCGAGGTCCTGGCGGCGGTGTTCGACCGGCTGGGCGTGTCCACCGGCCTGGACGTGCTCGCGCTGCTCGACGCCGCCGAGAACGTGGTCCGCCCCTACCTCCACCGCTGGCCGAAGCTGGACCGCAACGCCATCGTCCAGGGCTGGGCCGGCGTGTACTCGTCGTTCCTGCTGCACGCCGAACGCGCCGCCGAGCGCTACCAGGTGCCGGCCCACGACATCCTCCGCCGCTGTGGCGAGCTCGGGTATGTCGGCGGCCAGGAGGACATGATCATCGACGTCGCCATCCAGCTCGCCGCACGGTGATCACCTCCCGCAGTGCGACGCGAACCGCAGCTCCAGGAACCGCGCCCGGTTGTTGGTGATGTCGCCGAAGAGGTCGTCGATGCTGGTGCTGTTGACGTTGTAGGAGACCACCAGCGTGTTCCGCTTGCTCAGCACCGGGTGCACCGCGACGTTGTAGGTGTAGATGTCTCCCGACGCGCCATCGTCGAACTCGGGCTGGCCCTCCGGGGTGGCGTAGATCTCCTGGCGCGGCAGGCCGGCGAAGCCGTACGGGGTCGACGCGGTCAGCACGTGGATCGGCGGGTTCAGGAAGCTGTCCGTGGTGACCAGCACGAACCGCCCGTGCACCTCGGCGACCCCGTAGGACGACCCGACGTCATCGGCGATCGGCGCGGCGTCCCGCTCGGTCGCGGACCACCCGTCGCCGGTGAAGAACTCCCACGCGCCGGCCAACCCGCCCTTGGGCGCCCTGGCGACGTAGGCCTGCTTGGTCCCCGGCCACTCCTCGCGTTGACGCACGCCGTAGACGTAGATGTGCTCGCCGACGGGCAACAGTTCCACGCCCCAGGCGATGTCGACCGAGTCGTAGGTCGGCACGACCCGCTCGACCCGCAGGTCCGGCAGTGAGAGCACCGCCAGGTCGGTGCCGATCCACTCGAACCCGAAGTGACCGTCCCCGGACACCTGTTGCTGTGCCTCGAAAACGTAGAGCCGGCCGCCGTCGGCGATGCCGTCGAGGTTCCAGTACCACGGTTGCTCGGTGCCCGGCGGTCCCACGATCGGCAGCGGCTCGGCCGGTGTGCCGCCGCCAAGCATGGTGGTGGCCGGCCGGTCGCTGCCCGGCCGGGTGGTGACGATCGTGTTGTGCACCGGGCTGTGCGGCTGGATGGCGTGCCCCGGCCCCACCGGGCCAAGGAACGTGTCGTTGAACAGCCACGCGGTGCGGCCGTCGGGCAGTGCCGCGGAGTACGTGCCGTCCGCACCGGCCCACTGGCCGGCCCGCGCCCCGTCGCCGAAGCGCTGCCAGCTCCGCTGGGTCGCCAGGTCCGGCCGGACCTGGTCGACGACGGGGTCGCACGACGGCGTGACCGGCACCTGCGCGCCGGCGGGGACGGGGGTGAGCGAGCCGGCCAGGCCGACCAGGACCACGGTGAGGGCGGTGCGGATACGGGTCACGGTTGTTCCTCCGTCACTGACCGGTCAGAAGGTCACACAGTCCAGGTACCGGAACGAGGTGCGGGCCTCGTCGAGCATGGTGTCCACCTCACCGAAGAAGATCGGGTCCTGCTCGAAGACGTAGAAGCGGACCTTTCCCTTGGCCGCGCGGAGAATCGGCAGCAGGTCCACCTCGCCCTCGCCAAGTGGCGCCTGCACGAACTCACCGTCCACCTCGACGCCGTCCTTGATGTGCAACAGGTCGATGCGGTCGCCGAACCGCGTGATGAGTCGCGGCACGTCGACACCGGCGTCCACCGCCCAGCCGACGTCGAGCTGGAAGCTCACGTAGCGCGGATCGGAGTTGCGCAGCAGCAGTTCCCACGCCGAGGTCTGGCGGCCGGTCTCCGGGTCGAGGTGGGTCGTGGTGAACTCGTACTGGTGGTTGTGCACGAAGATCCTGCCGGTGCCGTTGCGCACCGACCGCTTGCCGAGGCGGTCCAGGGTAGCCGCCGTCGCCAGGGTGTCCTCATAGGACCCGATGCCGGGGGCGGCCGAGCCGCCGGAGCCGGTGAACTTCTGCCCCAACGTTTTGGCGGCGGCCAGTTCGGCGTCCCAGTTGGCCTCGGTGGTGTCCCCGTGTCTGGTGGTGGCCCGCAGCCCGTAGCCGGCCAGCAGGTCGTCGAACTGCTCGGCGGTCAGGCCGTTGAAGGTGTAGGGCTCGACCTGGCGGTAGCCGATCTCGGCAAGCTCGGCGAGCACGATGTTGAGACGCGCCAACGTGGCGGCGTCTGCGCCGGAGCCGACGTACTCGGCGAAGGTGTAGAGCTGGATCGAGACCTGGTTGAGGGGAACGCCCCGGCCGGCACCACACTTCTCGACGTCGGCGCGGTCCTCGGCCGGCGCGGCACCGGCGGCCGAGGTCCCGGTCAGGCACAGACCGGCGGCCAGCACCATGGCGACGGCGCCACGCAGGGTGGAACGTGTCTTCATCTTTCTCCTTCATCATGGGGAATTTCTCGGTCAGCCGGTGGTCTCCAGGCGGACGCCCGCCAGCCAGCCACCCCAGCCATCCGCCGGCCGGCTGTCGCCGATCCGCAGGTACAGCTCCGTTCCGTCCCCGCCGGCCAGCGCACGGAGTTCGGTCAGGTCGATGGCCCGCGCCGCGCGGTTGCTCTGGAACACGACCGCGTTCGGCTCTCGCAGGACGGTCGTCCAGGTCTGGCCGTCGGTCGAGGCCTCTACGAGGAACTCGTTCGCGATGTCCAGGGTCACCGTGCCGCTGACGACCTCGGCCGGCACCGGCAGGCGATAGGTGAACGAGTTCTCCTGGTCGGCGAAGCGCACCTGCCCGTCCTCGCCGTCACCGCCGAGCTGGGATCCGTTGTCGGCCACCAGCACGCCCTGTTCCGAGGAGGTACCTGGCTCGATCTCGGTGACGTCGCCGACGACCCGGGCGGTCGCGCCGCCGTCGACGGTCCAGCCGTCTCCTCGGGCGGTCACCCCGACCGGCGCCGGCCCTGGTGCCGCGTCGGGCGGGGCGGTGACGGCGACGGTGACCGTGGCCGACTGGCCGGGTGCCAGGGCGAGCGGGACGGTGGCGGGCTCGGCCGACCACGACGCCGGCACGGTGACCGACAGCCGCGGCGCGAGCGCCGTGTCGCCGGTGTTGGTGACCGTCACGTCCATGGGCGCGGTCGTGCCCGCCCGCAGCGCGATGTCGTTCGTCCGCACCGTCAGCGGGGACACCGGAATGTCGTCCCTGGTCAGCAGTTCGACCTCGGCCAGCGAGAACACCCGTTGCCCGCCTGCGCTTCCGAGCCGGAGCCGGTACTCGCGCATGCTCGCCGGCTTCCTGATCTTGAAGGGGCGGGTCTGGTTCCGCCAGCGGAACTCCTCGCCGTTGCGCCGGTCGAGCGTCACCCAGTGCCGCCCGTCGGCGGAGCCCTCGAGCACCCAGTGGCCGGGGTCCTTGGCGGGATCGTCCGCGCTCGTGATCGTGTAGAACTCGACCAGGGTGTCCTCGCCGCCGTTGACCTCGTAGCGCACCGCCGGATCGTGTCCATTGAGGACAGTCGAGGTGCGGGAGTCGTCGTCCAGCAGGGCGGTCACGTCCTCGCCGGTGCTGGCCGACGCGAGACCCCTGCCCTTCCCGGTCACGTCGTGCAGCGGGCGCGGCCGCGTGCCGGGCCGGGTCGGTGAGTCCGGGACGTCGCGCGCGCTGGTGCCCCAGGTGGACGGTTCCGGTCCCATGTGGAATCGCAGGACGCCACCGTCGGCCAGTTCCTCGTGCGCGATCGACGTGGCCGAGTGCCGCTTCCCGTCCACGGTGAGGCCCTGTACGTAGGTCTTCCCGATGCTGGTTCCCGGCGCCTCGATCACCAGGTCGCCACCGGGCAGGTGCAGGGTCGCCTTCTCGAACAGCGGGGCGCCGATGGTGTACTCGCCGCTGCCGGCCTGCAGCGGGTAGAGCCCGAGCGCGCTGAGGATCCACCAGCCGGAGCTGGCGCCGTTGTCCTCGTCGCCCGGATAGCCCTGCCCGATCTCCGAGCCGGTCCAGCCGCTGTCCAGCGCCTGCCGGACGTACCGCTGCGCCTTCCACGGCTGCTGGGCGTAGTTGTACATCCAGGGGATGTGGTAGGCGAGCTGGTTGGGAATGGACCACTGGCCGAGGCGCAGATCGCGGGTCTCCCGCATCTCGTGGATCACCCCGCCGTAGGACCCGGGAGACAGCGCGGTCTCCGGGGTGGCGAAGAACTCGTCCAGCTTCTCGGCCAACCCGGCCCGGCCGCCGTACAGCTCGGCGAGGCCCTGGCCGTCGTGGGGCGCGGAGAAGGCGTAGTTCCAGCCGTTCGCCTCGGTGTAGTCGTGGTCGTTGCCCCAGACCTTCGGGTCGTACCGCTGCTGGGGCGTCGTCCACTCGCCGTCTGCCGACTTGCCCTGGAAGAATCCGACCGACTGGTCGAAGACGTCGACGTAGCCCTGTGCCCTGCCCCGGAAGTACTCGGCCTCCTCGGTCAGCCGCGCGCGCTCCCCGGCCGGCGTGCCGCGCTGTCCGGCCATCCTGGTCGCCATAGCCGCGATGGCGGCGTCGTTCACGTAGCCGTCCAGCGACCACGAGAACCCGGCGCCGACGTCGTTGGGGACATAGCCGAGGAACAGCGACCGGTCCAGGTCGGACCGGCCGACGCTGACCTCCGGCGGTCGCACGGTCGCGTTCTTCAGCGCCGCCGCGTAGGCGTCCTCGGCGTCGATCCCGGGCACGCCCTTGACGTAGGCGTCGGCGAAGGCGGCGTCCGAGCTGGTCCCGGTCATCACCCTGGCGTAGCCCGGCGAGGACCACGGCGAGATCCAGCCCCCGTCGCGGTACTGCTGGACGAACCCGTCGACCAGATCCCCGGCCAGCTCGGGCGCCAGCAGCGAGTACGCCGGCCAGGCCGCGCGGAAGGTGTCCCAGAAGCCGGTGTTCACAAAGACCTTACCCTCGGCGATCCGGGCGCCGGTGTCGGTCGGCGTACTGGGCGGCGGGGTCCAGGAGCCCGAGGACTGGACGGCGTGCCGGTACCGCGGCCGCTGCCTGGTGCCGGTGTTCTCGTAGGCCGAGTTCGGGTACAGGAACAGCCGGTAGAGGTTGGAGTACAGCGTCGTCCGCTGGGCGTCGGTGGCGCCGTCGACCTCGACGACGCCCAACCGCTCGTCCCACGCGGCCTGCGCCGAGGCGACCACGTCGGCGAAGGAATCCTCTTCCGCGATCTCGAGCTCGAGGTTCCGCTTGGCCTGCGCCACCCCGATCAGCGACGTGGCGACCCGCATGGTGACCACGTCGCGGTCGAAGGAGGCGTAGGCGGTGGCCGGGCGGTGTCCCTCGGCGAGCGGACCGGCCGCGGTGATCGGCGCGTCGAAGGTGGCGTACAGGTACATCCGGCTCATCCCGGTGGACACGGTGCGGGTCTCCGACCAGCCCGACACCGTGCCCGCCACGGGATCGATCGTCAGCCCCGCGCGGTCGTCGACGTTGTCGAAGATCAGGTGGCGGCCACCGCCGTCGGGGAAGGTGAACCGGAACATCGCCGCGTGGTCGGCCGGGGCGATGTCGGTCCGCAGCCCGTTGTCGAAGGTGACGCCGTAGTGGTGCGGGGACGCGGTCTCGTTGTCGTGGCGGAAGGTCAGTGCCCTGGCCGCCCGGTCCGGGTCCGGCACGTCCTCGGCGATCGATGGCATGAACTGGAAGGTCTGCCGGTCGCCCATCCAGATGCTCGTCTGGTGGCTGGCGGTGAACGCCTCGATCTCCGGCAGGTTCTGCTCGTTGTTGTTCTCGTGGTAGCTGTACAGCGTGGACAGTGAGCCGGCGTTGGTCACCGGGGTCCAGAAGTTGAACCCGTTGGGCACCGCGGCCGCCGGGAAGTTGTTGCCGCGCGAGTAGCCCCCGCCGTTGGACTGGGTGCCCCGGGTGGTGACGACCCAGTCCGACGGCCGGGACCGCTCCGGCTGTTCCGGGTCGTCCTCGATGACGATGTCGTCGACCCAGCCCGCGATGTCGGCCGGCCCGGCGGGGCCGTGGTAGGCGACCAGGATCTGGTCGATCGTCCGGCCGGCGGCCACGTCGCCGACGGCGGCCGACCGGAAGTTCCACTGCAGCGGGTACATCGTGCTCGACTCGCCCTGGGCACGCGCGGTCAGCGGCACGCCGTTCTGGTCCTCGGCCTGGAGGCCGGACAGCCGTGTACCGTCCGAAAAGGACAAATCGACGGCCACGTACGTGCTCGAGTAGTCGACGGTCTCCTCATCGAACGACGGGAAGACCACATAGGACAGCGTGGTCCGCCGCTCGACCGGGATGTCGACGTCGAACAGGACGTTGGTGGCGTGCGCGGCGCCGGCCGGCTGGTGGCGACCGCTGTAGCGCAACGCGTGCAGGCCGGTGAACCCGACGTTCGCCTTCGCCGCGTAGGCACGGTCGGGCCCGTCCTCCACGACCGTCCGCAGTCCGGGGGCCTCGGTTCCCGGCGCCACCACGCCGGACACGTCGGGCCGTCCGTCCGGACCGGTCGCCGGCTGACCGTCCGCCGGCGCCGGCGCGCCTTCGAAGGAGGTGTGCCAGTCGCCCGGCGCGGGGGCCGCGGCGGTGGCGGTGGTGGCCGGCAGCGAACTGGCGACCAGCGCCAGTACGAGCACACCGATGGCTCTCGCGAACCGTGGACGGGGGCGAGCGAGCAACAACGGCATTTGTTTGGCTCCAAGGAATGACAACGTTGTCACAGATTCCTTCGATTATTGCCATTCGGCGGACCGTTCGTCAAGACCGATAAAGAAGGAGAACAACGGCGGAAGTGCGCGCGGAGAATGTCCAATGACTGAACAAAATGAGTCGGTCAACACCATTGGCCGGGCCACCGCGACCGTTCGTCGCGACAACGCGGCCGCTCGTCGGAAAGCGCTTGCCTCGGCGCGGGTCGCCCCGGACCGTACCGACGATGACCACCCGCACGAGATCGCTAGGCGCGGTCGCGGCCGCGATCGCGACCACACTGGCCGTCGTGTTCGGCTCGCTGGTACTCACCGGCCCCGAGCGACCATCCGGCCCACTCGCCGAGACCGGCCACCCGCCGACGGCCAGCTCGTGGATCGGCACCTGGGGAACCAGCGTGCACCGATCGTTCAACCCCGCCTTCGACGACGTCACCCTGCGCCTGGTCGTGCCCACCAGCACCGGGGGCGACGCGGTACGGATCCGGTTCGCCAACACCTACGGCGACCAGCCGCTGCGGATCGGCGCGGTGACCGTCGGCGCCCAGCGGCGGGGAGCCGAGCTGGTCGCCGGCTCGAACCGGCCGGTGACCTTCGGCGGTCAACGCTCGGTCACGGTCGCCGAAGGCGCCCAGACGGTCAGCGACCCGATCGCGATGACGGTGCCGGCGCTGACCAACCTCGCGGTGAGCCTGTACCTGCCGGCCGCCACGCCCGCCACCACCGAGCACCTCAACAGCAACCAGACCTCCTATGTCTCGACGCCGGGCGACCACAGCGGCGACGGCGGACCGGCGAGGTTCCAGCAGACCACCCCGCACTGGTCGTTCCTGCAGGGCATCGACGTGCGCCGCGCCAACGGCGGCACGATCGTCGCCCTCGGCGACTCCATCACCGCGGGTGGGGACACCACCTACCCCGAGGTGCTCGCCAGGCGACTGCAGGCCGAGCCCCGCCTCCGCGGCCTCGGCGTGCTCAACGAGGGCATCGGCGCCGCCGAGCTGCTGCGCCGCGCCGCGCTGTACGGCCTCAGCGACCCGATGCTCACCCGCATGGACCGCGACGTCCTGCTGCAGTCCGAGGTGCGGGCGGTGATCGTGCTCGCGGGCACCAACGACATCCTGGGTAGCCACCAGGCCTCCGCCGAGGAGATCATCGCCGGCTACCGGCAACTCGTGCGCCGAACGCACGACCAGGGAGTTCGCGTGCTCGGCGGCACCATCACGCCGTGCTCGTGCTTCGCCGCCGACCGGGAGCGGACCCGCGAGACGGTGAACAGGTGGATCAGGACCAGCGGACAGTTCGACGGGGTCGTCGACTTCGACCGGGCGCTGCGCGACCCGGCCGATCCACACCGGATGACGCCCGCCTACCACGATCCGGCGGACCCGCTGCACCCCAATGCCGACGGCTACCGGGCGATGGCGCACAGCGTGCCGCTGCACCTGCTGTCAGCACGGTAGGAACCATTGACAGCGTGGTGAAGGAGTGGGCAGTCTTGCTCCGGTGACAACGTTGTCGCGACGCGAGGAGAACAGGTTTGACTGAGCACAGCCTGTTGGCGGCGAAGGACCTGGTCAGGCACTACGGCTCGGTGGCGGCGTTGCGTGGCGCGTCGTTCGAGGCGCGCGCGGGCGAGGTGACCGCGCTGATCGGCGACAACGGCGCCGGCAAGTCCACTTTGGTCAAATGCCTGTCCGGCGCGGAGCAGCCGGACGCCGGCACAATTGTCCTCAATGGACAGCCGGTGACGTTCGACTCGCCGGTCGCCGCCCGCGCGCTCGGCATCGAGACCGTGTACCAGGATCTCGCGGTGGCCCCCGACCTCGACCCGGCCGCCAACCTCTTCCTCGGCCGGGAGCTGTTCCGCAAGGGCCTGCTCGGCCGGCTCGGCATGCTGGACAAGGCGCGGATGCGCCAACGGGCGCACGCCGAGTTCGCCAGGCTGGGCGTGACCCTGCAGAGCACCGAGGTGCCGATCGGCTCGCTGTCCGGCGGCCAGCGGCAGAGCGTCGCGGTGGCGAGGTCGGTCGTGTGGGCGAGCAAGGTCGTGTTCATGGACGAGCCGACCGCCGCACTCGGCGTCCTGCAACGGGAACGCGTGCTCGACGTCATCCGCAGGGTCCGGGACGAGGGCATCGCCGTGGTGCTCATCAGCCACAACATGCCCGAGGTGTTGTCGGTCGCCGACCGGATCGAGGTGCTGCGGCTCGGCGAGCGCGTCGCCCGCTTCACCGCGGCCGGCACCCGGCTCGAGGAGCTCGTCGCGGCCATGACCGGGGCACTCACCCAGGAGGACGCGCCGTGACCCGCGATCCATTGTCCACTGTGGACGACCTGTCCGGGCTCGCCCGCCGGCCGCTGAGCACCCGGTTGCTGTCGAGCAACACCTTCTGGATCTTCCTGGTGCTGGTCGTGCTCCTGGTGGTGTTCAGCGCGCTGCGCCCGGACGTGTTCCCCACGTTCCAGAACGCGCAGCTGCTGTTGATCGAGACCTCGGTCCTGCTGGTGCTCGCGGTCGGCATGACCTTCGTCATCACCACCGCCGGGATCGACCTGTCCGTCGGCTCGGTGCTGATCTTCTCCGGGATGGTGGCCGCGAAGACCATGGAGGCCATGAGCCCCGGTGGCGACGCGTCGACCGCGGGCTGGGGGGTGATCAGTGTCGGCATGGCGGTCGGCGTGGTGGCCGGCGCGGCGTGGGGACTGGTCAACGGGCTGCTGGTGGCCGTGGCCAACATCCCGCCGCTGATCGTGACGCTCGGCACGATGGGCGCCGCGCTCGGCGCGGCGAACCTGTTCAACAACGGCTCGGACATCAACACCGTCCCGGTCGAGCTCAACGAGACGCTCGGCTACGGCACCTCGCTCGGCGTGGTGCCCAACATCGTGCTGGTCGCGGTGGTGATCACCGCGTTCGGCACGTGGTTGCTGCACACGACCAGGTTCGGCCGCTACACCTTCGCCATCGGCTCCAACCGCGAGGCGGCCCGGCGGTCCGGGATCGACGTCACCCGCCACCTGCTCAAGGTCTACCTGTTCACCGGGCTGCTGGCCGGTGTCGCCGGGGTGATGTCCCTGGCCTACTTCAACTCGACCACCATCGCCGCGCACACCCTGGACAACCTGGACGCCATCTCCGCGGTCGTGCTCGGTGGGACGAGCCTGTTCGGCGGCGTCGGCACGATGGTCGGCACGGTGATCGGCGTCTTCATCCCGGCCGTGCTGACCAAGGGCTTCAACATCGTCGGCGTGCAGGACTTCTGGCAGCAGATCGCACTCGGCGCGGTGTTGATCGCCGCGGTCTGGTTCGACCAACAGCGCCGGCGCGCACGCAACAACCGGTAACCCGACAGGAATGGGAGCGCACATGAAGCGGTCAACCGCGGCCGTCCTGGTCACCACGACGGCTCTGCTCGCCGCCTGCAGTGGCCAGGTCGGCGACACCGGCGGCGGTGACTCCTCGCCGGCCGACAGCAAGAGCCTCACGCTGGTCACGGGCACGCAGAACGAACCGTTCTACATCTCCCTGCGGTGTGGCGCGGAGGCCGCGGCCGAGGAGGCCGGCTACGAGCTCACCACGCAGGAGCCGGCGAAGTTCGACGCCACCATGCAGACGGAGAAGGTGAACGCGCTGGTCGGCGACCCGCCGGCCGCGCTGCTCATCGCGCCGACCGACGACAAGGCGATGAAGGCGCCGATCCAGCAGGTCAAGAACGGCGGGAGCAAGATCGTCGAGGTGGACACCGCGCTCGCGGACACGTCGGTCGCCGTCTCGTCGATCTCCTCGAACAACGAGGACGGCGGCCGGCTCGCCGCGCGGACGCTGGCCGAGCTCGCCGGCGACCAGACCGGGACGGTCCTGGTGCTGGACACCATCGCGGGCACCTCCACCACCAACCAGCGCGCGGCCGGCTTCGAGGCCGAGCTCGAGAACTCCCCCAACCTGACGTCCATCGGGATCCAGTTCACCCAGAACGAGCCGGCGGAGGCCGCGTCGAAGGTCACCGCGGCGGTCGCGGCGAATCCCGACCTGATCGGCATCTTCGCCACGAACCTGAACACCGGCGAGGGCGCGGCGACCGGCCTGCGCAACGCCGGCAAGGTCGGCACGGTCAACCTGGTCGGCTTCGACGCGAGCCCGTCGGAGGTGGCCGGCCTGCGCAAGGGCGAGTTCCAGGCACTGATCGCCCAGGACCCGACCGCGATCGGCCGTCAGGGCGTCGAACAGGCCGTCGCCGCGATCGAGGGAAAACCGGTGGAACGCAACCTCACCGCCGAACTGCACGCGCTGACCAAGGACAACCTGGACGCCAACGAACAGTATTTCTACAAACAGAGTTGCTGAGAAAGCAAAATCGGAAATCTGCGAACTCGGTCGCGCACGGGATATCTGTCGAGTGAACCGGCTGGACCATCTGGGCTAAAAAGGATGTGATCATGAATGCGTCCGGTGTCTTATCGACGACATGCTCAAGCAGGTACACCACGACCAGTACGCGGCATTGGGAGTCAACCCGCTCTACAGTGGACTGGTCCCGGAAGGAGGGCTGCCGCGGTTCATGCTGCCGCAGCAGCCGATGGCACCGGACGCGGCGGCGGCACTGGTCCGCGACGGGCTCATCCTGGACGGCAACTCCCGGCTCAACCTGGCCACCTACTGCACGACCTGGATGGAACCGCAGGCGCAGGCGCTGATCGCCGAGACCCTTGACCGCAACCTGATGGACCACGACCAGTATCCGCAGACCGCGGAGCTGGAAGCCCGCTGTGTGAACATTCTGGACCATCTGTGGAACGACCCGGACCGCAAGAGCATCGGCTGCTCCACCGGCGGTTCCAGCGAGGCGGTGATGCTGGCCGGACTGGCGATGAAGTTCCGCTGGCGGGACCAGCGGCGGGCCGCGGGCGCGGCCACCGACCGGCCCAACATCGTGCTGTCCAGCGCCGTGCACACCTGTTGGCCGAAGTTCTGCCGCTACTGGGACGTCGAGCCGCGCTACGTGCCCATCACGGAGCCGGGGTACGCGATCAGTCCGGCCGACGTGGTCGCCCGCTGCGACGAGAACACCATCGGCGTGGTCGGGATCCTCGGCTCCAGCGCGACCGGCACCTACGATCCGGTCGCCGACATCGTGGCCGCCCTCGACCGCCTGCAGGCCGACCGGGACCTGGACATCCGGGTGCATGTCGACGCGGCCGTCGGCGGCTTCGTCACCCCGTTCCTGGAACCCGACCGGGTGTGGGACTTCCGGTTGCGCCGGGTGGCGTCGATCAACGCGTCCGGGCACAAGTTCGGCCTGACCTATCCCGGCGTCGGCTGGATCATCTGGCAGGACCCGGAGTTCCTGCCCCAGGACCTGATCTTCGACTGTGGACTGCTCGGCGGCAGCGTGCCGACGTTCACGCTGAACTTCTCCCGGTCCGGGGCGCCGGTGGTCGCCCAGTACTACAACTTCCTGCGCCTCGGGTTCGATGGATACCGAGCCGTGCAACAGGAATGCCGGAACGTGGCGACCTTCCTCGGCGCGGGGGTCGCGCAACTGCCCGGTATCGAGCTGATCTCCGACGGGACCGACCTGCCGGTGGTGACCCTGCGGGTGCGCGCGGACGAGGAGGCCATGACGGTCTTCGACCTCGCCGACCGGCTGCGCCGGTACGGCTGGGAAGTGCCCGCCTACCACCTGGCACCGGACCTGGAACACGTGGCGGTGATCCGCATGGTCATCCGCAACGGGTTCAGCCGGGACATCGCCGAGATGCTCCTGCGGGACCTGCGCACCGAAGTGGACGTGCTCCGCGGTGGATCGGTACCGCGGGCCGCCCAGACGTCGACCGCGGTCGGCCACTGAGCCAATGTCCACTGAGCACATGTCCGCTGAGTCAATGTCCACTAAGTCAATGTCCACTGTGGAGAACGCCATCGACGTCGGGCGGCTCGAGTCCGACCCCTATCCCGTCTACGCGCGCCTTCGCCAGCACGAGCCGGTCGCCTGGGTGCCGGCGCTGGACCTGTGGCTGGTGACCCGCTGGTCGGACGTGCGCCGGGTGTTGTCCAGCCCGCAGACCTTCGTCACCGCCTACCCGTCGCCGGTCGCCCGGCTCTGCGGCCAGCAGACCATGCTGGCCACCGAGGGCGACCAGCACGCCGAGCTGCGGGCCAGCCTGGACGACCACTTCTCCCCCGAGATGGTTCCCCGGATCGTCGAGCAGACCGGGGAGCTCGCCGCCGGCTATGCCGGCGCGCTGGCGGACGGCGGCGGCGCCGAGCTGATGGCGGCGTACTTCAAGCCGGTCGCCGCCGCCGCGCTCGGCCGGCTGTTCGGGCTGACCGGCATCGACCCGCCCACCCTCGTCCGGTGGTCGGAGGCCATGCTCGACGGGTTCGACAATCCGACGGGCGACCTCGACCGGCGCCGACGGGGCGAGACCACCGCCACGGAACTGTCCGCCATCGCCACCAGCCTGCTCGACCGCGCCGGCACGGAGCAGGACGACTCGCTGGTGTCCCACCTCGCGCACACCGCGTGCCCGGCGGGGGCGAGCCGGTCGCCGGAGGACATCGTGCCGACGTTCCTCAACATCATGAGCACCTTCGTCGAGCCGGCCGCCGCGGCCGGGTCGACGCTGCTGGCGCTGCTGAACCAGCCAGAGCAGTTCCGGCTCGTCCAGGCCGATCCCCGCCGGATTCGCGACGCCGTGCGCGAAGGACTGCGGTTCTGCCCACCGATCGGCACCCTGGGCCGGATCACCACCCGGCCCGTCGTCCTCGGCGGCCGGGAGCTGCCCGCCGGCGCCGTCATCGCCGCGGCCGTGGCCTCGGCCAACCGGGACCCGGCGGTCTACCGGGACCCCGACCGGTTCGACATCGACCGGCCGGCCAAGCCCAACGCCGGACTCGGCTACGGCCGGCACCGCTGTCTGGCGGCGTCGGTCGTGCCCGCGATCGTCACCACCACGTTGCGGGTCCTGCTCGCGCACCTGCGCACACCCCGGCTGGACGAGGACCATCCGAGCCGGCCGCACGGCTGGAAGTTCCGCGGCCCCGGCACCCTGCACGTGCGCTGGGACGACAACGGCTGAGCGGAGGTCAGGCCAGCGCGGCGACGGCGGCCGTGACCCGGGTGCGGATCTGTTCTGGCAGTGGGCTGTAGCCCAGCCGGGTCGCGGCCAGCTGGCCGTCCTCGCTCGCCGCGTAGGTCAGGAAGGCGCGCACCAGGTCGAGCGACGCCGGCCGGGTGCCCCGCTCGCACACCACCTCGTAGGTCACCAGCACGATCGGATACCGCCCGTCAGCCGTACCGTTGTAGGCGATTCGCAGCCGCAGGTCGTTGCCCGTGCCCACGATGTCCGCGTCCGCCACGGCCCGCGCGGCCGCTGCGGTGCTCAGCTCGACGTACTCGCCGGACCCGCTGCCGATCCTCGCGGTCCGGAGGTTGAGCGCCTGGGCGTAGGACGCCTCCAGGTAGCCGATCGCGCCGTTGGTCTGAGCGACCGCGGCGGCCACCCCGCCGTTGCCCTTTCCCGCCGTGCCACCGGGAGCCGGCCAGTCCGTCCCGCTGTCGAACGGCCAGTCCCCGGCCGCGGTCGCCACGAGGAACCTGGTGAAACTGTCGGTGGTACCCGAACCGTCCGAGCGATGGATGGTGCGGATCGGTGTCGGCGGCAGTGCCGTGCCGGGGTTCTCCTCGACGATGGCCGGGTCGTCCCAGGTGGTCACCCGGCCGGCGAAGATCCTGGCGATGGTCGCCGAGGACAGCCTCAGGTCGTCGACCCCCGCGATGGTGTAGGCCAGCGCGATCGGGCCGACGACCATCGGCAGGTGGATGGCCGGGCCGGTGGCGCAGCGGGCGTCGGCCTTCGGCTGGTCGCCGGCCGCCAGTTCCGCGTCCGAGCCGGCGAAGTCGCCGGTGCCCGCGATGAAGGCCCGCAGGCCCGCCCCCGACCCGCTGCTCTGGTACTCGATCGTGGCGTCGGCGCAGGCGGCCTGGAAGGTCTTGATCCACGTGTTGATCGCGTTGGCCTGCGCGGAGGAACCCTGTGCCGCGATGGACCCGCTCGCGCACTGGACCTCGGCGACGGCACCGGTCGGGCCGGACGCGGGCTCGGCGCAGCCGGCGAGTACGCCGGCCACCACCGACAACACGACCGCGAGCCGTCGGAATGTCACCTGTGGTCTCCCGTCTGATCAGCGGTACTCGGACAGGCGCGGCCACACCCCGACGGGGATGAGCAGCAGCACGATGCCCATCGGCACGATCGGCACCACGGTCCACCCCGTCAGCAGCCCCTGTGCGTTCCGGAAGGCCGCGGCCGACGCCTGCCGGTGGCCCTCGGTGAGCTGGCTGACCGCGGTGTCGAAGTAGAAGAAGTCGAAGGCGGCCTCGCCCCGGCTGATGCCGGTGAGCGCGTCCACCGCCTCGATGGTCCGCCCGGAGTCGGCGAGCGCGAGGACGCTGTCGTGGGTGCGCCGGTAGCCGGCCCACCGGTCGGCCACCTCGTCGGCGGCGAGGCTCGCCAGCCCGCCGTCGGTCCGATCGCCGTCGGGACAGGAGCCGTCGCCGAGCAGGCAGGCCGACTTGCGGCCGAAGTCCTCACGGTAGGCCGGTAACCGCTCGCTGAGCAGGTACCTGCTGGTGTCGGCCGCGGCGTCGTAGCTGATCGCCTGAGCCTTCGACAGCGCGAGAAACGGGCCGAAGCTGTCCCGGTGGGCGGTGGTGAGCCGGTTCTCCTCGACCGCGAGGACCGACACGGCCGCGACGACCAGCCCGATCGTGAGCAGCGTGCCGGTGAACAGGGCGGGGTTGAACCGCCTGCGGAACCGCCGTCTCAGCCAGACCTGCAGCCCGGTCAGGAAGATCGCGAGGGCACCGCCGAGCGCGATGACCGCGACGGTTCCCCACACCCCGGTCGTCCGCTGCTGCGCGTAGGCCCGCTCGAGGCTGGCCTGGCTGGCGTCCCGCAGGCGCTCCGCGCCGGGCAGCAGGTCGTGGTGCACCACGTTGGTCGCCTGGGTGTAGTAGCCGAGCGCCGTCGGTGGCGGCGGTCCCGTCGGCCCGGGCGGCGTCTGCCAGACGATCGCCATCGCCTGCCACGTCCACTGCCGGTACACCGCGAGATCGTTGAGCAACGCGGTGACGACCTGACGGTCCCGCGCGGTGTTCGTGGTGGTCAGCAGGTGCTCCAGATCCGCGTCGATCTGGCGGCTGCGCTGGCCGTAGGTGGTCAGCGCGTCGATCCGGTTGCCGGCCTGGGTCTCGGCGTTGCCGATGAGCACCAGGCGGGCCACCTGGGCGTCCATGTCGCTGAGCGCGAAGTACAGGTCCGACGCGGTGGCCGCCCTCGGTGCGGCGGAGTCGCCGATCGTGCGCACCTGGTCCTGCGCCCGGGACATCGACAGGCTGGTGACGGTGAGCACCGCCGCCGCGGCGACCACGCCCACCACCATGAACAGCCGCAGCCGGGTCGGTGTGTAGGACCACCTGCTCGGCTCGTCGGCGGCCACTGGCCTGTCGATGACGGCTGTCACGCCGCCGACCCTAGAGAGCTAGGAAGAACAGCGGATGACGCTCCGGCCAACGGAAGTGATCATGGTGGGCTACCGCGCGAGCACCTCGCGGAGCTTCGCGGCGAACTCCGCCGGCTTGCCGGCGTAGCCGTACTCGCCGCCGAGGAAACCGCCGTGGTGGCTGGGAAAGACGGTGGCCTCCTGGCCGAGCAGCGCGGCGGCGCCAAGGGCGGTGCGGCCGGTGAAGGTGTCGCCGGTCTCCTCCCCCACCGCGATGACGATCCTGGTCGGCGCCGAGGTCAGCGCCGCGACGTCGAGCCGGTAGCTGGAGACCGCCCACGAGTGGTCGGACAGCAGCGGGTCGTCGCGGGTGCCGTCGTCCTCGGCCGGCAGGCCGAACGCGGCCGGATCCGGTGCCGGCTTGGCGAAGTACTCGTCGGTGAACTCGCCGGTCCACCCGGTCATGGCGATGAACGCGGCCATGCCGGCGCCCATGCCGCCGGCGCGGTAGGTCTCGGTGATCGCCGCCCTGGCCCGCGTGGCGGCCTCGGCGTCGGGCAGCACCGGGATGAGCGGCGGCTCGTGGGCAACCAGCGTGGTCACGTCGCCGGGGTAGGCGGTGACCAGCGCGAGCCCGGCGACCGCGCCACCGCTGCTGCCGAACACCTCGACCGGGCCGCCGCCCACCGCGCCGATGACCGCGTGCACGTCTTCGGCCTGCCGCGTGGGGGTGTTGTCGAGCCGGCCGTCGTCCCGGGTGCTGCGGCCGAGACCGCGCGGGTCGTAGGTGACCACCGTCCGGTCCGGGAAGTGCGACGCGAGCGCGGTGAAGCCGGCGGCCTCCATCGGCTGCCCGAGCATGAGCAGCGGCGGCCGGCCGTCCGCCGGCGCGCCGTGCACGTCGTAGGTGATCTCGGCGCCGTCGGTGCGCAGTGTGCTGGTCAGTGTTCTGGTCTCGGTCACGATCGGACCCTACGCCCGGTGTGGTACGAACAGTGGTATGGGATCTTGGACGGCACGCAGGTGGCAGGCGCTGACGCTGACCGGGATGGTGGCGGCGACCATGGTCACCACCCTCTCGACCGACACCGCCACCGCGGCGGCGACCCAGGTCCACACCGTCGACGGGCTCAACGAGCCGGTCGACATCCTGGTCGACGACAACGGCGTCCCGCACATCTACGCCGGCGAGCACTACGACGCCTACTTCGCCCAGGGGTTCAACGCGGCCCGCGACCGGCTCTGGCAGATCGACCTGTGGAAACGCAAGGGACTCGGCCAGCTCGCCGAGGTGCTCGGCCCGGCCTACGTCGAACAGGACCGGGCCAACCGGATGTTCTCCTACCGCGGCGACATCGACCGCGAGTGGGCCGCCTACGGCGATGACGCCAGGCGGCTCGCGGAGTCCTACACCGCCGGCATCAACGCCTACATCGACCTCGCCGGCCAGCACGACGAGCTGCTGCCGTGGGAGTTCGAGTTCCTGCGCTACCAACCGTCCCGGTGGGCCGCCGAGGACGTCGTGCGGCTGCGCAGCCACGCGCTGGTCGGCAACCTGACCAGCGAGGTCGACCGGGCCTACATGGCACGCGACATCGGCATGGACTACGAGCACATCCGCCAGCCGCTCGACGCCGGCTGGCAGACCCGGATTCCCCCGGGCCTCGACCTCGACCTGCTGCCGGCGAACGCCGAGGACCTGCTGGCGGTCTACCGCCTGGCCACCAGGGGCGTCACCTTCTCCGCCGAGAACCAGGCCGCGCTCGGTGGCTACGGCGAGCCGGCGATCGGCGGGCGACCGGTGCGCCCCGCCGACCAGACCACCCAGGACCAGGCCGGCACCCTCCCCGGCGACCACATCGCCGGCGCCGACGAGGAGGGCTCGAACTCGTTCGCGGTCTCCCCGGAGCGCACCGCGGTCGACGGACCGCTGATCGCCAGCGACCCGCACCGGACCCAGGCGGTGCCCTCGCTGCGCTACGTCACCCACCTCAACGCGCCGGGCATCGACGTGATCGGCGCGGGCGAGCCGGGACTGCCCGGCGTCTCGCTCGGCCACAACCAGGACATCGCGTTCGGGCTGACGGTCTTCGACATCGACCAGGAGGACCTCTACGTCTACCGGACCCGGCCGGGCAGGCCGGACGAGTACCGCTACCGCGGCCGCTGGGTGCCGATGGACGTGCGGACCGAGCGGGTCCGGGTGCGCGGCGGCGGCACCGAGACCGTCGAGCTGAAGTTCACCAAGCACGGGCCGGTGATCTACGAGGACCCTGCCCGCCAGGTGGCCTTCGGCGTGCGCACGGTGTGGAGCGGGCCGGGGGCCAGCGCCTACTTCGCCAGCATCGAGTACATGCGCGACGCCGACTGGCCCGGCTTCCTGGACTCGCTCGACCGCTGGGGCGCCCCTGGCGAGAACCTCCAGTACGCCGACGCGCAGGGCGGCATCGGCTGGAAGCCGGCTGGCCACACGCCGATCCGGCGTAACTGGGACGGGCTGCTGCCGGTGCCCGGCGACGGCCGCTACGAGTGGCACGGCTACTACGACCAGGACAAGCTGCCGGTCAGCCACAACCCCGACCGCGGCTGGCTGCAGACCAACAACGAGTCCCGGCTGTTCGACGAGCACGAGACCGGTCCGCTGCCCGAGTACGTCAACCGCAGGATCGGCTTCGAGGCGGCCGCCCCGTGGCGGGCCACGCGCACCAGGGAGGTACTGGCCGAGATGGACCAGGCCACCCAGGAGTCGATGCTCGCGCTGCAGACCGACCACGTGTCCATCCCCGGCCGGCTGATCACCGACGCCATCGCCGGCGTGCGCGCCGAGGACCCGGACGTGCGGCGGGCGTTGGACCTCCTGCGCGACTGGGACCACGAGATGTCGCTCGACTCCGCCGCCGCGGCGATCTTCGACGTGTGGACCGACCTGCACGGGGCGCCCGGCACCGACGACGGCTTCCTCGGCCAGGCGCTGCTGGCGGCGGCGGTCGACGACCCGGCCGCGGTGGAGGCGATCGAGCGCCCGGCGAGCACCGTCACCGTCGATATGGTGCAGCACCCGGAGAAGTGGTTCGCCGGCGACGCGGTCGCCGTGCGGGACGCGGCCGTCGTGTCGAGCCTGGCCGCCGCCGTGCGCAAGCTGACCGAGGACCAGGGTGGCGACCAGGACGCCTGGCGCTACGGGCACTACAACCGCCAGGAGCTGATCCACCCGCTGTCCGGCCTGGTCGACCAGGACACCAGGGAGACCATCGACATCGAGCCCCGGGAGAAGGGCCCGGTCAACGACACCGTCGGCGACGAGGGCGCGTCCTGGCGCTTCATCGCCGAGCCGGGCAACTGGGACGACGCGCTCGCGATGAACAACCCCGGCCAGTCCGGCGACCCGGAGAGCCCCTTCTACGAGAACCTGTTCGTCCCGTGGTCGGCCGACCGGATGTTCCCGCTCTACTACAGCCGCGACGACGTGGAGGCCAACACCGCGATCCGCATCCGCCTCGAGCCGCGTTAGCCGGCGCTCTCGAGAATCTCAGCCGACCGCAGGCGCAACTCGGCGTTCTCCCGTTCGATCTGCGCGAAGACCGCCGCGCGCTCGTCGAGCAGCCGCTGTTGGATCCGCGACTCGACGGCGAACCACACGTCGACGATGTCGGTACGCTCCTGGCACCGCACGTCCCACAACGCCATGTCGATCTCGGTCGTCGACGGCTCCGGCGAGTCGATGTCCAACTCCGGCGGCAGGTACTCCACGGGGTCAGGCACCTCGTAGCCTCGTTCGGCCATGCACGCGACCCATTCGTCCAGCGCGGTCCGCACCAGGGGATCCCGCTGTGACCGCGCGTAGGAGTCGACGTTCACCTCATAGACCGGATACGGGAGGTTGAGGCCGCCCGCCTCGACGTACTCCATACCGTCGGCGATCCTCTCGATCGCCGCCCCCGTGCAGCCGCCGGACTCCTCGCGGAACTCCTCGTCGTCGCCGGCCAGCGCCCGCGCCTCCGCGTCCGCCAGTGGTTCCGCCTGCTGATCCGCCTCGGCCGCGCCCACCAGGTGGTAACCGAACTCGGCCGCGATGTCCCGGTCCAGCACATAGCGGTAGCGTCGACTCACCTGCCGCCCGAACGCGTCGCCGGTGCGCGGCGCCGGCGGCTCCCAGTCGAATCCCTTTTCCGCCATACACCGCTGGACGATGATTCCGTGCGTCCGCTGCAGTTTCGTGTACTCGTCCTCGGTCGGCATGTAGGCCGCGATCGGCATCACCAGTTCCGCGGCCATGTCGTCCACTGGGGGAACTGACGTTTTCTCGTTCGTACCGCATCCCGTGACGACCATGACGGCCACCACGAGAAATATTCCACCGGATCGCATGTGCACGTACTCCCAGATTCAGGAAACCCCAACGGTGGCCGCCGGGCCGGACCCGGCGGCCACCGGACACGGACAGCGGCAGGTCAGCCGCACCACGCCATGGAGGCGTTGTTGTTGTAGGTGAAGTTCAGCGTCCGACCGGTCCGCGCGCCGATCGCGTCCTGCGCGCCGCCGTAGTTGCTGTTCACGTACGAACACATGATCCGGGTCGTGTGTCGGTTGCGGGCGCCACCGGCGTTGTTCCAGACATTCTGTCCCGCGCCGGCGCTCCCCCACTGGTCGGCGATGAAGTAGTAGTTCGTACCGCCGTTCACGTTCGGGTTCGCGCTGGCGAGGTTGGTCGCCCGGCCGTACGTGGCGTTGTACCCGTTCTGCGCCGAGTTGTAGTGCCAGCACATGTCGCCGGCATCACACCTGCTCGTCACGGCCGCGGCCGACGGCGCGAAGGCCACCGTCATGCCCGCGGCCATCGCCAGCGAGGCGGCGATGACACCGGTACGACGGAGTAGTCCGGACAAGTTCGCCCGGTTTTTCCCGATTCTCATACTGATGCTCCGATGGGATGAATTGTTCGGAAATTGGGCGGCGGCATATCTGAACGACCACCGCCGACATTTATTCACCCCATGGCTATATCGCCACTACACAGTACCTACATCACCCTCGAGTTCCCGAAGTTCGGCCAGCTTCGCACTCACCCGGCCGACGTGGTCGGCGCCGCCGAAGGAGTTCCACAGATCGTGTGCCAGCGTCAGCAGCCGGCGTGCCTCGGGGGCGTCCCGGCGGGCGAGTGCCAGTTCACCGAGGAGCTCCCAGCATTTCGCCTCGTCCGTCCGCGAGCCGTTGCGGCGAAAGATGTCCGCGGCTCGGGTGAGCGGGCCGATCGCGCGCCGGCCGTCGCCGCGCGCGGCGTGGATGCCGCCCCAGGTGGCCAGCGTGTAGGAGATGCACCGGTCGTCATCGAGACTGGTGAAGATGTCCACCGCGCGCTGCAGACAGCGGTCCGCGCGGTCGGTCTCACCGCAACTGTCATACAGCGGGCTCGCCTGGCGCAGGACGACCGCCTCCCGGTGCCGGTCGCCAAGCCGCCGGCACTGGTCCAGTGCCTCGTCGAACCACGTCCTGGCCTGTTCGTGCCGACCCTCCATGAACAGGATCGAGCCGATCGCGCACTTGAGCTGTGTCTCGGTCGGCTGGTCACCGGCCGCCGTCACCAGGTCAAGCGCCTGTCTGGCGCAGTCGAGCGCCTGCTGGCCACGCCCGAGCACGCGGTGGATGGTGCCGAGCGCCGCCACCGCCAACCCTTCGCCCCGCTTGTCGCCGAGCCGCTGGAACAGCTCGAGCGACCGGGTGGCGTTCGCGGTGGCGCTGTCGTAGTCGTCGCCGTAGATCTGCACCTGGGCCAGGCCACGCAACAACGTCGCCTCCCCGCTGTGGCTGCCGGTGCCGTGCACCGCGCGCAGGGCCAGCTGGTGGCCACCGCGCCAGTCCTCGTACAGGCCGCGGTGGTCGTAGTAGGGCACCGCGGCCACGGCCACCTGCCAGGCCAGGTCCGTCAGGCCCCAGGTCCTGGCGAAGCCGACGCTTCCAGCCAGCAGCTCCCGGTTGGCATCGAACCAGTTCAGCGGCGCGCTGATGAGCCGCTGCGCGAGATCGTCGGCGAGCCGCCACCGTAGCGCCACCCCGGGTGGTGGCCGGAACAGGCTGGGCGGCAGGCGGTCGACGGCCAGGGTGGCCAGGTCGATCACCGTGCTCAACAGCCGCTCCATGGCATCGCGGCGGTCCCGCTCCGGAATCGTCTCGGCGCCGTCGACCGCGTACGTACGCAGCAGGTCGTGCAACCGGTACCACGGCTGCCCCTCGGTATCGGTGCAGGTCAGCCGGACGAGGTTGGCGTCGACCAGGGCGTCGAGCACGGGGTCGGCGTGGTCGCGGCCCAGCAGCGGATCGATCACCCAGCCGGGAAACGTGCGCGCGCCGAGCAGTCCCAGCAGCCGAAAGGCCCGAACCGCCGGTTCGGGCAACAGGCGCGTGCTCAGGTCGAAGCTGGCCCGCACACCGAGATCACCCAACCGCAGCTCCGACAGCCGGCGCGACTCGTCCTCCAGCCGCTCCCGCTGCACGCGCAGCGACCATGCCGGCCGGCCGACCAGCTTGCCCGCCGCGATCCGGATGGCCAGCGGAAGGTGCCCACACGAGTCGACGATGGCCGCGGCGTCCTCCGGTTCCCTGCCGACCCGGTCCGGCCCGACGATGCGGGTGAGCAACTCCAGTGCCTGCGAGGGCCGCAGCACGTCCAACTCGATGTGCCGGGCGCCAGGTAGGTCGGTGAGCAGGCTGCGGCTGGTGACGAGCACGGCGCTGTTCCCGGTCGGCGGTGTCAGCCAGCGGACCTGGTCGGTGTGCCCCGCGTCATCGAGCACGATCAGCATTCGCCGATCCGCCAACAGGGTCCGGTAGAGCGCCGCCCTGGCGTGCAGGCCGTCGGGAACCGCCGACCCCGACACGCCGAGCGCGTGCAGCATCTCGGCGATCATCACGGCCGGCTCCCTCGGCTCCCGCGAGGTGCCGGTCAGGTCAAGGTAGAGCTGGCCATGCGGAAAGTCGGGTGCCGAACTCCGGGCGGCGTGCAACGCCAGGGTCGACTTGCCGGTCCCCGGGCCGCCGAAGACGACGACCACCGGTGGCGGCCCGTCCGGCGTTCGCCGTGCCAGGGTCGCGGCGATGTCGGCCTGCTCATCCCGTCCGATGAAGTCGGGCACCCCCGCCGGCAGCTGGCAGACAAGGGGAACCGAGCTGGGCGGGACACGCTCGACCGCACTCGCGCCCAGCGCCGGGTCACCGGCGAGGATCCGCTGGTGCAACTCCCGCAACGCCTGGCAGGGTTCGGTGCCGAGCTCATCGACCAGCCGGTCACGCACCCGTCGAAACGCCCGCAGGGCCTCGGACTGGCGGCCGTCCCGGTAGAGCGCGAGCATGAGCTGCCCCCACGGCTGTTCGCGCAGCGGGTTCTCCTCGACGTGGCCGTGCAGCTCGCCGATCAGGGTGGCGTGCCGGCCGCACTCGATGTCCGCCGCGAACCGTGCTTCCAGCGCCACCAGCCGAGCCTCGGCCAGCCGGTTCGCCTCGGCCTCGACCGGCGCCGACGGCATGACATCGCACAGCGCGGGTCCGCGCCACAGCGCCAGTGCCTCGCGCAGCAACTCCCCGGCGCGCTCCGGTTGTCCGGCACGCAGATTCTCGTGTCCCTGGTTCATCCGGGATTCGAACAGCTTGGCGTCGATCTCGTGGTCGGCGAGCGCGAGTCGGTAGCCGCCGGCCACCGTGATCAACAATCGGCCCTCGCGATCACCGAGCATTCGGCGCAATCGCAGCACATATCCGTGCACCTGGGTGCTCGCCGTCCGTGGCGCGGAGTCGCCCCACAGCTCGTCCACGAGTTGATCTGTGGAAACCATACCCGGCGCCCGGATCAGCAGGCTGGCCAGCAGCGACCGCCGCTTACCCTCATTGACATCGACCCAGCGAACACCGTCTGACACCTGCATCGGCCCCAGGATTCGACATAACATCACGATGCCCTCCCCTGAGGGCATGGTAACCGCAAAACGGGCACCGGCGCACGGTTATTTCGTTTGATTAATTTGAAACCAAGAATGCGATTTATCCATGTTATTGAGATGATCTCACTGATCGTCAACTGGCGGTGCGCGACCACTGTTGGTTGGTGCCGGAGTTGCACGGATACTGCTTGAGGATCACGCCGTCGGCGGTCGAGGCGGCCGGCACGTCGACGCACTTGCCGCTGTGTCGCGCGCGGAACTGGAAGTAGCTGCCGGCGGCGACCAGCTGGAACTGCTGGTTGGTGCCGCTGCCGCAGGTGTACTGGACCAGTTCGGCGCCGTCGGCGGTCGACGCGCTCACCACGTCGAGGCACTTTCCGCTGTGGCGGCTGATGATCCGCCAGTAGCCGCTGCCGGCGTCCTGGAACTGCCACTGCTGCCACGCGTTGCCGCCGTAGGTGTACTGGCCGACGCGCGCCCCGTCGTCGGTGTTGGGTTGTTGGACGTCCATGGCCTTGCCGCTGTGGCGCACGTCGATCCGGTAGTACGGTCCCGGCGGCGGGGTGGAGTCGTCGCCCCAGGCATACCGGATCCGGTCGGCGCCGGAGGTGTTGCGGACGGCCAGGTTGAGACTCGTGCCGCTGCCGCTGAGGGCGAACATCGAGTAGTAGTCGTAGCCGAGGTTGTCGGTCGGCTTGCCGCCGATGGCCGGCCAGTAGGTGCCGCCCATCTGGTTGTCCCGCAACACCTGGGCCATCGCGCGGATGTGCCGCACGAAGTTGTCGGCGCTGTTCGCGTCGCCGTAGTTCAGGCCGGTGGACATCGGCGCGCCGAACTCGGTCGCGACCGCGCGGGCGGCGCAGTTGCCAAGACGCGTCTGGATGTGGCTTCGGAAGGCGTCGTCGGTCATCGGGTCGTAGAAGAAGGCGTAGTGGTGGAAGGACAGCAGCGTCGCGTTGAAGCGGCTGTCGTTGCACACGTCGCGCAGGTCCTGGCTGTAGCCGGTGCCGCCGATGAGCACCCGGCCGGGCACCGCCGAGGTGTGGTAGCTGAGCCAGTTCGCCGCCACGGTGCGCCATTCCGCCGACGAGTAGCCGTGCGGCTCGTTCATCGGTTCGAAGTAGACGTTGCCGTTCGAGCCGTAGGTGTTGGTCACGCTGGACCACATCGTGTTCCAGGCGGCGAGGTTCGTGATCCGGCCGCCGGCGGCCGCGCCGTCCTCCCAGTAGGCGAGGATGACCTTGAAGCCCCTGGCGGTGGCGGCGTCGATGGCGCCGCGGTAGGCGGCCCACCAGGTCGTGTTGGCCACGGTGTGGGTGTTGATGGGCAGCCGGACGGTGTTGATCCCCATGGTGGCGGCCATGTCGTCGTAGAGGGCGTTGGCCTTGGCCCGCACGGTCGCGTTGCTGTCGGACTGGCTCAAGCCCTGCACGACGAGCGTGCCGGTGCTGAAGTTGTCGCCGAGTACCGCCCAGTTCATGCCGCGGAACTGGCTGGTGGCGGCGGTGGCCGGCGGCGCGGGGACGACCACGGCCATGGCGGTGAGCGCGGCCAGCACCATGGTGACCAGCAACCGGCGCGTGATCAGTGGCATCGGATGTCCCATCATGAGTCGCCGGCAGGACCCTCGATCGAGGTCCCGGTGCGGACCGGGACGCCGAGGTTGGGCGAGCCGTCCGAGTTCCAGCCGATCTTCTGCGCCCGGGTGGTGCGGGTGGTGCCACAGCCCTGGCCGGCCGAGGAGTTCGCGTGGTAGACGACCCAGGTCTCGGCGTTGTCCGGTGATCTGACGAAGGAGGCGTGCCCCGGGCCGTAGACGCCGTTGGCGTCGTTGCGTTCGAAGATGGGCGTGGACTTCTTCGTCCACGAGCTGGCCGACATCGGGTCGCCGCCGGTCCAGGTCAGCATGCCGAGCTTGTAGTCCGGGGTGCCGCAGAAGCTCGCCGAGTAGGTCAGGAACGTCCTGCCGGCGTTGTACACGGCGTACGGGCCCTCGTTGACCGCGCCGCCCTGGCGCTCCCAGGACAGCGTCGGCGACGAGATCCGCACCCCGTTGCGCGAGACCTGGACCGGCGAGGACATCGGGGCGATGAACAGGCTCTGTTCGCCACCGCGGAAGGCGGAGTAGACGAAATGGTTGGCGTAGCCGTTGAACCGGACCACGCTGCCGTCGATCGCCCAGCCGTTGTTGGGTTCCAGGTTGAGGATTCCCCGATAGGTGTAGGGGCCCAACGGATCGGTGCCGGCGCTCTCCAGCACGCCGGTCCGCCGCTCACCCTGGCCAGGTGAGGCCTCCGCCGAGAAGTACAGGTACCACCGGTTGTCGATCCACTGCAGGTCCGGGGCCCACATCGTGCAGCAGCCAGGCCCGGGAGCCAGGGAGAACACCGTCTGCTCCGCCGCCGTCTTCAAACCGGCCATTGTGGACGACCGACGCATGACGATCTGCGAGGACCATGTCGTGGCAACGTAATACCAGTTTCCGCCGCTGTACACGATCGACGGATCGGCGCTGTTGGGCGCGCCGACGAGCGGGTTGGTGAACGACGGCCCGGGCGCCGCCGAGGCGGGCACCGCCGGGCCGAGAGCGACCGTGAGCACCACCGCGAGCGCTGTGCTGATCTTCTTCCGCACGGACATCGAGGTTCCCTTCCCGGTCAGACCTGGGTACGGCTCCACTGCTGGTTGTTCCCGCTGCCGCAGGCGTACTGCTGGATGTCGGCGCCGTCGCCGGTGCCGGAGTCGACGACGTCGAGGCACTTGCCGCTGTGCCGGGCGACGAGCCGGAAGTAGCTGCCGGTGGCCTGCCACTGCCATTGCTGGTTGGTGCCGCCGCCGCAGGTGTACTGGATGATGTTGGCCCCGTCGGCGGCCGAGCCGCTCGCCACGTCCAGGCACTTGCCACTGGCCTGGTTGACGACGCGGAAGTAGCCGCCGCCGGCGTCCTGGAAAGTCCACCTCTGGTTGCCGCCGCCGTTCCAGGTCCACTGTTTGATCTCGGCGTTGTCCGCGGTGGAGGCGGAGACGACGTCCAGCACCTTGTCGCTGTTGCGGTTGGTCACGCGATAGGCCGGTGGGGCTCCTGGCAGGTCGGCCACCGGCAGGATCGTGCCGTGACGGCAGCCGGGGCAGGTGATCTGGCTCAGGCCCGACCAGGAGTTCAGGTTCGCGCTGGTGGCCGTCCAGATGCCGCCGTTGGTGTACTTGTCGATCCAGATGCGCCAGGAGCCGTCGCTCATGCGCAGCACGGCCGGTCCCTCGTAGCCCGAGGTCCACAGCTGGCCCTGGTTGCTCCAGCCGCTGGTGAGACTGGTGCTGATCCAGTGCTCGATGTACTTGGAGGTCTCGTTCTTGGCGAAGGCGTGGTAGGTGTTGTCCGACTTCACCACGTAGGTGTCGATGTAGTTGTAGCCGAGCCCGCCCAGTTGTGCCGGTCCGCTCCACGAGGTCAGCGAGCTGTTCTGGGCGGTGAACAGGTAGGGCCGGAAACAGTTGTCGCAGGTCGTCTGGGCGATGCTCACGATGACGCGGATGGTGCCGCCCTCGACGTAGAACTCGGGTGCCCAGGTGAACCGCGTGTTGGCCACGCCGGAGTTGACGCTCGCGACGTGTGTCCAGTTCACCAGGTCCGGGCTGGCGGCGATGTTGAAGTAGGTTGAGTTCGTGGTCCACGACTGGACGGTGTGGGCGAGGTAGTAGAGCCCGTTGTGCTGGATGATGCTGGGGTCGCGCAGCACACCGGACGGGCCGCGGTAGTTGGTGTCGGCCAGGACGCTGAAGTCCGTGCCGTTGGCCGACGAGTAGACCCAGAGCTCCTGGTCGGCGGCGGCGTCACCCTTGAACGTCGTGTAGACGTAACCCGACGCGGCCTGTGCGGGCGACGCGACAGCCATGGCGGTGCTGGCGGCGGTGAGCGCCACGATGCTGAGCCGGGC
The DNA here is from genome assembly GCF_054779715.1 of Actinophytocola sediminis. Classification (NCBI taxonomy): domain Bacteria; kingdom Bacillati; phylum Actinomycetota; class Actinomycetes; order Pseudonocardiales; family Pseudonocardiaceae; genus Actinophytocola; species Actinophytocola sediminis. Next base: position 32,278 of record NZ_BAAGXS010000098.1, on the reverse strand, counting down.
CAGCCAACGTCTGATCTTCAGCCGTCTGTTCACGGATGATCTCCTAGCACGGCGAACCGGTGTGCCCGAAACCACTTTATGTGTGAACGCTAACAGACTGCCGCGCGCCCACTCAAGAGTGCATTTCCGTCATCAGCCAACGGAAACAGAGCTGAATAATCCAAGTGGTGTGCCATCTCTGTTATCGCTAACAGCGCACGGGCACCGAGCAGGAATTTATGGGACCGACTTCCTCGACACGTGACTTTCCGAAGATAGTAAGATACGCGGAGTGCGCACTGGGGACCTGATCGGCGGGCGCTACCGGCTCGAGGACGCATGTGGCTGGGGCTCCGGCGGAATCGTCTGGACCGCCTTCGACCAGAAGCTCAAACGGTTGGTAGCACTCAAGAAACCGCACCTGATGGCCAGTCAGGCCGACCGGCTCCGCTTCCGCCGGGAGGCGGAGACCGCCGCGCAGGTGTACCACCCCAACACCGTCTCGGTGTTCGACACGGTGGACGACGACGAGTGCTGGCTCGTGATGGAGCACGCCCCGGCGGCGAGCCTGGAGACGGTGCTGGCGGACAACACCCGGCTGCCCGCGGACCGGGTCGCGCGGATCGGCTTCCAGATCGCGGCCGCGCTGGTCGCCGTGCACGCCAAGGGCATCGTGCACCGGGACGTCAAGCCCGGCAACATCCTGGTCGACGACGGCGACTTCGCGAAGCTCACGGACTTCGGCATCTCGCTGTGGCGGGAGGTGACACTGACCCACGACGGCTCGTTCAGCGGCACCGCGGGCTACGCGGCGCCGGAGGTCGCCGACGGCCGGAGAGCGACCGCGGCCTCGGACGTGTTCTCGCTCGGCGCCACGCTGTTCGCGGCGGTGGAGGGCACGCCGCCGTTCGGCACCGGCGAACCAGACGAGGTGCTCGACCGGGTACGCCGGAACGAACGGCACCCGATGACCCACGCCGGCCCGCTCGCCACACCACTGGCCGAGATGCTGGAGCCCCGGCCGGAACGCCGCCCCACCGCCGAGCAGGTGCTGCGGCTGCTCGGCGGCGATGGCGACGACGGCACGCCCGTGCCGACGCTCCGGACCACGGCACGGGCGTGCCGGCCCCGCTGGCGCCGCCCGGTGTACCGGTGGGGTGCGGCCGCGGTGCTGATCGCGGCGGCGGCGACGGTGACGGTCACACTCCTCGTGTCGAACGCGAGCAACACGCCGTCCGGGCTCGTCGGCGACGAGCGGACCCCCGATCCGTGCGCACTGCTGGACAGCGACGAGTTGGAGGCCCGGTTCGGCACCACCGCCTTGGACAGCACCGTCGGCAACTTCAACCGGTGCGACGCGCTGATCGGCATTCGGGACGCGGACCCCCTGGACCTCGAGGTCCAGTTGGTCAACCAGGCGTCCCACGAGATGGTCGGTGAGCCGTTGGCGGTCATCAACCGGGAGTCGGACACGGATACCTGCGATCGCACGGTGGTGGTCGACGACAACTACGGGGTCCGGGTCACGGCGAAGCAGGAACCATCGAGGAACTCGGTGAATCTGTGCGAGGTCGCCGATGTCGCGGTGGACTCCGTGCTGGACGTGCTCGGCCGCGGCCCGATTCCCCGGCGGGTCGCCCCGTTCAGTCGCGACTCCCTGGCCCACCTCGACGCCTGTGAACTCCTGGACGGCCGCGTGCTGGCCGCGCTCTCCCCGGACGGCCCGGACCCGGAGCCCGAGTTCGGTCGTTGGGCGTGCCGGTGGGAGACCCCGGAAGAGGACGTGGAGGTCCGTCTCCGCTATGACCAACACGCGACGGAGGAACTACTCCAGGCACCGAGGGTCCGGCTGGGCGATCACGACGCGGTCGTCGAGGCCGACGCGGACACCGGTTGCACGGTCCGCGTGTTCCATCATCCCGGTGGAAAGCCGAGGGGCACGGTGGATGTGACGGTCGCTGGTGACCGTGCCGAGGACTACTGTGCCGTGGCACGGGAGTTCGCGACGACCGCGGCTGCGGCGTTGCCGCGCTGACCTGCGGGGATCGGGGATCGGGGACGGGTCCCCGGACGTGGCGGCATGCTGGTGGTGACGCGACGCGATCCGGGAGGTGGTCGAGTGAACGAGGCACTGACGCCACAGGGCGCGCGACGACTCGAACGTGGACACCGAAGCCTGGCCGGCGGGATCTCGCAGCCACCGCCCGGCGCGCTGTCCGCGCTGGCGGTCACCGGGGGGATCGTGGTCAGCCCGCAGGAGGGCCGGACCGTCCTGTTCGGACGTAACCGGCCGGAGGTGCACGTGTGCATCGGCGAGGACGACCGGCGGGTCAGCCGCCTGCACGGCGTGCTGTCCAACGCGGGCGGCCAGTGGTGGGTCGCCAACACCGGACACATGCCCATCCGGCTGCCCGGCTCGCGGTGGTTGTTCCGCGACGAGGAGGAGATCCCGTTGGTCGCGGGGTACACCCCGCTGTTCGTGCGGGGCTCCGGCCGCCGCGAACACCTGCTGGAGCTGTACGTCGCCGGGGACGACGGCGGGCGGCCGGTGTCGCTGCACCGCGAGCCGACCGTGCCGCCAAGCCCCTACCGGCTCAGCCAGGACGAGCGGCTGGTGCTGGTGGTAGTCGGTCAGCGGTACCTGCTGCACGAGGCCAACCCCCAGCCGCTGAGCAGGCGACAGGCCGCCGCGCAACTCGCCGAGCTGGCGCCGTCCGAGGACTGGACGGTCAAACGAGTCGAGCACACGGTGACCGAGGTCCGCACCCGGCTGTCCGCCCAGGGCGTGTACGGCCTGGTCCGTGAGGAGGTCGGCGAGCCGGTCGGCAACCTGCTCAACCACAACCTGCTCACCGAACTGGTGCAGTCGACCACGCTCGTGCCACCGGACCTGGCCCGGCTCGACCGCTGAGGCCAGTACCTGTCGTTCAGGAGAACACCGCCGTCACCGAGCCGAGTCCGGCGAACGTCGCCTGAACCACGTCGCCGGCCGCCACCGGCACGGCCGAGGTGACCGAACCCGGCAGCACGACGTGCCCGGCCGCCAGCTCGATGCCGCGCTCCCCCACCGTGTTCCCGAGCCACACCAACGCGTTGAGCGGCGAGCCGAGCACGGCGGCACCCGCACCGGTGCCGACCACCACACCATCACGGCGAAGCACACACCCCATCATTCGAAGGTCCACATCGGACAGTCGGCTGGGTGCGCCCCCCAACACCACCCCGCCGGACGACGCGTTGTCGGCGATGGTGTCGGCCAGCCCGATCCGCCAGTCCCGGATCCGGGAGTCGATGATCTCCAGCGCGGGCAGCACGAAGTCCACGGCGGCGACCGCGTCGGCCACGGTCAACCCCGGTCCCCGCAGCGGCCGGCCGAGCACGAACGCGACCTCCGGCTCGACTCGCGGCGCCAGCAGGCCGGACGTGTCGATCGGGGTGCCCTCCGGATGGAACATCGGGTCGAGCAGGTGGCCGTAGTCGGGGGCGTCCACGCCGAGCTGGCGGCGCATGGCCCGCGAGGTGAGGCCGACCTTGTGTCCCTTGACGACCGCGCCCGCCGCGCACCAGTGCTCGACCTGCGCGAGCTGCACGGCGTACGCGTCGTCCACGGTCAGGTCGGCGGGCAGCGGTTCGATCGGCTGCCGGGTGCGGTGGGCGGCCAGCAGCGCGGCGACGATCTCGTCCCGCTCGGATGTGTCCATGGCGTGGACTGTCGCGCCGGAACCCCCGGCGTTCAACGGTCCGTTTCCACTGCGCGGGAAGAGCCCTCGATCACGTCGGCCACCCGCGCCGGCCGGGCGGCGAAGACCGCGTGCCCCGCGTCGAGGGTGACCTGGTGGCCGGTGGGGGCCAGCTCGTCGGCGTGGCGGATCATGACGTCCTGGAGCGCGACGGGCAGCGCGCGGTCCGCGACGGTCCGCACGTAGGTCCTCGGCACGCTGCCCCACCGCGCCGCGGTCGCGCCCGTGGCGTCGGTCAGGAATGACAGCGGCTGGTCCGGGGTGAGCGACGCGGCCAGCGCCTGGAAGTCCCGGCGGTCCAGGTCGGAGAAGTACGCCGCATGCAGTTCGTCCTGGTAGCCGGGATCGGTGCGGCGCGGGTCGATGCGGACGGCGCCGATCGCGGCCGGGTCACCGAGGTACAGGCCGGCCCCCAGCGCGCCACTCGCCTCCGGCAGGCCGAGGTAGGCGCCCGCGGCGCCGAGCCGGGTCGGCAGGAACGCGGCCAGGTAGACCAGGCAGGCGACCGACTCCGGCGCCAGCTCCGCGACCCGGGTGGCGACGGTGCCACCCATGCTGTGCGCGACCACGACGGGCGGCGCGGGGAAGGCGCCCAGCGCGGCCACCACGTCCGCCGCGACCTGGTCGAGGGTCAGGTCGGCGAGCGGCGACCGCTCCACCGGCAGTGCCGCCAGGTCGCGGGTCAGGTAGCTCGCGGGGAACCGGGCGCGGCCGCCATGGCCGGGCAGGTCGAGTGCCAGTACCCGGTGGCCGCGCGCGGTCAGTGCCGAGGCCAGCGCCGCGAAATGTCCCGCGCCGTGCCACGCGCCGGGGATCACCACCACGTCGGTCACGCGCCCTGCTCCCAGAACGAGGTGAGGATCCTGGTCAGTTCGGCGGGGCGTTCCTCTGGCACGTAGTGCCCGCAGTCCTCGACCCAGCGCGCCGTCACGCGCGTCGCCGCCTGCTCCACGGTGTCCAGCCAGCCGAGGCCGACGCCGTGCCGGGCGCCCACCACGAGCGTCGGGACCCGCACCGGGCGCCGGGCGCACAGGGCGCGGTTGTCGGCGATGTCGGTCGGCAACGCGCGGTAGTAGTCCATCGTGGCGCGCACGGCGCCGGGCGCGGCCAGCGCACGCGTGTACCGGTCCAAGGCCGCGTCGTCGATCGCGTCGGTGACGTACAGGCCGATGTCGCGGTGGAACAGGAACTCCAGGTAGCCGCGCTCCCGGCCGGCCAGCAGGAACTCCGGGAGATCGGGCACCATGTTGAAGCCGAAGTGCCATGACCCGCCGGTCAGCGGGTTCGCGGCGGCGACGCTGTCGCCAAGACCCGGGATGCCCGCCTCGACGAAGGTCAGGCTCGTCACCGCGTCCTCGTGCTCGGCGGTGAGCGGGTAGGCGACCTGCCCGCCGACGTCATGCCCCACGACGTGGTACCGGGCGAGCCCGAGGTGGGTCATCAGCTCGTGCACGGTCCGCGCGACCGCGCGCTTGTCGTGGCCGCCGGGCAGGCGGGAGCTCGCGCCGAACCCCGGCAGGTCGGGAACGACGACCGTGTGCCGGTCGGCGAGCGACGGGACCACGTGCCGCCAGGCGTGGCCGGTCTGCGGCCACCCGTGCAGCAGCAGTACCGCCGGCCCCTCCCCCGCGACCACGCAGTTGACCACGCGGTCCGGGAGCCGGATCCGGCTGGGGGCGAACGTCTGTGCCATGTGGACAAGGGTGCCCGACCGGCTTCCCCGGCGACCGGCCGCGTTTCCATTGTGCGGAAACGAGGTGTTGGGACCTGGTGGGCCGGGTTCCTAGGGTCGGTTCCGCTACGCCGGCACCACACGGGAGGTCGCATGCTCGACGGAATGACGGTGCTCGGCTTCACGCACTTCGTCCAGGGACCGGCCGCCTCCCAGTACCTCGCCGATCTCGGCGCGGACGTGGTGACCGTCGAACCGCTGGGCGGGTCCTGGGAGCGGCGGGTCGGCAGCGGCGGAATCCGCCTCGCCGGGCGCAGCGTCACGTTCCTGTCGGTCAACCGCAACAAGCGCTCGATCGCGGTCGACCTCAAGCACCCGGACGCGCCCCGCGTCCTCCGACCGCTGATCGAGCGGGCCGACGTCGTGCTGGAGAACTACCGCGACGGCGCGCTGGACCGGTTGGGCCTCGGGTACGAGGCGGTGCGGGCGATCAGGCCGGACATCATCTACGCCTCCGCCAGCGGCTGGGGCGCCCGCGGCCCGATGGCCGGCCGGCCGGGCGTCGACCTGCTCGTGCAGGCGCGGACCGGGCTCATCGACGCGACCGGCGAGCACCCCACGGCGGCCGGCACGCCGGTCGTGGACCACCACGGCGCGGCGCTGCTCGCGCTGGGAGTGCTCGCCGCCTACGCCCGCAGGCTGGTCACCGGGGTGGGCACCCGGGTGGAGTCGAGCCTGCTCGGTGCCGGGCTGGATCTCCAGGCGGAGTCGCTCGCGCTGTACTTCTCCGGCCGGGCGACCGCAGCGGACCTCCGGCGCCCGGCCGAGCTGGCGTGCTGGTCGATCGACCCGCCCTACGGGGTCTACCGGCTGCGGGACGCGTCGGTCGTGATCGCGATCAGCGGCGCGGAGGACGGTCTCGGCGACGCGCTCGGCTCGCCGCTGCTCGCCGGCTACGACCAGCACGCGCGCCGCGCCGACCGCGCCGAGTACACCGCGACATTGGCCGGGGTGCTCGCCGGCATGAGCTACGCCGAGTTCGCGCGCCGGTTGGACCAGCGGGGTCTCTGGTTCGAGAAGGTGGCCGGCTACGACGAGGTGCGCACCGATCCCCAGGTGGCGGCCGAGGGGCTGCTCACCGAGTTCGATGTGGACGGTGAACGGGCGACCGTGGTCAGCCATCCCGTCCGCTACGACGGTGAGCTGCCCGGCCTGCGCACGCGGCCGGCCGAACTCGGCGAGCACACCAGGGAAGTGTTGCGCGCGGCCGGTTTCACCCCGGCCGAGATCGACGGGCTGCTGGCCGATGGCGTGGTCGGCGCACCGGACGAGGCACGCTGATGCGCGCGCTGGTCTGCACCCGGCTCGGCACGCCGGAGGACCTCGAGGTGCTCGACATCCCGTCGCGGCGGCCAGGGCCGGGCGAGGTCGTCGTCGCGGTCAGCCATGTCGGGCTGAACTTCCACGACACCCTGATCATCGCCGGCCGGCACGTGGTCCGGCCGGAGCCGCCGTTCACCCCCGGCAGCGAGTACGCGGGCACGGTCACCGCCGTCGGCGACGGGGTGGCCGCCGTGCGGGTCGGCGACCGGGTGGCGGGCAACGAGGAGTACGGGTGCGCCAGGGAGGCCCTGGTGGTCCGCGCCGACCGGGTCACCGTGCTGCCGGCGCACGTCAGCGACCGGCAGGCGGCCACGGTACTGGTGACGTACTCCACGGCCTACCACGCGCTGGTCCAGCGGGCCGGGCTGCTGGCGGGCGAGACGCTCGTGGTGCTCGGCGCGGCGGGCGGGGTCGGCTCGGCCGCGGTCGACGTGGGAAACCTGCTCGGCGCCAGGGTGATCGCCGGCACGTCCACAGTGGACCGTGCGGAGTCGGCGCGCCGCCACGGCGCCGACGAGACGTTCTCCTACGGGGACGGCGACCTCCGGGCACGGCTCCGGGAGCTGGCCGAGAGCGGCGCGGACGTGGTGTTCGACCCGGTCGGCGGCGCGGTCGGCGAGGCGGCCGTGCGGGCGGTCGCGTGGGGTGGCCGGTACCTGGTCGTCGGCTTCGCCTCCGGCGTGATCCCCCGGGTCGGGCTGAACATCCCGCTGGTGAAGGGGTCCTCGGTGGTCGGGGTGTTCTTCGGCGAGTTCGTCCGCCGGGACCGGGCCGCGTTCGCGGCGAACCTGCGGGTGATCTTCGACTGGGCCGGGGCAGGGCGCCTGCGCGACCACGTGCACGAGGTGGTGCCGCTCGCGTCGGCGCCGAGGGCGCTCGGTGACCTCGCCGCCGGCACGGTCTCCGGCAAGCTGCTGCTGCGGGTCGGATGACCACGGGGATGATCGGGTCGATCGCTCGTGACCTGCGACGATCGCGCTCGGCGGAGGTACGGTTGGCCGACAACCCGGCCGCCGCCCGGACGGAGGGACGGCCATGACCGAACCGGTGCCGATCATGAGCGCAGCAGAGCACGGCCGCGCCGGCCGGAGTGTGTCCAGCCGGGTGTTCGCGCTGCTCAACGCGTTCTCCCAGGAGCGGCCCGCGCTGCGGCTCAGCGAACTGGCCGCCGCGACCGGGCTGCCGGTGTCCACGGTGCACCGCATCGCGTCCGAGCTGGTCGAGCTGGCCGCGCTGAAGAAGGATCGCGACGGCGTCTACCGGATCGGCCTGCGGCTGTGGGAGCTCGGCTCGCTGTGCCCGCAGCCCCGCACGCTGCGGGACGTCTCGCTGCCGTTCATGCAGGACCTCTACGAGGCGACCGCGGAGAACGTGCACCTCGCGGTGCGGGACGGGGACGAGGTGCTCTACGTGGAACGGGTGTGGGGCCGCCGGTCGGTCGACGTCGTCACCCGGGTCGGCGGGCGGTCGCCGCTGCACGCCACCGGGGTCGGCAAGGTGCTGCTGGCGCACGCGTCGCGGGAGTTCCAGGAGTCGGTGCTGGCGGCCGGGCTGAAGCGGTACACCGCGCACACGATCGTGATGCCCGGCCTGCTGGCGCGGTCGCTGCGGAAGATCCGCGCGGCCGGCATCGCCCGCTGTGCCGAGGAGCTCTCGCTGGGCACCGCGTCCGTCGCCGCGCCGATCTTCGGACCGGACCGGCGGATCGTGGCCGCGCTGTCGGTCGTGTCGCACACCGTGACGCGCACCCGGTCGCTGACCGCGGTCGAACCGGCGCTGCGGCTCGCCGCGCTGTCGATCACCCGCGAACTGGCCAAGGGCTACGACGGGATCGGCCGACCTGGGGAGGTCACGCCGATCCGGCCAGCAGCGCGGTGATCGCGCCCGACTCGATCACCGCCTCGGCCACCCGCGACAGCCCCAGCGCCGCGACCGTGCCAAGTGGATCGGTGTCGGCCAGCTCGAACGGGTAGTCGGTGCCCAGGAGCACGTGGTCGGCGCCGAAGTCCTCGACGAGCCTGCCCAGCAGCGGGGTCGAGAAGGTGGCCGTGTCGTAGTACAGCCGGCGCAGGTAGTCACTCGGCGGGTACGGGGTGGTGCGCGCGACCGCCTTGCGGGACCAGCCGAGGTCGAGCCGGCCGAGCAGGGCCGGTAGACAGCCCCCGCCGTGGGCGAGGCAGATCCGGGGGTCGTGGCGTTCGAGCACGCCGCCGAGGACCAGCCTGGCGGTCGCGAGCGCGGTCTCCATCGGGAACCCGGCGAGCTGGGGCAGCCAGTAGTCGGCCAGCCGGGCGCCGCCGGGGACGCTGTTGGGGTGCAGGAAGACGAACGCGCGCCGGTCGGTGAGGTACTCCCACAACGGTTCGTGCACGGGGTCGTCGAGCTCGCGGCCAAGGCCCCGGGAGCCGATCGCGATCCCGGCGCACCCCAGGTCCTCCAGGCAGCGCGCGGCCTCTGCGGTGGCCGACGGGGTGCCGAGCGGGACCTGGCCGAGCGGGTCGAGCACCCCGCGACGACCGGCGACCAGCTCGGCCAGGGTGTCGTTGCCTCGGCGCACCACGTCCAGGACGGTCCGCTCGTCGGTGGCGTCGGCGCAGGTCACGAACGGCGGCAGGGACACGAGCTGGCGGGTGACGCCGGTGGCCGCCATGTCGGCCAGCCGCGCCGCCACGTCGTACTGGGCCGGGGGCAGCGGGATCGGCGCGCCGGCGGGCATCCCGGACACCATCGGGTCCAGCCGCACGGTGCCGTCGCCGTGCTCGGCGAGTCCCCGGCCGGACAACCACGACAGCAGCGGCATCGGCAGCGCGTGGGTGTGCACGTCCACCACCGGGCGGTTCATCGGACCCGGCCGAGATGGTACAGGTGGCCGTCGTCGAGGCGGCACACGTCGCCGGTGCGCAGCCAGCCGTCGCGGACCGGTGACCCGGGTGGGAAAGCGTAGGCCCGCGCGGTGTTCGGCCCGCGCACGCACAGCTCACCGGCCTGTCCCGGCGGCGCGTCGACGCGGACCTCGATGCCGGGAAAGGGCCGGCCAAGCGACGAGCGGTGGGGCCCCAGGTGGTCGGCCGGCGCGCTCCACGCGATCGTCTTGGGCACCTCGACCTGGCCGAACACCTGGCACAACACCTCACCGAACAGCGCGTGCGCGCGGTCGATCTCCTCGCCGGTGAGCGTGGTGCCGCTGTAGACCACCAGGCCGAGGTCCGACCAGTCGACGTCGGCGGCGCCGGGGTGGTCGAGCACGGCGCGCAGGCCCGGCGGCATCAGCAGCAGGACCGTGGGGCGGGTGGCGCGGGCTGCGGCGAGCAGACCGTCCACACCGGACTTCTCGGGGATGGTGAAAGTCCCGCCCGACAACAGGGTCGGCACCACCATGTTCCCGAAGCCGCCGGAGACGAGCTCCGGGCACAACACCCGGGGGCGCGCCGGCCAGGGCAGCGTGTCCCGGAGCATGGTCGCGACCGCGCCCAGCGCGCCGCTGGTCAGCTCGACGCCCTTGGCCGGCCCGGTGGTGCCGGAGGTGAACGCCAACCGCACCACCGTGTCCGCCGGCGCGACCGCGACGGGGTGGCCGCTGGGCACGGGGACGGCGAGGTCGGTGTCGGTCAGCACCTGTGCCGGACCGATCCGCGCCAGCCGCTCGGCCAGTTCGGCGTCGGTCAGCGTGCCCGGCGCGATCCCCGCCGACCGGTGGCCCGCGACGTAACAGGCCGCGGTCACCAGCCACTGCAACGGATCGTTTCGCCGGACCTGCACGACCGTGTCCTGGTCGAGCAGCTCGACCAGACCAGACACCAGCTCCTGAGCGTCCCGATAGGACAGTGCGGTTTCCCCGTGCCGGAAGGCGATCCGGTCGGGGTGGGCCCGCAACGCGCGCAGGACCAGCTCGCCGACCGGGGTCACCGGCGTTCGTCCGGCATGACCGTGCCGCACGCCGTGCAGGTGCGGGCGGCCACGTCGCCGTAGAAGCGCTCGTAGGCACCGGCGACCGGATCGGTGCGGTAGTCGGTGACGTGCACGGCCTCCTCGTGCAGGAACTCGTCACACCGCTGGCAGAACCAGCGGAACCGGTCCAGCTCGCCCGGCCGGCGCAGCCGCTCGATCACCAGCACGAACGCGTCCGGTGCGAACCGGGGCGAGTGCGCGATCCCGGTCGGGGTGAAGATCGTCCCGCCCTCGGGGATGACCGCGATGTCGGCGCCGCCCTCCGGCTTGCGGTAGTGGAGGTCCATCGTGCCGCGCACCATGAGCATCACCTCGTCGCTCGGGTTGAGGTGGAACTCGCTGCGGTACTCCCGGCCGCGGGCCAGGAAGGCGAGTGACTCGCTCTCCTGCCACAGCACCTGGACGCGCCGGCCGCTGTCGCGCAGCCGGTCGGCCGCCTCCCGCAGGGCGACGATGGGCATCTGGCTGGGGTGCATGGTTACCTCCTGTCGAGCTGACCGGTGTCGTGGACGATCCGCCCGCCGACCACGGTCATGAGCGTGCGGGTCGGGCGCGGGTCGCCGCCGGTGAACGGATCGGTGTCAAGGACGGCGAGGTCGGCGAGCATGCCCGGCTCGAGCCTGCCCTTGACCGCCTGCTCGCCGGTGTGCGCGGCGCCGGCCGTGGTGTACAGCGCCAGCGCCTCGGCCATCGTGATCGCCTGTGCGGCACCGACCTCCCGGCCGGTCGCGTCCCGCCGGGTGGTCATGGCGTGGATGTTCTGCCACGGGTCGAGGTCGTTGACCGGGTAGTCGGTGCCGGCGGCCACGGCGTCGAGGCCGAGCCCGTCGACCAGGTCGCGCAACGGCACGGCCCGCTCGGCGCGCGGGTCGCCGAGGTGTCCGGCGATCGCGTCCCGGTTGCGCCACAGGAACGGGAGCTGCGCGGCCACCCGCACGCCGAGGGTGCGGGCGCGGGCGATCTGGTCGCGCTGGATGAGGCTGGCGTGGATGAGCACGTCCGGCAGCGGCCGGGTGGGCCCGGTCGCCTCGTAGACGTCCAGCGCGAGGTCGATCGCGGCGTCGCCGACGACGTGCGTGCCGACCGCCCAGCCCGCGCGGTGGGCGGCGTCGACCAGCGCGGTCAGCCTGGCCCGGTCGGTGAACAGCTCACCGCGGTAGGCCTGGTCGGTCAGGTAGGGCTCTCGGGTGGCCGCGGTGCCGAGCGTCATGCCGCCGTCGACCTGGAGCTTGATGCCCCGGGTCAGGTACCGGTCGCCGACCGGTTCCGGTGGCCCGGGCGCGACCAGCGCCCGCCACCGGTCCACGGGCACGGCGGGGTTCAGCTCGCCGGTCGGGGTGACCATGGCGGCCACGCGGACCGTCGACCGGCCGGTCTCCGCGAGCGCGCGCACGACCTCGACGTCCCCGGGTGACAGCGCGCCCGCCACCACGGAGGTGATCCCGTGCCCGTTGAGCACGCGCATGGCCGCCACGAACTGCTCGGCGCGGCGCGCCGCCGTCCAGGCCGGCACCACCCGCGCGACCGGGTGCACGTCGCCTTCGACCAGGCGGCCGTCGTGCCCGGCCTGGTCGATGCCGGCCAGGCGCAGCGCGGCGGTGCTCGCCGAGGCGGCGTGGCCCTCCGGCAGGAAGACCGGCCGGCCGCCCGCGGCGCGATCCAGCTCGTGCCGGTCGGGCGCGCGGCCCTCGGCGAGCTGCAGCACCGGGTTCCACAGCTGACCGACCACCCATTCGTCCTGGCCGAGGGTGCCGGCCAGGGCGGCGACCCGGTCCAGCGCCTCGGCGAGTCCGCGGACACCCGCGAACGACACCGTGTGCCCGGCCAGCCCGGCGTGCTCGAAGTGGCAGTGCGAGTCGACCAGCCCCGGGATCACCGTGCGCCCGGCCAGCCCCACCACCGTCGTCCGCCCGTCCGCGAGCGCGGCGATGTCCTCGGTGGACCCTACGGCCGACACCCGGCCACTGGTGACCGCGAGGGCCTCGGCGACGGTGTGCCCGGCGTCCAGGGGATACACCCGCCCGCCGAGCAGGACGAGGTCGGTCATGGCCCGGCCACGGCCGCGACGCACTCGACCTCGACCTGCACCCCGGTCCGGTGCGGCGTGGCGATCACCGTCGTGCGCGCCGGGAAGTGCGGGGCGCCGGCGAAGAACTCCCGGTAGACCGCGTTGAACGTGGGGAAGTTCGCCACGTCCCGCACGAAGCACGTGCACTTGAGGATCGTCTCCCGGCGCCCGCCGGCCGCCTCGACGACGGCGACCAGGTTGGCCAGCGTCTGCCTGGTCTGCTCGGCGAAGTCGTCGGAGACGATCGTGCGGGTCTGCGGGTCCAGCGGTCCGGTGCCCGAGCAGTAGATGGTGTCGCCGTGCACGATCGCCTGGGACAGCGGCGCGGCGGTCCCGGTCGAGAAGCCGACGGTGGGTGCGTTACGAGTGCTGACGGCGCGAATCATCCTGGCTCCCTGCTGGTTCACGATGCGGCGATCTCCATCACGACCGCCTTCGGTTCGGTGAAGAACTCCCTGCTGTAGGCACCGCCCTCCCGGCCGACGCCGGAGTCCTTCGCGCCGCCGAATGGCGCCCGCAGGTCCCGCACGAAGAAGCAGTTCGCCCACACGGTGCCGACCCGCAGCGCACGCGCGACGCGGTGTGCGCGGGACAGGTCCTGGGTGAACAGCATGGCGTTCAGACCGTAGGGCGTGTCGTTGGCCGCGGCCACCGCGTCGGCCTCCCCGTCGAAGGGCAGCACCACAACCACCGGTCCGAAGATCTCCTCCTGGGTGACCCGGTCCCGCTGGCCCGCGCCGACCACCACGGTCGGGCGCACCGACCAGCCCGCGCCGACACCGCCGGTGTGCAGGCGGGCACCGTCGGCGGTGGCGATGTCGAGATAACCGGCGACCTTCGCGTAGTGCTCCTGTGAGGACAGTGGGCCGATCTCGGTGGCCGGGTCCTTCGGGTCGCCGAGCACCATCGCGTCGGCGGCGGCGGTGAACCTGGCGAGGAACTCCTCGTACACGGCGCGCTGCACGTAGAGCCTGCTGCCGGCCAGGCACACCTGGCCCGAGTTGCCGAACACCGCCTGGATGGCCCAGCGGACCGCGTGGTCCAGGTCGGCGTCGGCGAACACGATGTTGGCGCCCTTGCCGCCGAGCTCCAGGCTGACCGGCGTCAGGTTCGCCGCCGCGGCCCGCGAGATCAGTCGCCCGGTGGTGGACTCGCCGGTGAAGGTGATCCGGTCGACGAGGGGGGACTCGGTGAGCGCCTGGCCGACGGAGTCCGGGCCGTACCCGTGCACCACGTTCAGCACGCCGGGGGGCAGCCCGGCCGCCAGCGCCAGCCGCGCCAGGATCGTGGCCGATGCCGGGGACTGCTCAGCCGGCTTGAGCACGACGGTGTTCCCCCAGGCCAGGGCCGGTGCGACCTTCCAGCTCGCCATCATCAGCGGGAAGTTCCACGGCGCGATCGCCGCGACCACCCCCGCCGGGTCGTACTGGGTGTAGGCGTGATGCCCGCCGGGCATGGGGAACGTCTCGGCGGGCGTGATCCGCGAGTGGTCGGCGAAGAACCGGAAGTTGCGCGCCGCGCGGGGCACGTCGTGGCCCGCGGTCTGACTGATCGGCTTGCCCATGTCCGTGGTGTCCGCGAGCGCCAGCTCGTCGGCGTGCTCGACCAGCAGGTCGGCCAGGCGGTGCAGGATCTCGCCCCGCTCCACGAAGCTCATCCTCGGCCACGGCCCGTCGTCGAAGGCCCGCCGGGCCGCCTGGATCGCCCGCCGCGCGTCCTCGGCCGAGCCGAGCGCGACCGAGGCCCACGGCGCCCTGGTCCACGGGTCAATGGACTCGAACGTCGCCCCGTCCGCCGAGGCGACCTCCTCGCCCGCGATCACGTGCCAGCAGGATTCCACTGGTCGTCCTCCTCTTCCCTCGCTTGCCACCCACCCTGCGCCATGGCCCGGACCGTGCACAATGGACCGTTTCCGGTCACCGGGAACGCCGGCGAAGCGGCGGTGGGGCCGGTCGGCTCCCCGGACGCCAGTGTCGGTTCCCGGCCAGCGGAAACACCAGGTGGTCAGGCCCGGACGCGCGGCGGATGATCGCGACGACGCCGACCTTCATGGAGGAACACGTGACCGAACAGCTCAGGGGCAGGACCGCGATCGTCACCGGCGCGGCGTCGGGCATCGGGCAGGCGACCGCGGCCCTGTTCGTCGCGCGCGGCGCGACCGTGCTGGCCGTTGACCGGGACGAGTCGGGGTTGGCCGCGCTCGGCGAGGACTCGGCGGTCGCCACGCTGGCGATCGACCTCACCGTGCCGGGCGCCGCCGAGCGGGTGTTCGACCACTGCGCCGCGACCGTCGGCACACCGAACGTGCTCGCCAACATCGCCGGCAGGGCGGGCGACGCGGCCGCCGCCGACACCAGTGACGAACAGTTCGAGTTCTTCCTGCGCACCAACCTCGGCACGGCGTTCACCCTCAGCAGGCGCGCGGTGCGGGTGTTCGACGGCGGCGGGGCGATCGTCAACACGTCCTCGTCGTTCGCGCTGACCGGCGTGGCCGGGTCCGCGTCGTACTCCGCGGCCAAGGGCGCGGTCGCGAGCCTGACCCGCCAGCTGGCCGCCGACTACGGCAGGCGGGGCATCCGGGTGAACGCGGTCGCGCCCGGCCTGATCGAGACGCCGGCGACCAGGGCCAAGATCGCCGAGGGGGCGTTCGACGACCTGGTGACCCGCGCCCGTCCGCTGCCGAGGGTCGGCACGCCGGCGGACGTCGCGAAGGTCTTCGCGTTCCTCGCCTCCGACGACGCCGCCTTCGTCACCGGCGTGACGATCCCGGTGGACGGCGGGTGGACCAGCACCCACTTCCGGGACTGAACCGGCACCGCGCGGGGGCCGCGGCCCCGCGCGCGTCAGCGTGCCCGGCGCTCGGCGATGGTCTCGTCGCCGGCCGCCCAGCGGGTGGGCGGCAGCTCACGCACCAGCACCCGCACCGACTCCCCCGGCACCCCCAGGCTGTCCACCACCGCCTGGTGCACCGCGGTGATCAGCCCGCGCAGCTCGCTCTCGGAGCGGCCGGCCACCAGCGACACGTCGATGATCGGCATCGGGTTCACCCGGCCCGACGAGCGGACTCGTCCGCCGTGTCCCCCGCCAGCCGGACTTCGGCCAGGTCCACGCCACGGGTCTCCGGCAGGGTGAACAGCAGGACCACCAGGCCCAGCGCCATCGCGCCGACCGGGTACCACAGGGCCGAGGTGAAACTGCCGACCTCGGCGCCGATCGCCACCATGGTCGCGGGCAGCAGTCCGCCGAAGACCCCGACACCCAGCTGGTACGGGATGGACAGTGCGGTCGCCCTGATCCTGGTCGGGAACACCTCGGCCATCGTGGTCGCGGCCGGGCCCTGGGCCAGCTGCGCGAGCGCGACCAGCGCGAGGAGCAGCAGGGCGACCCCGAGCACCGGGCCGTCGAAGAAGTCGCCGATCCCGTCGATCCTGATCGTGGTCGTCGACCCGTCGACCGGGTAACCGACCGCCCTGATCGCCGCCACGATGTCACTCTCCAGGTCCGGCCCGCCGGCGATCTCGGTGCCGTCGAC
This sequence comes from Actinophytocola sediminis, assembly GCF_054779715.1. Taxonomy (NCBI): domain Bacteria; kingdom Bacillati; phylum Actinomycetota; class Actinomycetes; order Pseudonocardiales; family Pseudonocardiaceae; genus Actinophytocola; species Actinophytocola sediminis. The sequence goes on along the minus strand of NZ_BAAGXS010000098.1, from coordinate 15,956 downwards.
CACGACCGTCGTCTGGCCGGCCGCGTCCTGCCGGTCGAAGATGACCGAGTTGGCCTGCAACACGTTGCGCGCCCGGTCGCAGTCGGTGGTGAACTCGGCGGTGCCCGCCGGGTTGAACTGGAACGAGCAGTCGGCCGGGTCGCCCCTGACCACGACCGACACGTTCTCCTGCGCCGCCGCCAGGTCCGGGTTGGTGGTGGCGGTGATCGCGTTGGTGATCGGGAAGGCGAGCACCGCCGCCAGTGCCAGTCCGGCGAACAGCACCGGCCGCCGCCCGATCCGGTCGGACAGCCAGCAGACGAACACGCACAGGAAGAAGCCGATCAGCATGATCACCATGAAGATCGCGTTGACGGTGAACGAGTCGGCCTTCAGGTAGGTCTTCATCGTGGTGAGCATGTAGACGGTCGACAGGTAGCCGATGAACGACTGCGCGGCCGCCATCACGAACACGATCGCGATCATCCGCACCCTGGCCCGCGAGCCGAAAGCCTCCCGCAGCGGGGCCTTGGCCTGGGTGCCGTCCTGCTTCATCTTGAGGAACAGCGGGCTCTCGTTGAGCTTGCTCCGGATCCACACCGACAACGCGAGTGGCAGCACGGAGATGAGGAAGGGCACCCGCCAGCCCCACGACTCGTAGGCCGCCGTGCCCACAATGGACTCCACGGCCAGCTGCACGCCGAGTGACAAGCTGAACGCGAGCGCGGTCGTGCCGGTCAGCCAGCCGACGAAGAACGACCGCTGCCGGGGCGGGGCGTACTCCGCGACGTAGGTGACCGCGGCGCCGAACTCGCCGCTCACCGCGAGCCCCTGCAGGATCCGGAAGGTCACCAACAGGATCGGCGCGGTGATGCCGATCTCGTCGGCCGTCGGCAGGAGTCCTACCGCGACGGTCGACACCCCCATGAGCACCAACGTCATCATGAACACGACCTTGCGCCCGACCAGATCGGTGATCCGCGCGAACACCAGTGCCCCGATCGGCCGGACGATGAACCCGGCGGCGAAGGTCAGCAGTGCGAACACCGTCTGCGCGGCCGCGCCGTAGTCGCTGAAGAACTTGCTGCCGATCACCGGGATGAGCGCACCGTAGAGGAAGAAGTCGTACCACTCGAACGCCGTGCCGACAGCCGACGCACCGACGACCTTGAGTTCCTGTTTGTTCATCGACGGTCTCCTCGAGCCTGCCAGGTCGCCCGCGACATCGCGGACGGCGGATTGGGCGACCGTAGGTCCCGGTGTGGCGAGAACAACGTCGTCGTTTCCGGTGACCGGAAACGCCGGGTGGAACCGGCTGGCGAAACCGTCCACGGTGGACCCATGACCGAGAACACCTGGACCGTCGACCGGGCCGTGGCGGCGTTGCGCGCCGCGGCGACGGACCGCGTCGCCCGCCACCCGATCACCGACGACTGGCCGGATCTCGACCTCGGCACCGCCTACCGGGTGCAGACCGAGCTCGTCGCCGCGCGCGGCGAACGGACCGTTGGCGTCAAGCTCGGCCTCACCTCCCGGGCCAAGCAGCAGCGGATGGGCATCGACGCGCCGCTCACCGGCTGGCTCACCGACGGCATGGTGCTCGACGCCGGCGTGCCGGTCCCGGTCGGCGAGCTGATCCACCCTCGGGTCGAACCGGAGATCGTGTTCGTGCTCGGCGACCGGCTCGCCGGCCCCGGTGTCACCCCCACGTCGGCGATGGCGGCGGTCAGCGGCGTCGCGGCCGGGCTCGAGGTCATCGACAGCCGCTACCGTGACTTCCGCTTCACCCTGCCCGATGTGGTCGCCGACAACGCGTCGTCGGCCCGCTTCGTCGTCGGTGAGCAGCTTCGCGACCCCCGCGACCTCGACCTCGGCCTGGAGGCGTGCGTGCTCCGGGTCGGCGGCGAGGTGGTCGACACCGCGACGGGCGCGGCCGTGCAGGGCCATCCGGCCAACGCACTCGCCCTGGCGGCCAACGCACTCGCCGAACGCGGACGCGCGCTCGAACCCGGGTGGCTGGTGCTGACCGGAGGCCTCACCGACGCCGTCCCGCTCATCCCCGGCCGCCCGGTCGTCGCCGAGTTCACCAACCTCGGCACCGTCGCACTGTCCGCGTCAGGTGCCCGGTGACGCGGCCTGCCTCCGGTGACCGCGCAGTTGGTGAAGCCGCTCCGCCAGTGTCGACTCCACTTCGGACAGCGCGGCGAGCCGCCCGCGCACGGCCGCCAGCCTGCGTTCGTACAACGTGATCGCCGCCAGGCAGGTGGGCACCTCGGCCAGGTCCTCGTCGAGGCACGAATGCAGCCCGCGGATGTCCTCGGCGCGCAGGCCGGCGTCCAGCAGCGTCCTGATGTTCCGCACTCTGGCCACCGCGGCCTGGTCGTACTCGCGGTACCCGTTCGCACGCCTGCCCGCCTCGATGAGCCCGCGCTGCTCGTAGTACCGCAGGGCACGGGTCGAGACCCCGGCGGCCGCGGCCAGCTCACCGATACGCACGCCTGACTCCTTCCGCTCGTACTCACCAGTCTGCTGGCACCGGCCGGATCGGGTATCCGCGCACGGCGACGGCCATCACCACGATCGTCACGAACCCGGCCACGGCGCCCGCGAACAGCACACCCGAACCGCCGCCCACGGTCAGCGCACCGCCGCCGACGGCACCGGCCAGCGCGACCCCGGCGTAGAGGCCACTGGTGTTGAGCGCGATCGCCTCGGTGCCCGCCGCGCCAGCCAGCCGCATCGCTCTGGACGTCATCGGCGGGTTGTTGCCCCACGCGGAAACGCCCCACAGCACGAGGAAGACGCCGACGAGCCACACCGGTGCGTCCCCGCTGGTGAAGCGGCCGACGGCGGCGAGCCCCAGGGTGGCGACGAGCACGCCGGCGAAGCTGGCCAGGAGAGTCCGGTCGACGCCCCACCGGTCGGTGAGGCGACCGCCGAGGTAGGTGCCGACCGCGCCGGCGAGACCCATGATCACGATGAAGACCGGGACGTTGGCGGCGCCGGTCAGCTCATGGGTGATGGGGGCGACGTAGGTGTATGTCATGAGGCCGGCACAGGCGCCGAGGACGGTGCCGAGGACACCGAGCAGCACCGGCGGCCGCCTGAGCAGCCTCAGTCGGTCGCGCACGCGGACCCCGGGCGCCGCCGGGATGCCGGGCAGCGTGCTGGCCGTGACGAGGACCGCGACGGTGGTGAGGGCGCCGACCGTCACGAACGTCGCCTGCCAGTCGAGCGCCGAGCCGATCACGGAGCCGAGTGGCACGCCGACGACCAGCGAGACCGTGAGACCGGCGGCCACCGTGCCGATGGCGCGGCCCACCCGCTCCGGCGGCGCGAGCGCGCCCGCGACGGCGAAGGCCGCCGGGCTCACCGTGGCCGCGACCAGCGCGGCCAGCACCCGAAGCACCATCAGCAACGGGTAGCCGGTGACGAACGCCGTCAGGAAGTTGATCACCGCGAACACGGTGAGGCCGCCGACGATCAGCATCCGCCGCGGCAGCCGCGCGGTCGCCACGGCCATGATCGGCGCGGCGACCGCGTAGGTGAGCGAGAAGACGGTCACGAGTTGCCCGGCGGCAGCCTCGCTGACGGCCAGGTCGGCAGAGATCGCGGGCAGGATGCCGGCGATGATGAAGTCGTCGGTGCCGATGACGAACGTCGTCAGCAGCAGACCCGTCAGCCAGGTGGAGCCACGCGGCCGCGGCGCGTCGGCGGGATTCATGGTCGCGGAACCTTCCTCGTTGCCGCTCGATGGACCCGGCCACGCTAGAACCCTGACGTCTACGTCAAGGTCAACGTCAAGTGACCAACGCCAAGAACATCACTTCTCCGCCGGGTCGGGTTTCCCGCTGATGGACTCCTGAAGGATGTCCGCGTAGGTGCGCGAATCCTTGATCAGGTCGTCGCAGAAAGCGGCGACGTCGCTGCCGATGAGTTCCAGGACTCCTTTTCCGGACGCTGCGCCCTCCTCGAAGAAATCGACGATCCCGGAAAGGGGGACCCCGTCGAGCAGGTCGATCGGCCAAACCTTGAAGATATACCGCTGTATCTCTTGGTAGACGATCTGGTAGTCCGGCGGGAGGGCCTTGACCCGCGCCAGGTGTGCCCGCCACTGCTTCTTGCCATCGATGACGTCCCTGATGCCCATGTCAGCCTCCCAGCCGGTTCAGTTTCCGCGCGACGTTCCGGTTCAGCTGCGCACGCCACCGGTCGCGGTAGCTCCGACCGCCTTCGTTGCCGACCAGTCCCGCGCAGAAGCCCGCGATGTCCTCGCCAAGCACCTCGTGCACGCGCTGCCCGTCGGCCGCGGTCTCCTCCAGCAGTCCCAGCACACCGTCGAGAATCGGCATCAGGCCGCGGCCCGTGAAGTCCGTGTGCGCAAGCAGCTGCCCCTTGATCTCCACCCACGCCGCCTGAAAATCGGCCGGCAACGCCGCGGCGCGGACTTCGAACGCCTGCCATTGCCTGGTGAGATCGCTGCCGGTAATGGTTTCCCGGAAGTTCATCTCCCGCCCTCCTTGAGCTTGTCGATTCGCGCTGTGATGTAGTCCCATTTCGCCCAGAAGGTCGCGAGTTCGGCACGCCCCGCGTCGTTGAGCGCATAGAACTTGCGCGGCGGTCCCAGTCCGGATGGTCGTTTCGTCACCCGGACGAGCCCGTTCCGTTCCAGGCGCAGCAGGATGGTGTACACCGTCCCCTCGACGACCTCGGCGAAGCCGAGCTCGTTCAGCCGGCGTGTGATGGCGTACCCGTAGGTCTCCTCGCCGCCGATGATCTCCAGCACGCAGCCCTCGAGCGTGCCCTTCAGCATCTCTGTCAGGTCGTCCATCGCGCACCCTCTCAGTACTCGGTGGTACCGAGTACTACTACACGGTACCACCGAGTAGCGGGAGCCGGACCAGAGCACTAACGAAATCTTGACGCCCGCACAGGTCGGCTGAGGCGATCTCGACAATAAGGTGCCCGTATGACCCGGAGTCCACCCGTCGAGCGCGTGGGAGACACCGCACAGCTCGTCGACTGCGCGGTGTACGTGGACGGGAAACGCCTTCCCGGGGACTGGACTCCGGCGACCGCCATGGCCGAGGTGCGGGCGCGCCGGGACGGCTTCGTCTGGTGTGGACTGTACGAACCGGACGACGAGCAGTTACACCAGGCCACCGAGGTGTTCGGGTTACCTGGCAACGGGGCCGCGCACGTGGTGCGCACCCATCACCGGCCCAAGCTCACCCGGTACGACAACCTGCTCTGCCTGATCATGAAGACCGTCCGGTATCTGGAACACGACTCGCCGACGACGGCGAACGAGATCGTCGACACCGGGGAGATCGTCGCCTTCCTCGGCGCCGACTTCGTGCTGACCGTGCGGCACGCGGAGCACTCCGGCCTGCGCGACCTGCGCGCCGAACTGGAGGCGGCGCCGGAACGGCTGCTGCTTGGCCCGGCGGTCGTACTGCACGGGATCGCCGATCGCGTCGTCGATCACTACCTCATGGTGAGCGAGGAGTTCGAGAACGACATCGACGCCATCGAGTCCGGGGTCTTCGAACCACGCAGCCGGATCGGCGCCGAACAGCTGTACCTGCTGAAGCGGGAGATCGTCGAGCTGAACCGCGCGATCGTGCCACTCGCGGCCCCATTGCGGCGCCTCGTGTCGAGCGAGGACGTCCTCGTACCCTCGGCGGTCCGGTCCTATTTCCGTGATGTCGAGGACCACCTGACCACGGTCGCCGAACGGGTCGCGAACAACGACGAGTTGCTCACCTCTCTGGTCACCGCCACGCTCGCCAAGCTTTCCCTGCAACAGAACGCCGACATGCGCAAGATCACCGCCTGGGCCGCGATCATCGCCGTGCCCACCATGATCGTCGGCGTCTACGGGATGAACTTCGACGTGATGCCGGAGCTGCACTGGCGCTTCGGCTACCCGCTCGTGGTCGCCGTCATGGTCGGGAGTTGCGCGGTGCTGTACGTCATCTTCCGCCGCAACCGCTGGTTGTGAATCGTCACGCTCGGTGCGTAGGGGTGGGTGAAAACAGCCACCTAATAAGTGACGGTAAGCCGGGTAACGGCACTCGGAATAGCGATCGTGCGTCACCGCGAACCCCAATCGTGGGAAATCTATGTCCACAGCGGATATTTCCGGCGTCTTCCTGTTGCATGGAGGCATCAACCACCCTGGGAAGGGAGCGCCATGGCATGGTGGAGCGGCCTCCGCGGAATGACCCTGCGTCATGACGTGTCCGCGTCGCTCGTGGTGTTCCTGGTCGCCGTGCCACTCTCGCTCGGCATCGCCCTCGCGTCCGGCGCGCCGATCGTCGCGGGGCTGATCGCCGCCGTCGTCGGCGGTGTCGTCGCCGGGGCCTTCGGCGGCGCGCCACTGCAGGTAAGCGGTCCCGCCGCCGGGCTGACCCTGGTGCTTGCCGAGACCATCCACCAGTTCGGCTGGGCGGTCACCTGCGCCATCACCGTCGCCGCCGGGCTGCTCCAGATCCTGTTCGGACTGAGCGGGATCGCCCGCGCCGCGCTGGCCATCGCGCCGGCCATCGTGCACGGCATGCTCGCCGGCATCGGCGTGACGATCGTGTTCGGCCAACTGCACGTCGTGCTCGGCGGCGAGGCGAACAGCTCGGCGATCGAGAACATCGTGGGACTACCAGCACAGGTCGCCGCGCACCACGACGCGGCGACACTGCTGGGAGTGCTGACGATCGGCGTCCTCCTCGCGTGGGGCCGGCTGCCCACCGCAGTGCGCATGGTGCCCGGTCCGCTCGCCGCGATCACCTCGGTGACCGTCCTGGCCGCGGTGCTCGGCCTCTCGGTGGACCGGGTGAACCTGCCGGCGGACATCCTCGCCGTCGACCTCGTGCCCCGGCTTCCCGGCGGCGGCTGGTTCGACCTTGGGGTCACGGTGCTCACGGTCGCGCTGATCGCGAGCGTCGAGACCCTGCTGTCCGCGGTCGCGGTCGACCGGCTGCACGACGGACCGAGGGCGAACCTCAACCGGGAACTGGTCGGGCAGGGCATGGCGAACATGACCTCGGGCGCGCTGGGCGGTCTGCCGGTGACCGGCGTGATCGTGCGCAGCTCGGCCAATGTCGCGGCGGGGGCGCGCACCAGGGCCTCGGCGATCCTGCACGGGGTGTGGATCCTGCTGTTCACCGTGGCACTGGCCGGAATCGCCGGCGCCATCCCGCTCGCCGCGCTCGCCGGCCTACTCGTCTACGTCGGCGCGAAGCTGGTGAACCTCAAACAGGTCAAGGAGATCCGCAAGCACGGCGACCTGTGGCTGCTGCTCGTCACGCTCGCCGGCGTGGTCACCGTCGACCTGCTCGTCGGCGTGCTGGTCGGCGTCGCGTGCTCCCTGGCGCTGATCCTGCGGCGCACGATGTGGTCGGGCATCCACGCCGAGGGCGACGGCGACCGGCGGCGGGTGGTGATCGAGGGCGCGCTGACGTTGCTGTCGGTCCCCCGACTGTCCACTGTGCTCAACTCGCTGCCGGCGGGCAGCACGGTGACCGTGGAGCTCGTGGTCGACTACCTCGACCACGCCGCCTTCGACTGCCTGTCGACCTGGCAGTACGCCCACGAGCGCGCGGGTGGCCGGGTGCACGTCGACGAGATCGGCCACCCGTGGTTCGCCAGGGGCAAGACCGACACGCCGACCATCCGCCGGGGCAACGCGAAGCTGCCGCGCCGGCTCGCGCCGTGGTCGGAGTGGATGGCCACCAACGGCGGCGTCGAGGTCCCCGATCAGCGCTCCACCCCACCGGCGTGGGCCACCGCGAACCGGCCACGCGCCCTGTTCCTCACCTGTGGCGACGCCCAGGCCGTGCCGGAGCTGATCATCACGAGCGTGCCCGGCGAGTTGTTCGTCGTGCGCAACGTCGGCAACCTCGTGCCAACCGAGCACGACACGTCCGTCGGCGCGTCGGTCGAGTACGCGGTGACCGTGCTGGGAGTTCGGGAGATCGTGGTGTGCGGGCACTCCTCGTGCGGGGCGATGCGCACCCTGCAGGGCGAGGCGCCGACCGCCCTGCCGTCGCTGTCGCACTGGCTGCGTCACGGCGAGCCGAGCACGGCCAGGCAACGCGACCGGCCACCGGTGACGCTCAACGGGGCGGTACCCGACGCGCCGGAAGACCGACTCGCCCTGCACAACGTGCTCCAGCAACTCGACCACCTCCGCCGGCAACCCGCGGTCGCGCAGGCCAAGGCCAGAGCCGCCCTGCGCCTGACCGGAATGTACGTCGACGTCGACACCTCGCGGGTATATCTGTTCAACACCGACACCGGCACGTTCGACCACACGGAATTCTCCGACCTCACCGCGTGACGGCGGCCGCGTTGTCCGGACCAGGCGGCGAGGAAACCAACGGCGATGGCAGGATATTCCAGAACTCGGCCGAGACTGGGATCGTTGGGGGCAGAATGATCGATCCGCGCAGTGAGGCAGTGCTGATCCGCAATCGCGAAACCGGTGCCTTCGAGGATCAGACCCACCGGATCGCGCGTTACGAACTCCAGTCCGCCGGTCAACGGATCGCCATCTTCTTCGCCAACCAGCACAAGGGTTTCCCCTACGGGCGGGACCGGGTGCGGATCCTGCGCAGTTCCGCGCGACACGTCGTGGCGGGCGCCGACCGGGTCGAGGTCAACGGCGCCATCTGGAACTCCGCGACCGAGACCACCACGTTCGTCGGCGCCGACGGCGCGTGGTCCCGCGTCGTCGTCCGCGACAAGCTCGACGAGCTCGGGTTCGGGCATGTGCTCGGCAATCTCGGCCGCAAACAGCGCCGGGCCGAGTTCTTCGCCGGCCAGGAAAACCGCGGCGCGGCGGTGGCGCGGTTCGTGGCCAGCGCCCCACCACCGCCGGACCCGAACCAGCTGGCGCAGCTGGACCGACGCCTGCGTGGGCTGCAGGAGGACGAGCGCGTCCGCGCCGACCGGCGCCAGGCACTGGACGCGTCCCTCGACTTCGTCGTGTACAACCAGGTCACCAACCGGCCGCTGCTGGCCATCGAGGTCGACGGGTTCGCCTTCCACGAGAACAAGCCGGCCCAGCTGAAGCGGGACGAGCTCAAGAACGACATCCTGCGGCGGTACGACATGCCGCTGCTGCGCCTGCCGACCACGGGCAGTGGCGAGGATCAACGTATTCGAAACGCGCTGACCGCCGCCGAATCCCATTGGACTCGCCAGTGATAGGTCAACGCTACTGACCCCGCCTGCGGAACGCGGCTAGCCTGACCGCAGGAGAAAGAACGCGGACGTCATCGGTGGTCGCGGCGATTGGATGGTCACGGCCACGTGCGTCGCTTCGCTGGCCCACCGTGTTGCGGCCGGGCGGCTCGTCAGTCGGCCGAGTTGAGCACTGTGGACACCAGGCCGGGGAACCTGGTGTCCAGCTCGTCCAGGCGCAGGGTGTTCATCCGCTGCCGGCCGTCGTCGTACTGGCGCAGGATGCCGGCCTTGCGCAGGGCGCGGAAGTGGTGGCTCAGCGTCGACGCGGCCACCGGTAGGCCGAAGGTGCCGCACGCTCGGTCGCCGTCGGCCAGCAGCATTCGCACGATCGTGCGGCGGGTCGGGTCGGCGAGCGCGCGCAGGATGTCGTCGAGCTCGACGGCGTCGAGGTCGGGGTGGGAGATGGCCGCCCATCGGCCCAATGGCATTCCTGACAGCCCTCTCAGTTCTCTTCGACAGCTCACGAAGACTCTACCTCTGATCGGGACTATTCGACATGTATCGAAAACAGCTCCGACGGAGGTAGCAGCATGCGAACCCGCTACGTGCTCGGCCTGACCGCGGCCGCTCTGGCCATGACCGTGACCCCCGCCGCCGCGACGACCGGCGAGCCACCGCACCCCACACCGTTCGGCCCCCAACGTCCCTACGAGCCGGACGTGCCGGGCCCGACGAACATCGAGGGCGGCGAGGTCCTGGTCAGCCGGGACGCCGACGGCGAGCGACGCGGCGTCGAGATCACCTTCGACACGCGACGGCACACCGAGTCCGGCGAGAAACCCGCCGCACCACGGGAGTTCGTGTTCCTGTTCGACGACTCGATCCGGTTCGACGTGCGGTCGTTCCCGACCTGCGGCCGGGACGTGCTCGCCGACCAGGGCGCCGACGCCTGCCCGCCGGGCTCACTCGTCGGCCGCGGCCGCGCGGAGTTCCACGGCGGCGGCGAGGCCGAAGTCCTCGTCCACAACACGACGTTCGCCAACGGCCTGCGCGGCGTGCTGATCACCATCCCGGCCACCGGCACGATCCTGGACAACACGCTCAAGCAGGTGTCCGGCCCCTACCGCGATGACTACCGGTGGGGCCTGCACGAGATCATCCAGCCCGACGGCGTTCCGCCACAGGACCGGGGCGCCACCTCCGCGTTCAAGGTCACCTTCGGCGGGACCTGGCAGGGCCGCAGCTTCGTCGAGAGTGCCGCCGCCCCTGGCCGGCCACTGAACATCGGCGTCTGGAGCCACTACGTGACCGGCCAGGTCACGTTGACCGAGACCACGGCCACCCGCCCCTGACCCGGCCCGGCGCGGGATGTCCGGCGGACATCCCGCGCCGGTCTAGTCGCGGTACCTCGGACTGGTCGAGTGCCATTCGAAGCCGCCGCCCATCCAGGACCGCAGGCCGTGGAGGAAACGCTGCAGTTCCGGGGACGGCACCACGCGCAGCTCGTCGTGCGCCGCCTGGAAGTCGCGCACGATCTCGTTGTGCAGGGCGACGGTGATCTCGGTGGCCTCCGCGATCGAACAGTCCCGGTCGCCGGCGATCAGCACCACCATGTTGCACGGCGGGTTCTCGTCGGCCAGGTCCTTGGTCACCGAGTGCAGGTCGTTGACCAGGACCGCCGCCGTGCCCGCCTGGATGGCGGCGTGCCGGAACCGTTGCTCGTAGTACAGGTTGGCCGGCAGCTCGTAGCCGCCGAGCACGTCGATGACGGTCATCGACGTGTAGAAGCTGTCGTGCTGGCGGGCCGCGAGGTACTCCCAGGCGGGTGGATACCTGCCGGCGTGCTGCCAGGCCGCGTACGCGTTCCAGCTCACGAACATGGTGAACGTGGAGTAGCAGACGCGCTGGTGCTGGGCCGGAGTGCCGCTGTCCCGCAGGTGATCCGCAGCCGAGCGCAGCGCGACCAGCACCCGGTCGCCGTCGATGGTCCGCTCGAGGTCGGGGCTGAACTCGCCGGCGGCCGGCAGCGGGTCCATGGCGGCCATCGCGAGCGCGAGCCGGGGTGGCAGGTCCTGCGGCACGGCCCCGAGCGCGGTGTCGTCCGCGTAGAGGTCGTCGGCGGCCCACCACGCCGCGTTCAGCCGCGCCGAGATCAGCAGCCGGTCCGGGTCGGCGCAGTCGGGGTGGGCGAGCATGACCAGCCTGCCGAACCCGGTCTGGCCAAGCTGGGCGCACTCCTGCTCGTTGAAGCCGCACTCGGCCGCCCAGAGCGCGAGCCGCCGGTCGACCTCCGCACCGAGCGCGTCGTCGATCCGTTCGGTGACCGGGCAGTAGAGCGGCGGCGCCGAGCCGTCGCCCCACGGCCGGTAGGCGTAGGCGGGATCACCATCGACGGACGGCTCGACTGGCGGAACATCCGGTTCCTGCCCGGCGGTGAGCCGGGCGACGAAGCGCGCGGCCGAGGTGCCGAGGCCGGTGGGGCCGGCCAGGAGACCGGCCAGCCCGTGGCGGGATTCGGTCATCATTCACCTCCGGGATCGGTCAGCAACGGTCGGCGGCGATCAGCAGGTAGTGGAAGCTGCCCTCGCGGTAGGCGGTGAGGAACGGGTCCTCGATGCCGGTGGCCACAGTGGACCGCGCGCGCAGCTCCCAGTACGGGATGGTCTGGGCGGTCAGGTCGATCACCGAGATGGGCACGAGGTTGTTCTCGGTCATCGCGCGGAAGTAGGCGCTGCGCGGGTGGACGCTGCAGGTGTAGTGCTGGTCGATCTGGGCGACCGCCTTGGACCGGCCACCGGTGACGTCGTTGTAGCAACCGGTGATGGTGACGTACCGCCCGCCGGGGGCCAGCTGGCGCGAGTGTTCGGCGAACAGGTCGTACAGATCCACGTACATCGTGCTCTCGTTGTTCCAGATTCCCCGGTAGGCCGCGGTGTCGAACCCGGTGTCGAGCATGTTGCGGAAGTGGTAGCGGACCTTGTCGGTCACACCCCGCCGCGCGGCCTGCTCGTTGGCGAACGCGACCTGCTTCTCCGAGATCGACACCCCGTCCACGTGGCAGCCGAAGCGCGCGTTGGCCATGATGCTGCTGCCACCGCGCCCGCAGCCGGCGTCGAGCAGCCGGTCGTCGGGACCGACCTCGCCGAGGGCGTCGAGCAGCACCTCGGCCTGCGCGGTCTCCAACCGGTGCAGCTCGGCGATGATCCGCTCGTCGCGGGTCTCCTCCGGACCGTCCAGCACGGACAGGTCGACCTCACCGATGCCGTAGTGGTGGTGGTAGAGGCCGTCGACGTCCCCGAGTCGGAGGTTGACCGGATCCTTCTCCTTGTTCCAGTACTCCGCGACGGATTTCTGGTATTCGTTGCGCAGTACCTCGCCAGGAGCCGGACGCGTGACAACCATGGGAATCCTCTCTAGAACTGATGCCGACAGACCCACCATTCATGGGAATTTATTTTCTTTCCCCGGTGGTCAACAGTGACCAACATACCAAGCAATCGGCGGCGAACAATAACTCTTTCGGGTGCACCGTGTGCCGCGGTTTTATTCACTACTTCTAGTGCATACAGGTCGCCGCGGGTGGTGTGCCGATAGGCCGAACGTGGGACACCGTCATCCGGATCGACCAATGAGGACTCAGTGTTTCCGGCCGAGCAGCATGTGTGGGTAGCCTCGGTCGACCGGAGCACCGAGCTCCACGCCGAACGAGGCGATGCGGCGATCGAGCCGCCCGACGGCGTCCTCGACACCGTCGGCGTCCCCGGTGTACTCGAACTCCACGAAGTCACCCGCACCGACGACCTGGTCGAAGGCGACCTCGACATCGGCCAGCCGGTAGGCCTCGCGGGTCTTCTCGACGGTCACCAGCGGCCGGAAGTCGAGCGCCTCGAGCAGCTTGCGCACGGCCGTCACGTCGTCGACGGCGGTCTCGAACTCGTCGGCGTGCGTCGGGGCCACCGCGCCGACCGGGTGGAACCGCTTGAAGTTGACCGAGCCGCCGCCATCCTCGACCCGAATGCGCAGCCATTCGGATATCACGGCCGAGCCGAGGAAATCGCGGTGCGGCGCGTTGTAATAGGCGTCCGTCTGACGAACCGGTGACTCGGGCCGGGCGCCGAGTGCCCGCAGCCTGGCTTTCAACGGCACCGGATCGGACAATACGAATTTCCGCTCAATCTCGACATATCGCACGACGGCGTTTTACCACAGCCGGGGTCAGACCGGTTCTTCTCGTGGCGGCCGGCCGATGCCGCGGAACGGGAGCGTCTGGCTGTAGACGATGTTGGTCGTGGTGGTGCCCAGCGTGGTCAGCTCGTTGGCGAGCTCCTCCAGATGCCGCATGGAGGTGGCGGCCACCTTGAGCGTGTAGCAGTCCTCGCCGGTGGTGCGCAGGCACTCCAGGAACTCGGGGCGTTCGGCCAGCAGCGTGTGCAGTGGCTGGTGCTGGTTGCCCGGGTACTTCAGGCGCACGAGCGCGAGCACGCCGAACCCCAGCCGGTCGAGGTCGACGGTGGCGCGGTAGCCGGTGATGATCCCCAGGCTCTCCATCCGCCTGACCCGTTCGGTCGCGGCCGAGGCGCTCAGGTTGACCCGCCGGCCCAGCTCGGTGAGCGCCACCCGGCCGTCGGTCTGCAGCTCGGCGAGGATCTCCCAGTCGGTCGCGTCCAGACTCTCGGTCATGTTGTCATTCTACCGGGGGATCCACGGCGGAAACCGCCAGATGCCGTGGACTGTCTCTTCAGTCGCGGCGCTCGCCGACATAGTCTTGGGCACGTGAAGATCGGCGTGAACGTCCCCAACTTCGGCCCCGGCACCCGGCCCGCCGTGCTGCGCGACTGGGCGCGGACGGTGGAGGGCCTCGGCTTCGACCTGCTCATGATGTCCGACCACGTGGCGATCACCCCGGATGTGGCCGCGCAGTACCCCGCACCCTTCTACGACCCGTTCACCACGCTGTCCTGGCTCGCCGGGGTCACCGAGCGGATCATGCTCGGCACGACCGTGCTCATCGCGCCCTACCGGCACCCGTTGCTGGTCGCCAGGATGGCCGCGAACCTGAACGACCTCAGCGGCGGCCGGCTCGTGCTCGGCACGGGCATCGGCTGGGCCCGCCAGGAGTTCGCGGCGCTCGGGGTCCCGTTCCACCGCCGGGGCGCGCTGACCGACGAGCTGATCACGACCGTCCGCGAGGCCTGGCGGGACGACGGCTACCGCGCCGGGGACATCCCGATCTGGATCGGCGGGCACAGCGACGGCGCGTTGCGCCGCGTGGTCCGGCTCGGCGACGCCTGGCACCCGCTGCGCCAGACTCCCGACGACTGGCGGGAGTCCCTGGCCCGGCTGCGGAAGATCGCCGCCGGCGAGGACCGCCCGGTGCCCGCGCTGGCGCCCCGCATCCTGTTGCGGCTGACCGACGAGCCGGTGGACAACCGGCGGCTCGGCGAGGGCACGCTCGACCAGGTGGCCGGCGACCTCGACCAGCTGCGGGCCGACGGCGCCACGGCGGTCGTGCTCGACCCGTACGCGGGCGATCCTGAGGAGACCGCACATCCGCAGGTGGCCTGGCGCATGCTGGCCGCCGTGCGGGAAATGGTACGAGAGAAGGAGATCCTGTGAACCCGGAACACCTGCGGCGGGCGATCGCGCTGGCCGCCGAGGCCCGTGCGGCCGGCAACCCGCCGTTCGGGTCGCTGCTCGCTGGTCCGGACGGCGCGGTGCTGGTGGAGGAACGCAACACCACCCTCACCGACGAGGACATCACCGCGCACCCCGAGCTGAAGCTGGCCCGCTGGGCGGCGCGGGAGCTTGACCGGGAGACCGCGGCGAACACCACCATGTACACCAGCTGCCAGCCGTGCGGCATGTGCGCGGGCGCGCTGGCCAGGTCCGAGCTCGGGCAGGTGGTCTTCGCCCTGTCCGGTGCGCAGCTCGACGGGCTGCGCACCGGAGGTGACTTCCCCGAGGTGCCGACCGACGGCCCGCACCTGTACGAGGAGGCGACGGTCCCCTTCGACGGCTACTACCGCTGACGAGGCCCGGTCAGGCCGTGCGGATGGTGCGGGTGCCGACCACGGCGGTGACGCCGAGCGCGATCGCGGCGCCCACCACGATCGCGAGCAGGTAGGGCACCGGCGCCAACGCCGCCAGCGGATCACCGAGCTTCACCACGGCGAACGGGATGACGCAGACGGCCGCGCCGAGCCCGCCCGCCACGACGCTGGTCACCGTCGCGGCCAGGACCTCGCCGACGAGCATCCGGCGGGTCTGCGCGCCCGTCGAGCCGACGAGCGACAGCACCGCGAACTCGGTGCGGCGCTGGCGGATCGAGGCGACCAGGTTGTTGGTGAGCGCGATCCCCATGAAGACCGCGATGAGCACCACCACGAGGTAGTTGATCGACGCGAGCACCTGGTCGGTGCTGCCGCCGCCCGCCGAGTAGTCGTTCTCGATGCCCTGCATGGACAGCGTGCCCGCGGCGACGCCGACGAACAGCGTGAGGAACGTGACGACCGGGCGCACCCGCTCGGGCGCCGCGATCATGTTGATCGTGGCGAGGTGACCGGCGGGGCCGCCGGTCGTCCTGGTGACGACCCGCACGACCCTGGTCGTGAGCGCGAGCAGTTCCGGCGCCAGCACCGCGAGCCCGACCGCGACCAGGACGCACGCCGGACCGGTCATGGCGGTGGTGGCGACGTTGCCGGCGTCGAGGCCGGCGACCGCGGGCGCCGACCCGAGTCCGGCGAGCAGCGTGCCGGCGGCCGCGATCCGCCGTCCCCGACCGCGGCTCTGGC
>NZ_BAAGXS010000097.1:0-27745 GCF_054779715.1 Actinophytocola sediminis | reverse complement strand
CGGCGGGCCGCCGAGCGCGGAACGCGGGCAGCTGCACGCCGAGGTGGACCGGGACGCCACCGGGCGGCTCGCCGGTCTCGGCCGGGAGTGGGGGGTCACGGTCGCGTCGATCGTGCACGCCGCGTGGGGCATGCTGCTCGCCGCCGAGTGCGGCCGTGATGATGTCGTGTTCGGCACGACGGTCTCCGTGCGCTCCGCGCGCGTGGCGGGCGTGGCGGAGCTGGTCGGTCCGGTGGTGAACACGATCCCGGTCCGGGTCCTGGTCGACCGGGCGAGCCCGGTGGCCTCGGTGGTGTCGGCGGTGCACGCCGGCCAGGCCAGGTTGGCGGCGCACCAGCATCTCGGGCTCGGTGACGTGCAGCGGCTGGCCGGCTGGCCAGAGCCGTTCGACACGTTGGTGGTGTTCGAGAACACCGCGCTGCAGCCGGGTCGGGTCACGGCCGGGCCGGACGCGCCGAGGGTGGCCGGGGTCGAGGTCGTCGAGGACTCCCACTACACGTTCAGTGTCGTGGTCACCCCGGGCGAGCGGCTGGTGCTGCGGGCGACCTACCGGCCGGAGCTGCTCGCGCCCGACCGGGCCGAGGCGCTGCTCGCGCGGCTGCGGTCGGTGGTGTGCCGGCTGGGCGCTCAGCCACGCGCCTCGGTGGCCGACGTGCTCGACTGAGCCGGCCACCGGGAACGCACCGAGTCGTCGTCGAACGCGACCAGCGCGTCGGTCGCGCCGAGCCGGCGGGCGAGCGCGGCCAACGTCGGGCCGAGCAGGCCACCGGCGGGCACCGGATCCACGCCCAGCAGCCACGCCCCGGCGCGTTCGGCCCGGTGGCGCACGCGGTGCTCGCCGCCGGCGAGCCGCACGGTCGTGCTGGTCTCCGCGCCGTCTGGCAGGCCGGGCACCGGACACCACAGCGAGCACGACGGGACCGCGCGCACGGTGTCGCGGACCGCCCGCTCCAGCTCGGCGTGCCGCACGCCGTGGGTGTCGCCGTCCTGCACGGCGCGGTTGAGCAGGCGGGTGGGGAACTCCGGCCAGCCGGCGCGCAGCCCCAACCCGGAGACGTGTCGCGGGTTCAGCTCGGTCATCAGGAAACCGGACTCGCCGAGCACCCCGTCCACACTGAACATGCCGCGATAGCCGGCCGTCCTGGCCAGCTCGGCGCCCAGTGCCCTGGTGTGCTCCCGAATCTCGTCGACGGCCGACGCGTCCGGTCGCCACCAGGTCGAGGTGCCGCCGTAGACCAGCCGGCCGCTGGCGGGCACCCGCAGGGTGACGATCTCGAACGGGTCGAAGACCGCGACGCCGTCGGGCAGCACCATGGCCAGCACGCTGCACGGCACGCCGGGGACGAAGGCCGCCACCCGCACCCGGTCCGCGGTGTGCCGCACGTCCTCGACCGCGGTGCGCAGCTCGTCGTGGTCGCGCACCCAGCGCAGGCCGTGCGCGCTGCCGGTCGCGCCATCCCTGGCGTCGGCCGCCAGCACGACCCCGCGCCCGGCGTCCACCCTGGCGGCGATGGCGGGCAGCGCCGGGTCGCCGGCCGAGGTCACCTCGTGGGGCGGGGACGGCACGCCGACGCGGCGGCACAGCTCGTCCACCCGCGTCTTGTCCTCCCAGGCCGCCCACGCCGGCCGCCAGCGTCCCCGCGCCGGCCGGCCGCCGAGGTCGGTCAGCTGGGCGTAGGTGGTGCCGAACACCGCCCAGTCGCGGGCCGGGTCCAGCGCGTCCAGCCAGGCCAGCAGCTCCGGCGACGGGTCGCACAGCCACTGCTCGAAGCGGCTCGGACTCAGGTCGAGCCCGTGGTCCGCGCAGCTCCACACGTGGTCGACGCCGAGCGCGGCCGGGCGCCGGGTGTTGAGCACCACGGCACGCACCGTCGCGCCCGCGCGCCGCAGTTCCTCGGCCAGCGCCAGGATGCCGCCCCGGACATGTTCGGCGACCAGCACCACCGACCGCCCCGCCCATTCGCGCCGCACCGAGTCGGCGACCTGGTCGAGCGCGCTCACCCGCGCGCTGTGTGGACGGCGTCGAGGAGTGCGTGGACGTCGGACTCGGTGGTGTAGCTGGCGATGCCGGCGCGGACGGCCGACGGGTCGGCCGGGGACACCGCGCGCAGGGCCGGGGTCGCGTAGAACGAGCCGTGCCACACGCTGACGCCCCGCTCGGCCAGCCGGTCGGCGACCTCGTCCGCCGAGCGGTGCTCGACCTGGAAGGACACCACCGGGACGCCCGCGCCGGGGCCGAGCACCCGGACCCCGGGCAGCGCGTCGAGCCCGGAGCGCAGCGTGGCGGCTAGGGTCGCCTCCGCGCGGGCCACCGCCGCGCGGTCCCAGCCGCGCAGCACCGCGGCCGCCACCCCGGTGCCCAGCACCGCCTCGAAGTTCGTGGTGCCCAGGTCGAGCCGGCCGGGCAGGTCGTCGCCTGCCGATGGCACCTGCTCGACCAGTCGCAGCGGCTCGGCGACCTCGTCGGTCAGCCACAGCGCGCCAAGGTGCGGGCCGTACCACTTGTAGGCCGACGTGACGAACGCGTCGGCACCCCACCCGGCCACGTCGACCGGCAGGTGGGCCACGGCCTGCACGCCGTCGACGAACACCCTGGCCCCGGCCGCGTGCGCCGCCGAGGTGATCGCCGGCAGGTCGGGCACCGAGCCGAGGGCGTTGGAGGCCGCGGTCACCGCGACCCACGCGGTACGCGGCCCGATCAGGTCGGTGACCGCGGCGGCGGGCAGCACCCCGTCCCGGCCGAGCCGCGCGGTGCGCACCACCGCGCCGCGGGCGGCGGCCATCGCCCGCCACGGCAGCACGTTCGCCTCGTGATCCAGCTCGGTGCACACGATCTCGTCGCCCGGCCCGATGGTCGGGGCGAGCGCCCGGATGACCATGGTGGTCAGCACGGTCATGTTGGCGCCGAAGAGCACCTGGCCGCCGGGGGCGCCGAGCAGGTCGCGCACCCGGCCGGCGGCCCACTCGACGATCCGGTCGGAGTACCGGCTCGCCGGAAACGCGCCGTGGTCGTTGGCCACGTGCTCGCTGCCGAGATAGGCGGCGATCGCCTGGCCGACGGCGGCGTGCACCAGCGTGCCGCCCGGGCCGTCGAACCGGCTGACTCCCGTGCGCAGCCCGGGGAACTGCGCCGGCATCGGCTGGTCGGCCATGGCCGGCAGGTCGATCCCCAGGTCGAGGTCGAGGACGTCCATCAGCGCGCCCCGGCCGGGTGCGGGCCGATCGGCCGCTGGCCGAACCCGTCCTCGAGTCGCTCGTAGGCCGGACGCGGCCTCGGCAGGTGGATCAGCACCCGCTTGAGCCAGCGGTCGGTGCCGTCGTAGCGCGGCACGAACGGCGCCCGGCCGTGCACGGCCACGTCGTTGTCGATGAGCAGCAGGTCGCCGGGGCCGACCGGCACCGTGCGGCTGCACGCCTCCAACTGCTCGCCGAGCGCCCGGTAGGCCGAGGTGAACTCGGGGTCCGCGCGCAACACCGTGGTGTAGGAGGGGTCGTAGCGCAGGCACAGCCCGTCCTCGGCGTCCCACACGGTCATCACCCCACTGTCCGATGTGGACTTCGCGGTGGCCGGGTAGGAGTCGTCCGGCAGGATCGTCACCGCCTGGCGGCGCAGGTGGGCCAGCTGCGCGGCGGACAGGGTCGTCTCGCGGACGCTGGCCACCCGGCTGCCGGTCCCGGTCGGGTTGCGCACGCAGGCCAGCAGCAGCAGCGCGGCGCGGTCGGGGTGGAAGGAGTCCTCGGTGTGCCACTCCAGCGAGGTGAGGCTGCTCGCGCCGACCTGCAGGTGCTCGGAGCCCCTGCTGGGCACGATGTCGTGCACCAGCCGCCCATCCTGCTGGCCAGCCCAGCCGATCACCTGGCCGATGACCGCGCCGGCCAGCAGCACCGCGATGTCCAGCGCGTGCGCGTCGATCCCCCGCTCGGCACCCCACGAGGCCGGGGTGGGTCCCGCGTCGCGGACGTCGAGCAGGCCGGGGATGACCCGGTAGCCGGTGGTCCGGTCCGGCAGCGGCACCAGCGGGGTGAGCGCGTCGACCAGCTCGGCCGGCACCTCGTCGAGGAACTCGGCGAACGTGGTCTGGGCGGTCGCGCCCCGCCGGGCGAGGGCCGCCGAGGTGTCCGCCAGGAGCCGGACGGCCCGGCGGTGGGTACCGTCCACGCCGGGAACGACCATGAGGCTCCTTCATCACAGACGGGGAACACGGTCACTGTGACCCAGGCACGCGGCCCTGTGATGTCGGGTCTTCTCCGGACTCGGCCGGTGCCGGTGCGCTCGTCGATGATCGGCGCATGGCGGACGGAGGACAGCCGGCCGGCCCGGTCGTCGACCACGACGTCTCCTTCCCCGGCGACCTGCCGGCGGCGCTGGTGGTCGCGGCCCACGCCACGGTGGTCGGGCTGCTCGGCGGCGACCGCCAGGTGCGCGTCGGGTGCCGGGTGGGCACGGAGGTCCTGACCTGCCAGGTGGATCTGGCCGACCGCACGTGGCGGGAGCTGGTCGAGCACGTCGGTGCGGCGCTGGCCGAACTGGGCGTGGACACCGGTGACCCGGCCTGCGAGACCGTGCTGCCCGACGGGGTCGTACTCGGCCTGACCCGCCATCCCGCCGGCCTGACCCTGCGGTGTCGTGCGGAGCCGGCCGTTGCCGCGCGGATCGCCGGCTACCACGGCGCGGCACTGCGCGCGGCCGTGCGCGAGCCGGACCTGCCCCACCACCGGTCGTGTCTGCTCGCCGAGGAGGAGCTGCGGTTCCAGCTCGGCGAGTTGGCCGGCCGCGACCGGGACCTGCCGGACCGGCGGTGGCACGACCTGTTCGCCGACCAGGTACGCGACCACCCCGACCTGGTCGCCGTCGTGTTCGGCGAGCGGCGGCTCACCTACGGCGACCTGGACCGGGCGGCCAGGCGGGTCACCGCGACGCTGCTGGACCGGGGCGCCGGGCCGGAGGACGTGGTGGCGGTGTGCGCCGAGCGCCACCTCGACTGGGCGGCCGCGGTGGTCGGCGTGCTGCGGGCGGGCTGTGTGTACCTGCCGGTCGACCCGGGGTTCCCGCCCGCCAGGGTGACCGCGATGCTGACCAGGGCCGACTGCCGGCTCGTGCTGACCGACCAGGCCGGCCGGGCGGCCGTCACGGACGCCGTCACGGACACCACCGCCACGGTGCTCCCTCTGGACGCGTCCGCACCGGGCGACACGATCGCGGTGCCGGACATCGCGGTGCCGGCCGACCGGGCCGCCTACATCTACTTCACCTCCGGCTCCACCGGCGAGCCCAAGGGCGCGGTGTGCGAGCACGCCGGCATGCTCAACCACCTGCTGGCCAAGGTCGAAGATCTCGGCATCGCCCGCGGGGTGCCGGTCGCGCAGACCGCGCCGCAGTGCTTCGACATCTCGCTGTGGCAACTGCTCGCGCCACTGCTGGTCGGGGGCAGCAGCGTGCTCGTCCCACACGAGACCCAGCTCGACATCGGCCGGTTCGTCGACGAGCTGGCCGCCAACCGGATCGAGGTACTCCAGGTCGTACCGTCCTATTTGGACATCCTGCTCGGCGAGCTGGCGCGGCGAGCGCTGCCGGCGCTGCGGGTGGTGTCGGCCACCGGCGAGGCGCTCAAACCGGAGCTGGTCGACCGCTGGTTCGCCACCTGCCCGGCGACCAGGCTGGTCAACGCCTACGGCGCCACCGAGGCCTCCGACGACACCACCCACGAGGTGCTCACCGGCCCGCTGGGTGGCCGCGTCCCGCTCGGCCGGCCGGTGCCCGGCGCCCGGGTGCTCGTCGTGGACGAGCACCTGATGCCGGTGCCGCTCGGCGCGCCGGGCGAGATCGTGTTCGCCGGGGTCTGCGTCGGCCGGGGCTATGTCAACGATCCGGAGCGGACCAGGGCGGCGTTCGTGCCCGACCCCCACCGGCCGGGCGAGCGGCTCTACCGGTCCGGGGACTTCGGCCGGTGGGCGCCGGACGGCCGGCTGGAGTTCCTCGGCCGCCGCGACCACCAGGTCAAGATCCGCGGCTTCCGGGTGGAGCTGGCGGAGATCGAGGACCGCCTGCTGCGGGTGCCCGGGGTCCGTGAGGCGGCCGTGATCGTCGCCGGGAACGGCGCGGCGAACCCGAGTCTGGTCGGCTGCTACGCCGGCCCGCCGTCGGTACCGGTGCGCGCGGTGCGCTCCGCGCTGGCCAGCACACTGCCCGACTACATGGTGCCGGCACACCTGTTCTGGCTGGACCGCCTGCCACTGACGGAGAACGGGAAGGTCGACCGCACCGCACTCGCCACGATCACCGGGAGCACCGCCGAGCCGGTGCGCGCGCCGGTCACGCCGGCCGAATGGCGGGTGGCACGCGCCTGGGCGGCGGTGCTCGGCCTGCCGGTCGAGCGGGTGGACCGGGAACACCGGTTCTACGACCAGGGCGGCACGTCGTTGTCGGCGCTGCGGCTGACCATCGCCCTCGACGGCGGGATCTCGGTCGCCGACATCACCCGCCACCCGGTGCTCGCCGACCTGGCCACGGTGCTCGCCGGGGAGGCGGCGGCGGACACCGCGTCGCTGCACCGGCTCAGCCCGCCGGGCGAGCGCGGCCGAGGAGTGCTGGTGTGCTTCCCGCACGCCGGCGGCAACGCGGTGAACTACCTGCCGCTGGCCGACGCGTTGCGCGGCAGGGGACTCGCGGTGCACGCCGTGGAACCCACGGCGGCCGACGTGCCCACCACGGCCGAGACGGCCGCCGGGGAGATCGCCGCGCTCGGCACCACGCCGGTGTTCCTGTGGGGGCATTCGGCCGGCACGGCGGGCGCGCTGGCGACCGCCCGGCTGCTGCGCGACCGGGGTCACGCGGTGGCCAGGGTCTTCCTCAGCGCGCAGCTGCCCGGCGACGCCGTCGGCCGGCTGCGGTCGATCGACCGGACCGGCGAGCTGACCGACGCGCGGATCGTCGCGGAGCTGAGCGCGGAGAGCGGCCTGACCGAACTGGCCGGGTTGGACGACCGGAACACCACCCGGATCGCCTCGGCCTACCGCCGCGACAGCGACGCCGCCGACCGGTACTTCGCCGGCCTGCTGGCCGATCCGCCGGCACCGCTGGACGTCCCGGTCACCGTGGTGCTCGCGGCCGACGACCCGAGCACCCCCGAACCGGCCACCGCACACCTCGCCTGGCGGGCACTCGCCGCCCGGGTGGACCTGCACGAGCTGGCCGACGGCGGCCACTACTTCCTCACCACCCGGCCGGCCGAGCTGGCGCGTGTCGTCACCGCCGCGCTCGCCGGGCGATCCGACTGAACGCACAGGAGGCGATCGGTGCACGAGCTGGACAACTACGTGGACGGCAAGCGGGTGCCCGGGTCCGGGCGGGTGTGCACGGTGGTCGATCCGGCGACCGAGCGGCCGGTGGCGACCTACCGCGAGTCCACCGAGGCCGACGTCGGGTCGGCCGTGGACGCCGCGCGCCGGGCGCAGGCCGGGCCGTGGGCCGACACCACGCCGGCCGACCGGGCCGCGCTGCTGAGCGGGCTGGCGAAGGCGTTGCGGGACAACCGGGACACGGTGTGCGCCACCGAGTCGACCGAGACCGGCAAGCCGCTGCACAAGGCGATGCTGGCCGAGGAGTTCCCGCTGATCGTGGACGCGCTGGACTACTTCGCCGGCGCCGCCCGCGACCCGTCCGGGCAGCGCTCGGGGGAGTTCATGCCGGGCCGCACGTCGATCTTCCGGCGGGACCCGCTCGGGGTGGCGGGGCTGGTGACGCCGTGGAACTACCCACTGATGACCGCGGTGTGGAAGCTCGGCGCGGCGATCGCCGCCGGCTGCTCGGTGGTGCTCAAGCCGGCGCCGCAGACCCCGGGGACCACGCTGCTGCTGGCCGAGTACGCGACCGAGTTCCCCGACGGGGTGCTGAACGTGGTGCTCGGCGACGCGGTCACCGGGCGGGCCATGGCCGCGCATCCGGGGATCGCCGTGCTCAGCGTGACCGGCAGTCCCGACACCGGCCGGGACGTGCTCACCACCGGCGCCCGCTCACTCAAGCGGGTCGCGCTTGAGCTGGGCGGCAAGGCCCCGGTGCTGGTGTTCGACGACGCGGACGTGGCCGCCGCGGCCCAGGTCACCGCGCAGTGTCTCGCGGTGAACACCGGACAGGACTGCATCGCCGCCACCCGGGCCTACGTGCAGGACGGCTGCTACGACCAGTTCGTGGAGCGGCTGGTGGCCGAGGTCGAGACGCTGGTCGTCGGCGACCCGCGCGACCCCGACACCGACGTCGGCCCGCTCACCAGCGCCCGGCACCGCGACCGGGTCGAGGACTACGTGTCCGAGGCGATCGGGCTCGGCGCGCGGGCGCTGACCGGCGGCCACCGCCCGAAGGACACCACCGGCTACTACTTCCCGCCGACCGTGCTCGTCGACGTGCCGCCGCAGGCCAGGCTGGTGCGCGAGGAGGTATTCGGCCCGGTGCTGCACGTCGAGCGGGTGTCGGGCGAACGCGAGGCGCTGGCCCTGGCCAACGCCGTGGACTACGGGCTGTCGGCCAGCGTGTGGACCCGCGACCTCGACCGGGCCCACCGGCTCGGCCGCACGATCGCGGCGGGAACGGTCTGGGTGAACGACCACCTGAGCCTCGCCCCGGAGTTCCCACACAGCGGGGTGAAGGCCTCCGGTTTCGGCGTCGACCTGTCCCCCGCCGCGATCCACGAGTTCCAGTCCGTCAAGCACATCGTGATCGGTCCCGGATCGCCCGCCACGGACTGAAAGCCATCCAGGACTCGCGGTCGCGTTCAGCCGTCGAGTCGGCCGGTCTTCACCGCACCGCGGAACGCGGTGAAGGCCGCCGGGGTCAGCGGTAACGACCGGTCCTTGTTCTTGCTGTCTCGGGCGGCTGCCCAGTCCGCTCCCTGCGACAGCTCGACGCAGTTCTCGCCCCCGTCGCTCAGCGACGACCTTCGCCATCCCGCGTTCCTGGGGACCGGGGTGTGCATGCACGGACCTCCCTACAACTCATGGCCGTCGCCGAGCACTACCGGCTCCGCGACGCGCTCCGTGACTCCATCCAGACCGATGAGCGGCTGGGTGTGCGCTACTCGCCCATGGCCTTGATCAGGCTGGCTGGGCGCATGTCGGTCCAGTGCTGCTCGACGTAGTCCAGGCAGGCCTGGCGGTTGTCCTCGCCGTGGACGACGGTCCAGCCGGCGGGCACCTCGACGAACGCCGGCCACAGCGAGTGCTGGCCCTCGTCGTTGACCAGGACGAAGAACGAGCCGTCGGCGTCATCGAACGGGTTGGTCATGTGCGCTCCTCAGTCAGTGAACGTCCGCCGCGGGCCAGGTCCCGCAGGGTTGCCGACAGCACGTCGACGATCGGCCCGACGAACTCGGGCCGGGTCAGGTCGCGGTGTTCGCACGGCACGTCGTGGCTCA
This sequence comes from Actinophytocola sediminis, assembly GCF_054779715.1. Classification (NCBI taxonomy): domain Bacteria; kingdom Bacillati; phylum Actinomycetota; class Actinomycetes; order Pseudonocardiales; family Pseudonocardiaceae; genus Actinophytocola; species Actinophytocola sediminis. The sequence goes on along the minus strand of NZ_BAAGXS010000097.1, from coordinate 18,338 downwards.
CCAGGTCGGTGACGTACGGCGCCCAGAGCCCCGCCGCGTCGAGGCCGTCGATCCGGTCCTCGGTGGCGACGAAGTAGTGCGCGCGGCCGTGGTACCGGTCGGGGGTGTGCGCGCGCACCATGCTCAGATTGTTGCCGATCACGGCGAGGATGGCACGCCGCTCGTCGGGTTCGGTGCCGGCGGGCAGCATTCGCTCCCGTACCAACGCTTCCACCAACTCGGGTGACTCCGCTGGCAGGTCGTCGCGGGCGCCGGGGACCGGGCTGACCAGATGCGCGTCGAGCATGGCGAGCAGGCCGACCTCGTGGCTGGCGCGCTGCAGGCGGGTGGCCATCGCGTGCGCGACCACGCCGCCGAACGACCAGCCCAGCAGCAGGTACGGGCCGGCGGGCTGCACCCGCTGGATCAGCTCCACGTAGTGGTCGGCCATCTCCGCGAGCGTCCCGGGCAGCGCCGTGCCGTCGGCCAACCCGCTGGCCTGCAGCGCGTACACCGGGTGTTCCCGGGGGAGGTGGCCGAGCAGCGCGGTATAGCTCCAGCCGAGGCCGCCGATCGGGTGCGGGCAGAACACGGCGGGCGCGGTGCCGCCGGTCCGCAGGGGCAGCAGCGTCGCCAGCGCGGCGTTCCGGTCGGTCTCCTCGCCGGCCAGGCTGGCGGCCAGGCCGGCGGCGGTCGGGGTCTCGAACAGCGCGCGCACCGGCAGGTCGACGCCGAGCGCGGCGCGGACGCGGGCGAGCAGGCCGGTCACGAGCAGCGAATGCCCACCGAGGTCGAAGAACGAGTCGTGCGCGCCGACCTCGGGCACGCCGAGCACCTCGGCCATCAGCGCGCACAGCAGTTCCTCGTGTGGGCCGCGGGCGCCGCGCGACACCGGGCCGTCGAGCCGGGGGGTCGGCAGCGCGCGCCGGTCCAGCTTCCCGCTGGTGGTCAGCGGCAGCCGGTCGACCGGCACGACGACGGCGGGCACCAGGTAGCCGGGCAGCCGTCGGGTGAGCCGCGCGCGGACCGCGGCCGGGTCGGCCGTAGTGACCACGTAGGCCACCAGGACCGGGTCGCCCGGCCGGGGCTCCCGGACCACGACCGCGGCCTGGCGCACGTCCTGGTCGGCGGCCAGTGCCGCCTCGACCTCGCCCGGCTCGATGCGGAAGCCGCGCACCTGCACCTGGTCGTCGGCCCGACCGAGGAAGTCGAGCTGCCCGTCGCGCCGCCAGCGCACCAGGTCGCCGGTGCGGTAGAGCCGCTCGCCGGGCGGGCCGAACGGGGAGGCGACGAACCGTTCGGCGCTCGCCCCTGGCCTGCCGGCGTAGCCGCGGGCGAGCGCGCCGGCGACGTACAGCTCACCGCGCACGCCGGCGGGCACCGGGCGCAGCGCGGCGTCCAGCACGAACAGCCTGCGCCCGAGCAGTGGTCCGCCGATCGGCGGCCGGCCGGTGCCCGGGGTGAGGGGCCGGCTCATGGTGGCGCTGATGGTGGTCTCGGTTGGGCCGTAGGAGTTCACCATCCGCCGGCCGGCCGCCCACCGGTCGACCAGCTCCGCCGGGCAGGCCTCGGCGCTGACGCTGAGCGTGATGCCGGCGGGGATGCTGCCTGCCGGCATGACGGCCAGCGCGGCGGGTTGCAGCAGCAGGTGGGTCAGGCGGGTTCGGCTGATCAGCCGGGCGAGGGGTTCGCCGGGCAGCACGTCGTCGCGGTCGGCGAGCACCAGCGCGCCGCCGGACAGCAGCGCCGGGCAGAACTCCGACAGGTAGCCGTCGAAGCTCTGCGAGGTGAACTGCAGCAGCCGGGTGTGCTCGTCGACGCCGAGTACCGCCGCCTTGGCCGCGGTGAACGACGCGAGGCCGGCGTGCGGCACGACCACGGCCTTGGGCACCCCGGTGGAGCCGGAGGTGTGGATGACGTACGCGGGGTGCGCCGGGTCCAGGGCGCGCACGCGGTCGGCGTCGGTCGGGTCGTGGTCGGGGGCCGGCTCGTCGGCGAAGGTCCCGTCCAGACAGTGCACCGGGATGCCCGGGGTGTCGGGAATCCGCGACCGCAGCGCATCGACGGTGAGCACGCAGGCCGGTCGGATGCCGGCGAGCATCAGCGCCAGCCGTTCGGTGGGGTACTCGGGATCCAGCGGCAGGTAGGCCGCGCCGGCCTTCTGCACGCCGAGCAGCGCGACCACCGACTCCGGGGTCCGGGGCAGGGCCAGGCCGACGAACTGCTCGGGGCCGACGCCGGCGGCGATCAGCCGGTGGGCCAGGCGGTTCGCGGCGGCGTTGACCTCGGCGTAGGTGATTTCACTGGCACCGTGTACCAGTGCGACGTGGTCGGGGGTCGCGGCGACCTGGCGTTCGAACAGCGCTGGCAGGGGGACCGCCGCCGGCGCGTCGGCGGGGGTCCCCCAGTCGGTGAGCTCGGCGCGTTCGGCGGGGGTGAGCACCTCGACGGCGCCGACCGGCGCGTCCGGGTCGGCCACCAACTGGCCGAGCACGCGCACCAGTCGGGTGGCGAACAGCTCGACGGTGTCGTGGTCGAACAGGTCGGTGCGGTAGTCGATCCCGCCGCCGAGCCCGTCCTCGGTCTCGCGGACCGCGACGCTCAGGTCGAACTTGGCGCCGCCGGGCGGGGTCTGCTCGACCGCCACCCGCAGCCCCGGCAGGTCCAGGTCGAGGTCCTCGGCGGCGTCCATGGTCAGCGCGACCTGGAACAGCGGGTGGCGCGACAGCGACCGGTCGGGGTTGAGCGCCTCGACGAGCCGTTCGAACGGCAGGTCCTGGTTGGCCTGGGCGTCGAGGTCGGTGTCCCGGACCCGGCCGAGCAGTTCGCGGAAGGTCGGCGCGCCGGACACGTCGGTGCGCAGCACCAGGGTGTTGACGAAGAACCCGACGAGTCCGTCCAGCGCCTGGTCGGTGCGCCCGGCCACCTGGCAGCCAAGCGGGATGTCCCCGCCGGCGCCGAGCCGGGACAGCAGCACGGCGAGACCGGCCTGCATGACCATGTACACCGACACCGCGTTGTCCCTGGCCAGCGCGCGGAGGTCGCGGTGAAGGGCGGTGCCGAGGTCGAACGGCACGGTCGCGGCGTCCCCGGCCGGGGTCGCCGGCCGGGGCCGGTCGGTGGGCAGGGCGAGTTCGGCCGGCAGGTCGGCGAGGGTGCGCCGCCAGTAGGCGAGCTGGCGGTCGCCCTCGGCGGTCAGGGTGTCGCCGTCGCCGAGCAGGTCGCGTTGCCACAGGGTGAAGTCGACGTACTGGACCGGCAGTGGGTCCCAGTCCGGTGCCCGCTGGTCGCCGCGGGCGCGGTAGGCCGTGGCCAGGTCGCGGGTGAGCCTGCCCATGGACCAGCCGTCGGCCGCGATGTGGTGCAGCACCAGGACCAGCAGGTGCTCGTCCGGTCCGGACTGGAACAGCCTGGTGCGCAGGGGCGGTTGGGTCCGCAGGTCGAAGCCCGTCGCGCACTCGGCCGCAATGGCCGCGGCCAGTCCCCCAGCGGGCGGCTGCTCGACGGGCAGCGTGCCGCTGGCCGCGGCAAGGAGTTGGTGTGGTTGGCCGTCGTGCTCCGGGAACACCGTGCGCAACGCCTCGTGCCGGGCCACCACGTCCCGCACCGCGGCCGCCAACGCGACCACGTCCAGATCGCCGGACAGCCGCAGCACCAACGGAATGTGGTAGCTGGCGTCGCCGCTCATCCGGTTCAGGAACCACAACCGCCGCTGCCCGAACGACAACGGCACCACGGCCGGCCGGGGCACCGCGCGCACGGCCGGCCGGGGCGGGCGACTCGGGTCGTCGTGGTCGGCGAGCGTGCCGGCGAGCGCGGCCACCGTCGGCGCCTCGAACAGCGCCCGCACCGGCAGGTCGACCCCCACTGCCGCGCGCAGGCGCGACATCAGCCGGGTCGCCAGCAGCGAATGCCCGCCGAGGTCGAAGAACGAGTCGTGCACGCCGACCTCGGGGAGCCCGAGCACGTCGGCGAACAGCCCGCACAGCACCTGTTCCCGCAGGTCGCGCGCCCGTCCGGACAGGGCGCCTTGCCGGGGTTCCGGCAGGGCGGCGCGGTCGATCTTGCCGCTCGGTGTCCGTGGCAGCTCATCGAGCACGACGACGACGGCGGGCACCATGTGGTCGGGCAGCCGGGTGGCCACCGACCGCCGCAGGGCCACCGGGTCCACCTCGGACCCGACCACGTAGGCGACCAGCCCGTCCCGCCGGGCGACCACGGTGACCGCGTCGACCTGGTCGGCCATAACAGCGGCCACCTCGGCCGGTTCGACCCGGTAGCCCCGGATCTTCACCTGGTCGTCGACCCGGCCGAGGAACTCCAGTTGGCCGTCCCGGCGCCAGCGCACCAGGTCGCCGGTGCGGTACATCCGCTCCCCCGCGCCGAACGGGCAGGCCACGAACCGGCCGGCGGTCGCGCCGGGCTGTCCCCGGTAGCCGCGCGCCAGCCCCGAGCCCGTGACATACAGCTCGCCGCGCACCCCGGGCGGCACCGGCCGCAGCCGGTCGTCCAGCACGTACACGCCGGTGTCGGGCAGCGGGCGGCCGATCGGCGGCGGACCGGCGGCGGTCGCGGGCAGCGGCCCGGTCATCGACACGCACACGGTGGTCTCGGTCGGCCCGTAGGCGTTGACGAACCGCCGGCCGGCGGCCCACCGCGCGGGCAGGTCGGGTGGGCAGGTGTCGCCGGCGACCACCAGGGTGCGCACGGTCGACAGTGGACCGGGGTGGCCGGCGGCGAGCAGTACGGGCGGCAGGGTGAGGTGGGTGACCTGGTGGTCGGCGACGAGGGCCGCGACGGTGTCGGCCAGGTCGGCCTGGGTCAGTTCGGGCAGCACCAGCGCCGCGCCGGCGACCAGCGCGGTGCCGATCTCGGAGACCGAGGCGTCGAAGCTGGTCGGCGCGAACTGCAGGACGCGGCTGGTGTCGTCGATGCCGAACCCGGCGACCTGGGCGGCCAGCAGGTCCGCGATCCCCTGGTGGGTCACGACAACGGCCTTGGGCGTCCCGGTGGAGCCGGACGTGTGGATCACGTAGGCGGGGTGGCGGGGGTCCAGCGGCCGGACGCGGTCGTGGTCGGTGAGGTCGGTGGCCGGCAGGCGGGCGACCTCGGCCGCGATGTCGTCGAGCACAATGACCGGTCCCGGCCACACGTCCCGGCCGGGTGCGCGGTCGGCGAGCACGAGCCGGGTGCCGGCGTCGGCCAGCAGGAACCCGGTCCGCGCCGGGGGGCCGTCCGGGTCGACGGGCAGGTAGGCCGCGCCGGTCTTGAGCACCGCGAGGACGGTCACCACGAACCGGGCCGACCGGGGCAGCAGGACCGCGACGATGTCCTCGGCGCCGACGCCGGTGGCGGCCAGGTGGCGCGCGAGCCGGTTGGCCGACGCGTTGAGGTCGGCATAGGACAGTGCGTCGAGCACGGCCGGGTTGGCCGGGGTGCGGTGGACCTGTGCCTCGATCATCGCCGGCAGGGTGGTGGCGGGCAGGTCGGTGGCGGGGCCGTGCCAGTCGCCGAGCACCTGGGCCCGTTCGGTGTCGCTGAGTACCGCCACGCGGCTCACCGGGAGGTCCGGGTCGGCGGTGACCTGGGCGAGCACGCCGACGAGCCGGGTGACCAGGCCCTCGGCGGTCTCGCGGTCGAACATCTCGGCCGAGTAGTCCAGGGTGCCGGTGAGTCCGCCCGCCGGGACCTCGCCGATGCTGAAGGAGAGGTCGAAGGTGGCGCTCGGTGTGCCGGCCGGGGCGAACTCGACCTGGACGCCGGGCAGGTCGAGCACGCCGTCGGCGTTGTTGTCGAAGGCCAGCATCACCTGGAACAACGGCGGGCGGCCGACCTGGCGGTCCGGGTTGAGCGCCTCGACCAGCCGCTCGAACGGCAGGTCCTGGTGGGCGTAGGCGTCCAGGTCGGTGTCGCGGGCCCTGGCCAGCAGCTCGCGGAAGGTCGGGTCGCCGGCCAGGTCGGTGCGCAGGACCAGGGTGTTGACGAAGAACCCGACCAGGTCGTCGAGGGTCTCGTCGTCGCGCCCGGCGACCGAGGTGCCGATGGGGATGTCGGTGCCGGCGCCCAGCCGGGACAGCAGCAGGGCCAGTGCCGCGTGCAGCACCATGAACACCGACGCCCCGTGCTGGCGGGCGAGCCGGGTGAGGTCGTGGTGCAGCGCGGCGGGGACCTCGACGGGGACCGAGCCGCCGCGGTGGGCGGCGTGCGGTGGCCGGGGGCGGTCGGCGGGCAGCGCCAGCTCGGCTGGCAGGTCCCGCAGTACCGTCCGCCAGTGGGCCAGCTGCCGGCCGAGTGGGCCGGTGGGGTCGTGCTCGTCGCCGAGCAGTGCGTGTTGCCACAGGGCGTAGTCGGCGTACTGGACCGGCAGCGGGGCCCAGTCGGGGGCGGTGCCGTCGTGGCGGGCGGCGTAGGCGGTGGTCAGGTCGCGGCTCAGCGGCGCCATCGACCAGCCGTCGCCGGCGATGTGGTCCACGACCACGATCAGCACGTGCTCGTCGGGTGCGGTGGCGAGGAGTCGGGCGCGCAGCGGTGGTTCGGTGGTGAGGTCGAACGGGGCGGCGATCGCGGCCGCGGTGACCTCGGCCGCCTGGTCGGGGGCGACCTCGGTCACCGGCAGTCCCGGCCAGGCCTGGTCGGTGTCCAGGACCTGTTGGTGTGGTTGGCCGTCGTGCTCGGGGAACACCGTGCGCAGAGCCTCGTGCCGGGCCACCACATCGCGTACCGCGGCGGCCAACGCGAGCACGTCCAGATCGCCGGACAGCCGCAGCACCAACGGAATGTGATAGCTGGCGTCACCGCTCATCCGGTTCAGGAACCACAACCGCCGCTGCCCGAACGACAACGGCACCACGGCCGGCCGGGGCACCGGGCGCGGCGACGGGCGGGAGCGCCGGGCCGGGTCGAGCCGGTCGGCGAGCCGGGCGACCGTGGGTGCCTCGAAGACCGCGCGCAGCGGCAGTTCCACGCCCAGCGCCGACCGGACCCGGGAGACCAGCCGGGTCGCCAGCAGCGAATGCCCGCCGAGGTCGAAGAACGAGTCGTGCACCCCGATCTCGGGCAGTCCGAGCACGTCGGCGAACAGCCCGCAGAGCACTTCCTCCCTCGGGTCGCGGGGGCCGGCCGCGGCCGGCGCGGAGACCTCCGGTGCGGGCAACGCGCGCCGGTCGACCTTTCCGCTGGCGGTCAACGGGAACGCGTCGAGCAGGACCACCGCGGCGGGCACCATGTACCCCGGCAGCCGGGCCGCCGCGAACTCCCGCACGTCCCCCGGGGTCAGCCCGCCAACGGGCACGACATAGGCCACGAGATCCCGGCCGGCGCCGGCGACCACCTCCCTGGCGATGACCACCACCTGCCCCAGGTCCCCCAACACGACCTCGACCTCACCGGGCTCGACCCGCATGCCGCGGATCTTCACCTGGTCGTCGACCCGGCCCAGGTACTCCAGCTGGCCGTCGCGGCGCCAGCGCGCCAGGTCGCCGGTGCGGTACATCCGCTCGCCGGCCGCGAACGGGCAGGCCACGAACCGGTCCGCGGTCCGCGCCGGGTCGCCGCGATAGCCGCGGGCCAGCCCGGTGCCGGCGAGGTACAGGTCACCGCGCACCCCGGGCGGCACCGGCCGCAGCCGCTCGTCCAGCACGAAGGCGCGGGTGTTGGGCAGCGGCCGGCCGATCGGCGGGACCGCGCCGATGTCGGGGTGTTCGGTGTGCCAGGAGGTGGCGTAGACGGTGGCCTCGGTGGGGCCGTAGGCGTTGACCACCCGGCGGCCGGGGTGGCCGGCCAGCATGTCCCGGACCAGCCCCGCCGGCAGCGCCTCCCCCGCGAACACCACGGTGTCGGCCTCGAAGACATCCCGGTCAGCCGCGGCCGTCAGCTGTGCGAGCGCCGACGGCACGGCGCTGACCAGGCTGCCCGACCAGCCTGGCCGCTCGGCCAACGCCAGCAGGTCCTCGACCAGCTCGATCCGCCCGCCGCACAGCAGCGGCCCGAACAGCTCGAACACCGACACGTCGAAGCCGAGCGAGGTCGAGGCGAGCACCCGCGACAGCCGCTGGGGACCGAGCTCGGCCCGCGCCCAGGAGGTCAGCTCCACCACCGACCGGTGCGCGACAAGCACGCCCTTGGGGGTGCCGGTGGAGCCGGAGGTGTACAGCAGGTAGGCCGCGCAGTCGGCCAGCAGCGGCCCGCGCCGGTCGTCGTCAGTCAGGTCCTCGGCCGCGAGCCCGGCCAGTTCCGGCGCGTCCGGGGCGAGCACGGGGATGTCCAGGCGGGCGGCGGTCTCCCGGTCGGCCAGTACCGCCACGGGGGCGGCGTCGGCCAGCAGAAACGCGATCCGCTCGGCCGGCAGGGACCGGTCGACCGGGAGGTAGGCGCCGCCCGCCTTCAGCACGGCCAGCATGGCGACCAGCAGGTCGGCCGTGCGCGGCAGTGCCAGCGCGACCAGCCGTTCCGGGCCGACGCCGGCGGCCACCAGCAGCCTGGCCAGCCGGTTGGCGCGGGCGTTCAGCTCGGCGTAGGTCAGGGTGTCCGGCCCGGCCAGCACCGCCTCGGCCAGCGGGGTGCTGGCCACCTGGGCCTCGAACAGCGCGGGCAGTGTGGCGGCGGAAACCGGGGTGGCAGCGGGGTTCCAGGCCGCCAGTACGCGGTCCCGGTCGGCCGGGGTGAGCAGGTCGATGTCGGTGACGCGGGTGTCCGGCGCGGCGGTGACCCGCTCGAGCACCCGGACCAGCCAGCCGGCCAACGCCTCGACCGTGTCCCGGTCGAACAGGTCGGCCGCGTAGTCCACCGAGCCCGCGAGACCGGCCGGGGCGCCGTCCGCGCCGCGCCGGTCGGTGAACGTCACCGACAGGTCGAACTTGGCCACGTCGGTGCCCGCCGGCTCGACCGCCACGGTCAGCCCCGGCAGCTCCAGGCCGATCTCGGCGTTGTTGTCGAAGGCCAGCATCACCTGGAACAACGGCTGGCGGGCCAGCGACCGGACCGGGTTGAGCACCTCGACCAGCCGCTCGAACGGCACGTCCTGGTGGGCGTAGGCGGCGATGTCCCGCGCGCGGACCCGGTCGAGCAGCTCCAGGAACGTCGGGTCGCCGGACAGGTCGGTGCGCAGCACGAGCGTGTTGACGAAGAAGCCGACCAGGTCGTCGAACGCCTCGTCGGTGCGGCCGGCCACCGGGGTGCCCAGCGGGATGTCCTCGCCCGCGCCCAACCGGGACAGCAGCACCGACAGCCCGGCCTGCACGACCATGAACACGGTCACCCCGTGCCGGCGGGCCAGGTCGGCGAGCGCGCGGTGCAGGTCGGCGCCGGTGTCGAACTCGACCTGACCGCCGGCGTGCGAGGCGACCGCCGGCCGGGGGCGGTCGACCGGCAGCGCCAGCTCCGCCGGCAGCCCGTCGAGGTGCTCGCGCCAGAACCGGACCTGGGCGCTGAGCACACTGTCCTGGTCGTGCTCGGTGCCGAGCAGTTCGCGCTGCCAGAGGGTGTAGTCGGCGTACTGCATCGGCAGCGGCGCCCAGTCCGGTGCGGCGCCCGCGCGGCGCGCGGTGTACGCGGCGCCGAGGTCGCGGGCCAGCGGGGTCAGCGACCAGCCGTCGCCGGCGATGTGGTGCAGCACCAACACCAGCACGTGCCGGTCCGCGGCCAGCCGGAACAGCCGGGCCCGCAGCGGCGGGTCCACCGCGAGATCGAAGCCCCGCACACACTCCGCGGCGACCACCTCGGCCGCGACCTCGGGGGCCAGGTCGACCACGTCCAGGGCCGGCGCCGGGGTGTCCAGGATGACCTGGGTCGGCTCGCCGTCGACCTCGGTGAAGATCGTCCGCAGCGCCTCGTGCCGGTCGCGCACGTCGGCCAGTGCCGCGCGCAGCGCGGGGACGTCCAGGTCGCCGGTCAGCCGCAGCGCGACCGGGATGTTGTAGGTGCCGTCGTCCGGGCCGGCCATCCGGTTGAGGAACCACAGCCGCTGCTGGGCGAAGGACAGCGGCACCACCGGCGGGCGGGGCATGGCCCCTGGTGCGGGGCGCGGGGTGTCGCCGGTGCCGCCGGCCAGCCGCTCGGCGAGCAGCGCGACCGTCGGCGCCTCGAACAGGGTCCGCAGCGGCAGCTCGACCGAGAGCACCGCGCGGATGCGGGACACCAGGCGAGTTGCCAGCAGCGAATGCCCGCCGATGTCGAAGAACGAGTCGTCCACGCCCACCGCGGGCAACCCGAGCACGTCGGCGAACAACCCGCACAACACGTCCGCGCGCGGGTCCCGGGGCGCCCGGCCGACGGTGACCACCGACGAGGACACGTCCGGCGCCGGCAGCGCGCGCCGGTCGACCTTCCCGCTCACCGTCAACGGAAACGCGTCGAGCACGACGACCGCCACCGGCACCATGTACCCCGGCAGCCGGGCGGCCGCGAACTCCCGCACACCCGCCGGGGTCACCTCGCCGGCCGGCACGACATAGGCGACCAGTCCCCGGCCGGCGCCGGCGACCACCTCGCGGGCGATGACCACCACCTGGCCCACCCCGGGACAGTCGCCCAGCACGACCTCGACCTCACCGGGCTCCACCCGCATGCCGCGGATCTTCACCTGGTCGTCGACCCGGCCAAGGAACACGATGCCGCCGTCGGCCTGGCGGACCCCGCGGTCGCCGGTGCGGTACAGGCGCAGTCCGGGCGCGAACGGGTCGGCCACGAACCGGTCCGCGGTCCTGGCCGGATCCCCGTGGTAGCCGCGGGCCAGGCCGATCCCGCCGATGTAGAGGTCGCCGGGCACCCCGGTGGGCACCGGCGAGAGCCACTCGTCGAGCACGTGCACCTGGTTGCCCGTGATCGGCCGGCCGACGCTGACCGATCCTGCGGCCCCCGCGTCGACCGGGCCGCAGGATCGTTCAGTCGAGTCGATCGAGACCTCGGTGGCGCCCCACTGGTTGTGCAGGGTCGCGCCACCGAGCCGATCGCGGAAGGCCGCCACCACGTCCGGTTTCAGCGCCTCGCCGCTGGACACGACGTGGCGTACCGAGGCCAGCTCGGCGGTGTGCTCCGGGGTGAGGCAGTCCAGGAACAGGGTGAGCATGCTCGGCACGAACTGCACCACCGCGACCCGGTTGGCGATGGCCGCGTCCCGGATGGCGGCCGGGTCGCGGTGCAGGCCCGGCGGGATCAGCACCACGCGGGCGCCGACCATGAGCGGCCAGAAGCACTCCACGGCCGAGTCGTCGAACACCATGGTGGTCTTCTGCAGCACCGCCTCGTCCGGCCGCAGCCGGTAGACCCGCTGCATCCACCACATCCGGTTCACCCAGCCGCCGTGTGTGCTGGCCACGCCCTTGGGCCGGCCGGTGGAGCCCGAGGTGTAGTACAGCGACACCAGGTGCTCGCCGGCCACCGCCGCCGGCGGCGGGCTGTCCGCCGCGCACCGGTCGACCTCGACGAACTCGACCGCCGCGCCGGCCGGCACCGGGGCACCCCGGTTCACCAGGCAGGCCGGGGCGCCCGCGTCGGCGAGCACGTCGAGCTGGCGGGCGTCGGGCGCGTCGGTCTCGATCGGCAGCACGCAGCCGCCGGCCTTGAGCACACCCAGCAGCCCGACGATCAGCTCCAGCGACCGGTCCAGCCGGACCCCGACCGGCACGTCCGGCCCGACCCCGAGCCGCCGCAGCCGGTGCGCGACCCCGTTGGCCCACCGGTCCAGCTCGCGGTAGGTCAGCCGGTCGGGGCCGTACTCGACGGCGATCGCGTCCGGGGTCCGCGCGACCTGGTCGGCGATCTCCCCGTGCAGCGTGGCGTCCGGCGCGGCCGTGCGGTCGCCGAGACCGCCGGCGGTGAGCAGTTCGGCCCGCTCGCCGGGCAGCAGCCCGGTCAGCTCCCGGACCGGCCGGTCGACGTCCTCGGCGAGCTGGGCCAGCACGTGGGTCAGCCGGCGCACGATCAGCTCGACCTCGGCCCGGTCGAACGCGGCCGGCTGGTAGGAGGCGCGCACGATCAGGTCGTCGCCGGGGAACACCACCAGCGCCAACGGATAGTGGGTGTCGTCGCGGCCCTCACCGTCCACACCGGACACCGTCAGCCCCGGCGCGACGCTCATGGTGGCCAGCACGTCGTCGTTCATCGGGTAGTTCTCGAACGTCAGGTGCGTGTCGAACAGCGTGTCCAGGCCGGCGACCCGCTGGATGTGGGCCAGCCCGAGGTACTGGTGGGGGGTGAGCGCGGACTGCTCGTCCTGCAGGCGGGCCAGCAGCGCGGCGACCGGCTCCGCGCCGTCGAGCCGGACCCGGACCGGCACGGTGTTGATGAACAGGCCCACCATCGACTCGACCCCGTCCAGGTCGGCCGGGCGGCCGGACACGGTGGTGCCGAACACCACGTCGTCGCGGCCGGCGAGCCGGCCGAGCAGGAACGCCCACGCGCCCTGCACGACCGTGTTGACCGTGACCCCGCAGGCGCGCGCGGTCCTCGCCAGCGCCGAGGTCAGCCCGGGCGGCAGGCTCACGGTGTGCCGGTCGGGCAGCGTCGGGGTGTCGTGGTTGGTCGCGGCGGCCAGCAGCGTCGGCTCCTCGACCTCGGCCAGCGCCATCCGCCACGCCGTCTCGGCCGCGGCCGAATCCCTGGCCGCCAGCCAGCGCAGGTAGTCCCGGTAGGGGGTCACCGGCGGCAGGCCGGCGCCGTCGCCGCCGAGCGCGTAGAGGCGGAACAGCTCGTCCATGAGCACCGGGAACGACCAGCCGTCCCACAGGATGTGGTGGCTGGTGACCACGAACCGGTGCCGGCGGGGTCCCAGCCGGACCAGCAGGAACCGCAGCAGCGGCGGCCGGCGCAGGTCGAAGCCGCGCGCCAGGTCGTCCTCGGCCAGCTCGGCCAGCCGCCGGCGGTGGTGCTCGGCCGGCACGCCGGTCAGGTCCACCTCGCGCCATGGCAGCTCGACCGCGCGCGGGATGACCTGCAACGGCTGGCCCTGGCGGCCCTGGCGGAAGAACGCGCGCAGGTTCGCGTGCCGGACCAGCAGCTCCGCGCAGGCGCGGCGCAGCGTGCCGGCGGTCAGGTCGCCGTCGAGGTCGGCGGACAGCTGGCCGACGTAGACGTCCGGCCCGTCGGCCAGCTGCGCGTGGAACAGCAACCCCTCCTGCAGCGGCGACAGCGGCAGGACGTCGTCAATGGGTGGCGCGGTCATCTCGGTGTCCCCGGCTCTCAGTCGAGAAAGCCCGCCTGCAGGTCGTCGAGTTCGGCCTGCGACAACGACATCAGCGACAGGTCCGACGGGGTCAGCCCGCCCGAGGTCGGGTCGTCGAGCTGCCCGGCCAGCGCGGTGAGCGCGGCCAGCCAGTGCCCAGCCAACTCCCGGACCTCCTCCTCGGCCAACACGTTCGACGCCCACTGCCAGGTGACCGTCAGCGCGAGACCGCCGGGTCGCTCCTCGGCGACGGCCGTGACCTCCAGCGGGTGGGCCAGCGGGAGGTCGGGGTCCAGCCCGCTGCCCAGGCTCGCGGTGTCGCCGTCCAGCGACCAGCCGAAGACCTGGTCGTCGGCGCCCGCACCGAGCCGGCCGTGGTAGTTGAACCCGATCTGCGGCGTCGAGGCGCGGGCCAGCAGCTCGCGGGTGTCCTGGTTGAGGTCGCGCAGCAGGCCGTAGCCGACCCCACTGCCGGGCACCCCGCGCAGCTGTTCCTTGACCCGCTTGAGCGCGTCGCCGACGCGCCGGGCCGCGGTGCCGACCTCGGCCCAGGTCACCTCGCCGGGGTCGAGGGTGACCGGGTAGGCCACGGTGAACCAGCCGACCGTGCGGGACAGGTCCGCGCCGGGCACGACCTGCTCGTCGCGGCCGTGGCCCTCGACGTCGACCAGCACGCGGCCGACCCGGTGGCCGCGGCGGGCGCGCCAGTGCCGGACCGCGAGCGCGAGCCCGGTCAGCAGCACGTCGTTGGCGCCCGCGTGGAAGGCCACCGGCAGGCCGGACAGCAGCGGCTCGGCGACCTCGACCGGCACGGTGTCGGTGAACGACCGCGCGGTGGCCGCGAGGTCCAGGTCCGGCTGGAGCGCCCGGGAGCCGAGCGGCGGCTCGGCCACCCGGCCGGTCTCCCGCCAGAACCCCAGCTCGGCGGTGCGCTCCGGGTCGGTCGCCGCGACGATGAGGCCCGCGGCCCACTGCCGGAACGAGGTGCCGACCGGATCGAGCACGATCGGCTCGCCGTCGGCCACGAGCTGGTAGGCGGTGGCCAGGTCGGGCAGCAGGATCCGCCAGGACATCCCGTCCACCACCAGGTGGTGCAGCACCACGAGCAGCCGGCCGGGCTCGTCGCCGGCGTCGAACCACACCAGCCGGCACAGCACGCCGGCGTCCGGGTCGAGGGCCGCGCGGGCGGTCCTGGCGTGCTCGGCGAGCGACTCCTCGGTCAGCTGCCCGGCCGGCACGGTGGTGAGCAGGTCGGCCGCGGCGACCGCGCCGCGGGGCGCGATCGTCAGCGCCCACGCGCCGTCGGCGCCAACGGTGCGCGACATCCGCAGCGCGTCGTGGTGGTCGAGCACCGCCTGCAGCGCCTCGACCAGCAGCGGTGCGCGTACCCCGGCGGGCAGCCGGATGAGCACCGCCTGGTTGAACGCCTTGCCCGTGCCGAGGCGCGCCAGCCAGTGCACGGCCGGGGTCAGCGGCACCTCGCCGATGCCGGCGTCCGGGTCGGCCGCGGCGGCCGCGGCCGGGTTCTGCGCCACCGTCGCCAGCCGGCCGGCGGTACGCCGGGTGAACACGTCGCGCGGGGTGACCGGCACGCCGGCCGCCCGCGCCCGGGAGGCGAGCTGGATGGCCCGGATGCTGTCCCCGCCGATGGCGAAGAAGTCGTCGTCCACCCCGACCCGCTCGATCCCGAGCACCTCGCCGATGAGGCCGCACATCCGGTCCTCGCGCGGGGTCATCGGGCCGCGCGCCGGCTCCGGGGCGTCGACCGCGACCGCCAGCAGTGCCTGCCGGTCGACCTTGCCGTTGGGGGTCAACGGCAGGGACTCCCGGACCACCACCGAGGAGGGCACCAGGTACTCGGGCGCGCGTTCGGCCGCGAAGTCGCGCACCTGCGCCGGATCCAGCGCGCCGTTGGCCGGAGTGACGTGCGCGACCAGCCGGGCGACGCCGTTGGTCGCCGGCGCGACCACCACGGCCTGGCGGACCCCGGGGTGGCGGGCGAGGATCGCCTCCACCTCGGCCGGTTCGACCCGGTAGCCGCGGATCTTGAGCTGGTCGTCGGAGCGCCCGAGGAACTCGACCTCCCCGTCGGCCCGCCTGCGCGCCAGGTCGCCGGTGCGGCACAGGCGGTCGCCCGGCCCGCCGAACGGGTCGGCGACGAACCGGGACGCGGTCTCACCCGGCCGGCCGAGGTAGCCCCTGGCCAGCCCGACCCCACCCAGGTACACCTCACCGACCCCGCCGGAGGGCACCGGCCGCAGCCAGCGGTCGAGCACGTAGAGCCGCGCGTTGGCCAGCGGCCGGCCGACCACCACGCCGGGACCGCGCCGGCCGCCGCCGTGTTCGCCCAGGCGGCAGGTCGTGGTCGTGACCGTCGCCTCGGTCAGGCCGTACACCTCGACCAGGTCGACGCCGAAGGACTGCCAGACGTCGACCGCGTCGGTGCGCACCCGGTCGCCGCCGACCACGGCCAGCCGCAGCGACTCCGGTGCCCCGCCGCGCTCGGCCAGCTCGCGCACCCACTCGTGCCAGTAGGCCGGGGTCAGGTCGACGACGGTGGCCCTGGTGGTGGTCACGCACGCGGTCAGGTCACCGCCGGTGGCCAGCACCCGCTCGGTGGGGATCACCACGGTCGCGCCGACCACCCAGGCCGGCAGCAGCTCCTCCAGCACGACGTCGAAGCCGATCGAGGACAGCTGGAGATAGCGGTCGGCCGGAGTCAGCGCCAGCTCGTCGGCGATCGCGGCGGTGAAGTTCGCCAGCGCGTCGTGGGTGAACATGACGCCCTTGGGCAGGTTCGTCGAGCCGGAGGTGTAGAAGACACAGGCGAGGCCGGCCGGGTACGGCCCGGCCTCGTCGGTCGGCGCCTCGGTGGGCCAGTCGCCGTCCAGGGCGATCACCCGGCGCTCGCCGGCCGCCGCGACGGTGTCGGCCAGCGCGGCCTGGGTGAGCACGACCTCGACCGCCGACGCGTCCAGCAGCTGGGCCAGCCGGGCCGTCGGCAGCTGGGTGTCCAGCGGCAGCAGCGCCCGGCCGGAGCGCAGCGTCGCGAGCACCGCGACCGCGAACTCCACCGACGGCTCGGCCACCACGCCGACCAGCGACTCCGGGGCGGCGGTGGCGCGCAGCACGGCGGCAAGGCTGCTGGCCCGCTCGTCCAGCTCGGCGTAGGTCAGGCTGGTGGCGCCGTGCTCGACCGCGATCGCCGTCGGGGTGCGCGCGGCCTGGGCGGCGACCTGTTGGGGCACCAGGAGTTCCGGCGCCGCGCGGTCGGTCGTGTTCCACTCGCCGACCAGCTGGTCGCGCTCCCCCTGGCCGGCCAGTTCGATCTGCTCGACGTGCGTGCCGGGGTCGGCGACGAACGCCGCCAGCACGCGGACGTAGGTCTCGCCGAACCGCTCGATGGTGATCCGGTCGAACAGGTCCGCGCTGTACTCGATCATGCACACGTGCCCGCCGGTGGGCACCGCCTCGATCAGCACGCTCAGGTCCAGCAACGCCGTGCGGTTGTCCAGGTCCATCGGCTCGAACACCAGCTCACCGGAGCGCCACGGCTCGACGGGCATGTTCTGCAGCACGAGCATCGCGCGCACCAGCGCGTTGCCGATGCCGCCGTCGCGTTCTGGCTGGAGGGTCTCCACGACCTTGTCGAAGGGCAGCTCCTGGTGCCCGTAGGCCTCCCGGCAGGTGTCCCGTGCCCGGCCGACGAGCTGTTCGACGGTCGGGTTGCCGGACAGGTCGGTGCGCAGCGCGAGGGTGTTCACGAAGTAGCCGATCAGCCCGGCGACCTCGGCGCGGTCCCGGTTGGCCACCGCGGTGGCCACGGTGATGTCGTGCTGCCCGGACTGGCGGGAGAACAGCGTCTGCAACGCGGCGAGCAGCACCATGAACGGGGTCGCCTTGCAGGCCCGGCCGAGCGCCTCGATCCCGCCCATGAGCTCCTCGGAGATCGGGAACCGGATGGTCTCGCCCCGGTTGGACCGCACCGCGGGCCGGGCCCGGTCGATCGGCAACCGCAGCGGGTCGGCGCCGGACAGCTTGTGCCGCCAGTAGTCCAGCAGTTTCGTCAGCCGCTCGCCGCGCAGCGTCTCGCGCTGCCAGGCCGCGTAGTCGGCGTACTGGATGGGCAGCTCCGGCAGTTCCGGTTCCCCGCCGGCGACGTAGCCCTCGTAGTAGTGGGACAGCTCGCGGAACACGATCGCCGAGGACCAGCCGTCGGTGACGACGTGGTGCATCACCAGGGTCAGCACGTGGTCCTCCGGGCTCACCCGCAGCAGGCGCATCCGCAGCAGCGGCCCGTTGTCCAGGTCCAGCGGCCCCTCGACCTCGCGCTGCACCGCGGCGTCGATCTCCGAGGGGTGCACGTCGGTCACCGGCAGCGGGATGCGCGCCGACGGCGCCACCACCTGGACCGGCTCGTCGCCGTCGAGCTGGAAGACCGTGCGCAGCGTCTCGTGCCGGTCGACCACCGCGTTGAGCGCCCGCCGCAGCTCCGGTGCGCGCAGCGGGCCGCGGATGCGGGTGGCCGCGATGACGTTGTACGTCGGTTTGCCGGGGTCGATCTGGTGGAGCAGCCACATGCTCTGCTGCGCGAACGACGTGTCCGACACATACCCCTCGGAGATGTCCATCACGAACACGTCATCTGCCATCACCATCACCAGCACCCTCTGTGGGACACCCGACACGCCGAACAGCGCCAGTGTTGTCAGCCCGGGATCACCGGAGTAGTCAGGGAAATCAACCACAACCGGCCGGCAGGGCCCGGTCATACGCTTCGGCGATGGAACAGCGGTTGCGAGCGGTGTGTGACCTGTCGGTGGCCACGGTCCGCGAGGTGTCGGGCAACCACGAGTACGACGGCGAGATCCAGGACCTGTCCCCGGCCGGCGTCGCCGCCGGTCTGTCCACTATGGAGAAAGCGGCGGCGGCGGGTGGGCCGGCCGACCCGCACGACGAGGCGCACCTGGCCGCGTTCGAGAACGCGCTGCGGGTGTCGTTCGGTGAGCTGGAGCTGCACCGCCGCGACCTGTATCCGCACCTGGCGAACCTGGAGCTGGCCTGTTACGACCGGGACTACGCGCCGGCCGCCGACCGGCAGGCCGCCCGGCGCCGCCAGCTCGCGCGCTGGCCGGACGCGGTCGACATGGCGGTCACCTCGCTCGACCGGCTCAGCGCGCCGGTCGCGGGCGCGCTGGGC
>NZ_BAAGXS010000096.1:0-38999 GCF_054779715.1 Actinophytocola sediminis | reverse complement strand
GGGCCGCCCGGCCCGGCCGCGCCGCCCGGCCCGGCACGCGGCCAACGTGCGCCCGGAATCGGCCACCGCGCCACCACCGCGCCGCCGGCCCGTCCCTGTTGAGGGGGTGCGGCATCTGACTCGCACCCGTTCTGAGATCGGCCGGGCGAACCGGGCACGGGGGATCGCCACCGAACGCGACCTCGCCCGGTACCTGCGGTTCACCGGTTGGCCCGCCGCCGAACGTAAACCGGACCCCGGATGGTCCACAGTAGACCGATCCAGCCCGGACACCGGGGACATCCGCAACACCCCGGGACTGTGCTGGCAGGTCAAATCAACCCCCGAACTGACCGGGGAGAAGCTGGCCACCGCGATGCGGCAGGCAGCCGATCAGGCGGTCGCGGGCGCCGCCGACTACGGCATCGTCGTACACCGCCGCGCAGGCAAGGCCAGCCCCGGCCTGTGGTGGGCGTACCTGTCGCTGGGGGACCTGGCCGCGCTGCTGACCGGACAGGACGGGCTGCTGATCGCCGACCCCGTGCGGGACGCGCCGGTTCGGTTGGCGCTCACGCATCTGGTCCAGTTGCTGCGCCGCGCTGGCTACGGAACCCGGGCGGCGGCATGAACGCCCGTCGGGACCGATCCACCATGTCGCTCGCTGAGCGGATCTACATCGCGGTGTGCCTGCTCGTCGCGGTCGCCCTGGTCGTGTTCCTGATGGTGGGGCCGTCGTGACCGACCGCACCACCGATCGAGTGTGCGTGACCGGCTGCGGCAGGCCCACCGCGGACATGCTGTGCTCGGGCTGCCTGGCCGAACTGGTCGGCGCGCTGCGCGACCTGCCGGACCTGTTGGCCGAACTGGACATCACACTCAGCCGCCAGGACACCCGCACGACGCGCGGACCCGGGCACAGCGCCGAGACGCCGTTGCCATATCGGCCCGAAGCCGGCGCGCTGGCCAGTTCGGCCACGGCCACGATCACCACCTGGGCGCGCGTCGTGCACGAGCAGAACCCCCACCTGCGCCCGCCCGCCGGCAGCACGGCGGACGCGGTGGCCTGGCTGATCGGGTGGCCGAGTCTGCTCGCGCTGCACCCGGCCGCCGACGAGTTGCACGGCGACATCACCGGCCTGGCCGCCCAGATCCGCTACCGCGTCGACCGCCCGCCCGATCGCGTCTACAGCGGACCCTGCGGGGCACCGACCGACACCGGCCCGTGCCCCGGCCACCTGTACGCGCGGGTCGGGCACGGCACGGTTGTCTGCACGGTATGTGGTGCGGGGCATGACGTGGCCGAGCGGCGCGCCTGGATGATCGAGAGCGCGCTGGACATGCTCGTCACCGCACCGGTCGCGCTCGGCTGGGCGCGGCTGCTCCTGGACCACGAGGTGCCGCCGGGCACCTGGCGGTCCTGGCTGTCCCGGCGACGCATCCTCGCGCGCGGCACCGACCGACTCGGCCGGCCCGTCTACCGGTTCGGCGACGTGGTGGAGCTGCTCGCCGACCACCTTCGACATCGGCGGCCGGCCTGACTCGACGGCCTGACTTGACGCGGCTCGACCAGCGTGCAACAGTCGAAGACGCAGTCTGGTGCGGTGTCACCAGATCACGAGAGCCCGATCTCGGTAGAAGCGAGATCGGGCTCTCGTGTTAAGCGGGTACGACTAGACCGGTCGTATGGCTGCGACCAGTCCGGTGATCAGCCGACGAGCGTCGCTGCTGATCGACACGGTGTCAGCTCCCTTCGCCCCGGCGAACACGACGGTGCCGGCCCATGTCGGCACCACCCCGGGGTGTGGCTGCGAGCCGAGCAGGACCGCGACCGCTGAGGCGAACAGATTCATCTGGGGCCGTTCCTCCAACAGACCCTCGTCATCGATCCACATGTCGAGGTCACCAGGAAACTGGACCACATCAACCCCGCGACAGCCGATGGCCTCCCGCAGCACCGTCAACACATGGCCCTGACGTGCTGTCATGTCGAACATGTCGCCGTCCGGCGTGAGCGCGAGCATCGCGACCTCGTCCTTGTTCGCGGCCATCACGCATCACCCTCGATGTGATCGCTGGCGAAGCCGCACTGGCCGTGCTCGTCGAGCAGCTGGCCGCACGACCCGGTGCCCGTACCCCTGCGCGCGTGCACCTCGCAGCGCGGGCGGAAGTAGGCGCAGACGTAGAGATATCCGTGACTGGCCAGGGTGTTGCCCTTGATCACGACAGTGGAATCGTCGTACAGCACGAACTCGTGGTCACGGTCAACCCGCATCACGTGGTTGCGGAGCAACAGGCTCGCGCTGTCGCACCAGACCGCGCGAACGTAGTTGATCAGGTGGTCGGCGAGTTCGGCGCTGTGGGGACCGACCAGGTCTTCGCGGTCCCACAACACATCGACGTAACCGTTCTGTTCGACGATCGCGCGGCACCCCCACGCCGTGTCAACGCTGACGGGAACGCCCCGCTTGTATCCGATATCGAGCATGATTGTGTTCACCTCCAAGGGAACTGGGTTGCGACGGACGTCGCTTCGGTGAGGATGTAGGCGGGCAGCTCGGTGACACCCTCGTTCAACGCCCGGTAGATCCGGTGCCACCCGTCAATGGCCATGCCGCCGATGTTCTCGTCGCCGAGGATGATCGGCGCGATCATGATTGGCTTGCTGAGATCGGTGGTCGCCGCGTACTCAGGGCTCACGAGCACCTCGATCAGCTTCGTGTAGCCAGGCGCCGGCGCCTCCAACGAGAGGAACTGGCCGAACGGTTTGACCGGCACGTCGTCGACGAGACGGGCGGCATCCGGGTCTGCCTCGATCAGCTCCTCGACATGGTTGATGCACCACCGGAAGATCGCGAACTGGAAGACCTGGCACCCGGCGCAGTGCTCGTGCATCGGGCTCACCTCTCCCCGCCCTCGATGACGTGATGAGCTCGCACGAACAGGTAGCCGGTGGCCACCTGCGTGTTCCGCGTGATGGCCACCAAGCGGTAAACCTCTACATCAGACTGCAAGGTCTGAAGCAGCGTCGCGACCAGGCGGGTCGCCTCGTCCAGGTCGGCCGGGATCGGACGTCCCGATCCCAAGCACACAAAGACTTCCTCGTCGCGCGCTACGCGCTTCGACTTCCCAGGGTCCACGTGTTTCTCCTTTGTGTACGAGCACCGCCGTTAAATTCGGTGCTACACCTAGAAAATCGCACCCCCCCGCGCCACCGTTACCAGGAGAAACAGAAAAAACCGTTGTGCCCCAAGGGAATAGACTTTCGTGCTTTGTGGCGAACTTCCGCGCGGCCCCCGGCGCGCGGTTGAATGCGCGCGGCGCGGCTCCCCACTCCCCGGGTAGAGCCGCGCCGCGCGTCCCACCGGTCGCCAATGGACTGTCGAAGGGTCGCGTTGCCGTGCCGCACAAGCCGCCGCGTGCGTGCCGGTGCGGCCAACTGATCTCCGCCGGGCAGCGCTGCCAGCGCTGCTACCCGCCGTGGGCGACCAGGCCGACGACCTGGGCCGGAGGCAGTACCCGGCGGTGGCGTCGGCTGCGCGCGGCCAAGCTCACCGCCGATCCGTTGTGCCAGTGGCCGGAGTGCGTGCGGCTGGCCGACGAGGTGGACCACATCGTCCCGCTGAGCGAGGACGGGGATCGGTGGTCCTGGTCGAACCTGCAATCGCTGTGTACGCCGCACCACGCCGAGAAGACCCGCGCCGAGGCGCTGCGAGCACGACACCACCGAGGAGGTGCGCGGCGCGATGACGACTGACACCACCGCAACGACGGGACCAGCGGAAGCCGACACGGTCCTGGTGAAGGTGTCGGCAGTGCTCGCTCGGCAACGTTTCCACGGCTGCACGCCCGACTACATCCGCCAGGTATGCCACGGCGCCTGCTGCCGCTCCACCACATCCCCAACCGGCACCCTGATCACGATCCACCCGAGCGAGCAGGCGGCGGTCGAAGTGGCCGGCGGCACCGTCCGGGACAACCTACTCGTCTCGGCCAACAAGCGCTGTCCGTTCCAACAGGACGGCCTGTGCGGGCTGCACGGCGATGAGGCGAAACCCTTCGGCTGCATAGCAAGCCCGTTCACGCTCAACCGGGGCGGCACGCTCGTAGTGCGTAACCGATACCGGCGGCTGCGTTGCTACCGCGACGACCGCGACGGCCCAGCACCACCCGCCTACCGCGCGTTCCGCGCCTCTCTGAACCTGATCTTCGGGCCGGCCGTCGCCCAGCAACTTGTTGACCACCTCGACGCCGGCGGCGGCGACATCCGGCTGCCCGCCCGCGCCGACGCCTACCGGAAGCTGATCGACAATGACCAGATCAAGCACGCCATGACCAGCGCTCCCCAGGCCAGCCCACGGGAACCAACCGGTTCGACGAGCGCGGTCGTGCACGACCTGACCACCACCCGCGAACCCGTCGCCAGCCTGCGCACCTACCACCGCAACCCCCGCCAGGGCGACGTGACCGCCATCCGGCAATCGCTCATGGCCAACGGCCAATACCGACCGCTGGTAGCCAACCGAGGCACCCACACCGGCCGCGAGCGCGAGGTCCTCGCCGGCAACCACACCCTGAAAGCAGCGCGCGATGCCGGCTGGGGCGAGGTCGCCGTGTCCTGGGTGGACGTCGACGACGACCAGGCCGCGCGGATCGTAGCCGCCGACAACCGCACTGCGGATCTCGGCGGCTACGACGAACGGCTGCTCGCTGAGCTGCTCGGCGAGCTGCCCGATCTGACCGGTACCGGCTACACCGAGGACGACCTGGACCGGCTCGTCCGCGACCTGTCCAGCGACAACGGCGGCGAGGACACCACGACGGCCGACGACGAGCCTCGGCCGACGCTGGCCGACAGGTTCCTCGTCCCGCCGTTCTCCGTGCTGGACGCCCGATTGGGCTGGTGGCAGGACCGTAAACGAGCGTGGCTGTCCTCGGGCCTGTCCGGCATCGAGTCCCACACCGGCCGCGACGCACACCTGATCTACCGCAGCAACTCCGCCTCGCCGAACTACTACGAACAGAAGACCGCCACCGAACGCCGCCTCGGCCGGATGCTCACCAACGCCGAGTTCGAGGCCGACCACTTCCAACCCCGCAACGAAGCCGTGACCGCCGGAACCTCGGTGTTCGACCCGGTCCTCGCGGAGATCATCTACCGCTGGTTCTGCCCACCCGGCGGCCAGGTCCTCGACCCCTGGGCCGGCGGCTCGGTTCGCGGCCTGGTCGCCGCTGTCCTCGGCCTGCGCTACACCGGCATCGAGCTACGCGCCGAGCAGATCACCGCCAACGAAACCCAGGTGCCCCCCGTCCTCGGCGCAGAGCCGGCGATCCGGCCGCGCTGGCTAGAGGGCGATTGCCTCGACCTGCTCCCCACCATGGACACCGACAGCGTGGACCTGATCTTCGGGTGCCCGCCCTACTTCGATCTCGAGCGCTACAGCGACGACCCGCGTGACCTGTCGACCATGACCACGGAACAGTTCAGCAATTCTTACCGGCGCATGATCGCGCTCGCCGCCGAGCGACTACGACCCGACCGCTACGCCGTTTTGGTTGTCGGCTCCGCCCGCGACCGACGCAGCGGCATGTTGCGGGACCTGCGCGGACTGACCGTCGAGGCCGCCCACGCCGCCGGACTCGGCCTGCACAACGAAGCCGTCCTCGTCACCATGATCGGTTCACTGCCACACCGCGCCGCCCGGATCTTCACCGGAACCCGCGTGCTGGGTCGCTCCCACCAAGACGTGCTCGTGTTCGTCAAGGGCGACCGCAAGCGCGCCACCGAGGCAGCCGGCGAGGTCGACATAACCAATGCCGTTGCAGCGCTAGGGGCCGATGCCGATCAATGAGCCGTGAAACGTGACCTTCACAGTGAGCGGTGTTCTGACGACGCGGACAGATTCAACGCTGCGGCGTGAGCCGATGCAGACTAGTCGACCAATGAGTTGGGCATCCTCGCGAGAACATCATCGACTTCGTTGAGGATGTTCTCATTGTTCTCTAGCAGGTTTGCGTCGCGGATATTCGGGGACATCAAGATAGGAATATGCCGCATGATTTCAATCATGCGCTTTATTTCTCTCCGCCTGATTCTGGCCGACCTGCGCAACGATAGACCTTGACGGGTGGCCAACTCGAGCTGCTGGAACACCCACTCGAACCGCTCCATCCGACCCAGTTTCGGGTCGTATAGCTCGCCGAACAACTCCTCGCGTCGTGGATGCTGTTTCGGGTAGAGCAGCACTATCAAACGCAGCATCAGGCCGGGCAGCAGTCCGAATGCTGCGCCAACAGCAATCAGTGAGCACGGCAATATCCACCAGGAATCGCCGCCGATTAGCAGATCGCTCACGCTCACGACGGCGCCCACCCCAGGTTGAGGTTTCGGAACCGTTCCTCGGTGCGCGCGTACGCCAGCAGAGCGCCGAGCTCACGTTTGCCCAGATCGGTCAGCTCGTAGTATCTGCGGCGCACATGCTTCCGGCGTGCGTTTTCCAGTTCCTCCCAGCCGTCGGTCAACCAGCCGTCGGCGAGCATCCGGTCAAGGACCGGATACAGGACGCCGGAGCGCACACCGGTCGCCTTCATGAGCCGGTAGCCCCAGTATTTTCCGTCCTGGTCCTGCATCATCGCGATGGCGACCTCGACCAGAGGCCTCGTTCTCCGCATGCCCGTAGTCTACATATGCATGGTTGGAGTTGCCTGGCTGAGGTGCGTGGTCGGGTTCCTCGGTCGTTGACGTGGGACAATGGTGAGCGCGGCACAGCTTGGTACCAACAAGCTGTGCCGCGCCCGGTTCAGATGCTGATCAGAACCTCGCTGTCGTCACGCGTTTCGGCGTCAGTCGACGTTCCTGATGGCCGCTTGGAGTGCGGTCAGCTCGTCGCGGGTGACGTACAGCGGCGCGAGGCCGACACCGTATTTGCCCGCGTGCGGTCCGGTCGTGCAGTGCCAGGTGTGCATGATGCGGAGGTATCGGGTGACGTTGATCGGGACGTCGATCGTGTCGTAGTTCATCTGCTCGGCGACGAAGGACGCCGCGTAGCCCCGGACCTCCCGCTCGTGAACGAAGGTCCACTCGCTGTCCTCGGCGTCGGCCGGGCGGTAGTAGAGCAGCATGGTCGCCGTGTTGTTGAGCGCGACCGCCTTGTAGCGCCACGGGTTGTGCTGCCACTCCCAGGATCGGCCGCCCTCGACGGGTACGAATTTCATGGTCATGCCTTCTTCTCCTTCTCCTTCGGGGTGGGGCGGCGCAGCGCCTGCTGCTGCGCCGCCCCCGGTTCAGCGGGTTACTTCTTGTTCTGCCGCTTGGCGTCCCGGCAGGCGCGGCAGGTCTTGCCCCGACCCATCTCGCCCTCGCTGTTACGGGTGGTGGTCGGGAACTTGGTGATCGGCTTGGTCTCCTTGCAGGTCTCGCAGGCCCGGGTCTCGCCCGAGGCGGTGGCCTCCGCGCGGGTGGCCTTGGCCTTCGCGGCCCGCTCCGTGCTGGCCTTGATGGCCTCCACACCGGCCGGCTGCACCGGGGTCACGGGCGCGGCCGGGGCGGCCGTGGTGGCCGGCTTGCGGGTGCGCGACGCGGCCGGCTTGGCGGCGGCCTTCGCTGCGGTCTTGGTGGTGGCCTTGCGGGGGCTCTTCGGGGCGGTCATTTCGTTGTCCTCCTTGGGTTTTCGTTCTCCCCTTCGGGGCGTATAGCTCAAGCTTGGAGGAGGTCAGCCGATAGTTCGAGGGCTGTGGGCAAGGAGTTTCCTCCATCACATGCCCTTGCAACCTCCACAAAGGATCGAAGGCGATACCGAAGAAAGTCGAGATACAAGAATCACAAGCCCTTGAACCGTGCGCACG
The DNA here is from genome assembly GCF_054779715.1 of Actinophytocola sediminis. NCBI lineage: Bacteria > Bacillati > Actinomycetota > Actinomycetes > Pseudonocardiales > Pseudonocardiaceae > Actinophytocola > Actinophytocola sediminis. The sequence continues at coordinate 31,178 of NZ_BAAGXS010000096.1, read as the reverse complement.
GCTGCGCTAAGCGGGAGGGGCTCAAGAATCACGGGATGCGGGCTACCGGCCAGGGCTATAGCCGCGCCGCGTGCGGCGTGCCAGGTTTTTCGAACTGAGTGAACCGGTCATCCGCAAGGGATCGATCATCGAACCGGTCAGTCTCTTCTATCTGTCTATCTATAGTGGACATTGAGGGGTGTGTGGTGGGCCGTCGAGGACCGGCGAAGAAGCCGCGAGCGCTGCGTCTGCTGCACGGGGACCGCGCCGACCGGATCAACGACTACGAACCGGTGCCCAGTGCTGAGCCGCTGCTGCCCCCGGAGGGGATCACGGCGGAGGTGCGGGCGGTGTGGGACTTCACCGTCCTGCACCTGGAGATCATGGGCACGGCGGCGGCGTCGGACCGGGACGCGTTGCACGCGTACTGCGAGGCTGTGGTGGCGCATGCGAAGGCGAGCGAGATCCTGGCCAAGTCCGCGGTGCTGATCAAGGGCATCCACGGCGCCCTCGTGCGCAACCCGGCGCTCCAGATCCAGCGTGACAGCGCGCGGTCCATGCTGCGGTTCGCGCAGGAGTTCGGGCTCACGCCCTCGGCGCGCACGGGCATCGAGGTAGGCGCCGAGCGTGGCGAGACAAGCCCGTTCTCGGGCATCGGCTGACCTGCTGCTGTCCGAGGAGGTCGCGTGGTATCTGGACGCGCGTGGCATCCCCCTGCCGGACTGCCCGCCCGCGATCCAGACCCCGGAGCCCGACGAGCTACCCGAGGCGCGGTTCGACCCCGCCCGCGTGGACCGGGTGCTGACGGCGTTCTCCCGGCTGCGGCACACCCAAGGGAAGTGGGCCGGGCGTCCGTTGCGGCCGGACCCGTGGCAGGTCGCCTACATCTTGGCCCCGGTGTTCGGGTGGGTGCGGCGCAACGACGACGGCGAGTGGGTGCGGGTGATCCGCCGCGCCTACATCGAAGTACCGCGCAAGAACGGCAAGACGACCACGGCCGGCGGCATCGCCACCTACCTGGTCGCGGGTGACGGCGAGCCTGGCGCGCAGGTCTATGCCGTGGCCTCCGGGCGGGACCAGGCCCGCTACTGCTTCGACCCGATCCGCGCCATCGCCCAACGCTCCCCGGCGCTGCGGCCGTACGTGAAAGTGCTCGCCTCGCGGATCGTCCACGAGCCCAGCGACAGTTACTTCGCTGTGGTGTCGCGGGTCGCGGATCTGTTGCACGGGGCGAACATCCACGGCGCGATCATCGACGAACTCCACGTCCACAAGACCCCGGACCTGGTCGAGGCGGTCGAGACCGGCACCGGGTCGCGCACCCAGCCGCTGATCGTCATCATCACCACCGCCGACGACGGCCGCCGCACCACGATCTACGCCCGGCGTCGCGAGTACGTCGAGCAGCTCGCCCGCCGGGCGCTGGCCGACCCCACGGTGTACGGGGTGGTGTGGGCGGCCGACGCCGACGATGACCCGTTCGCCGAGGCGACCTGGCGCAAGGCCAACCCGGGGTTCGGGGTCTCCCCGTCGCGGGAGTACCTGGCCCAAGCCGCACACGAGGCCAAGTCCTCCCCGGCGGATCTGGCGAAGTTCCTTCGCCTGCACCTGGGGCGGCGGACCAAGCAGGAAACCCGGTTCATCGACATGCCGGCGTGGGACGCCAACGCCTCCCTCGTCGACGAGCGGCAGCTGGCCGGTCGGCGCGCCTTCGGCGGCCTGGACCTCGCGTCCACCTCGGACCTGACCGCGCTGGCGTGGGTGTTCCCCGCCGCCGACAGCACAGGCGCCCCGGACGGCACGTTCGACGTGCTGTGGCGGTTGTGGACACCGGAGGACAACGTGCCCGCGTTGGACCGACGCACCGCCGGCCTCGCCTCCACGTGGGTCCGGCAGGGCCACCTGATCACCACACCCGGCAACGTCGCCGACTACGGATTCATCCGCGCCCAGATCAGCCGCGACCTCGACGCGTTCGCGGTGGCCGAGATCGGCTACGACCCGTGGAACGCCACCCAACTGGTCAACGACCTCGTCTCGGACGGGGCACCGATGGTCACCGTGCGGCAGGGCTACGGCACCCTCTCCGCGCCCACCAAGGAACTCCAACGCCTGGTGCTCGAAGGCACCGCGGAACGTCCGGTGCTACGGCACGGCGGTAACCCGGCGGTGCGCTGGCAGGTCGACAACCTCGCCGTGACGATGGACGCGGCCGGCAACGTCAAGCCCGACAAGGCCAACTCCGGCGACAAGATCGACGCCGTGGCCGCCGTGGTCATCGCCCTGTCCCGCGCCATCGCCGACATCGGCCCCGGCCGCAGCAAGTACGAGGACGACGACCTCCTGATCATGGGCGGCAGCAGTGATGGGGGTGTTGGTGGTGCGGTCTCGTGACCGGCTGATCCGGCAGGCGCTGCGCGAGCGGTTCGTGATCACCCTCCACTCCGGCGAGGCAGTCGAGGGGCTGCTGTGGGCGGTCGACGACCACACCGTGATCCTGGCCGACGCGGCGTCGCTGTCCCCGCTCGGGCAGCGCACCCCGATCGACGGCTGGGTCTACCTCCCCCGTACCGGCGTCGCGTACCTGCAACGCCCCCAACCACCCCCGCCCACGCTCACCCCGAGGGGGAGGTGAACAGAGACCTGTTCCTGTCCAACGGCGCCGCGCTCCCGGCCCGCGTGAGCGGCCTTGCCGACATCTCCCCGATGTTCCCGCGCGGCCAGTACTACCCGACCACCGGCCTCGCGCTGCTCAACCGTTTCGCCGGCTACGCCGAGCTGTACCGCCGGCAGGTATGGGTCCACGTCCTGGTCCGCAAACTCGCCTACGGCACCGCCCGATTGCCTTTCGAGGTCCGGGAGCGCACCGGCAGCGGCAGCGAGCTGGTCGACGACACCCACCCCCTCGCGCGGCTGCTCTCCCGCCCGAACGAGCAACTCGACATGTTCCGGCTGTGGCTGTGGACCGCCGCCACCAAGGAGGTCTACGGCGAGGCGTTCTGGCTGATCCTGCGCGACCACCGAGGCCAACCGGCCGAGCTCCAACCCATGCACCCCGCGAACGTGATCGTCGAGCGCGCCGCGACCGGGGAACTCGTCTACTACTACGCGGCCGGCGTGCGGGACGTGACCCTGCTACCCCCGATCCCGGCCGCCGACGTGGTGCCCTTCATCGAGTACAACCCCGAAACTCTCGCACGTGGCCTGTCCACCCTGGAGCCGTTGCGCGACACCCTCTACAACGAGGACGCCGCCCGCCGCGCCACCGCCGCCTGGTGGCGGCGCGGTGCCCGCCCCTCCATCGCCCTCACCCACCCCGGCAGCCTCTCCGAGCCGGCGCAGCAACGCCTCCGCGCGACCTGGGACGCCCAGCACGCCGGCGCGGACCTCATGGGCGGGACCGCGATCCTCGAAGAGGGCATGAAACCCGAAGTCCTCCAGCTCTCCGCCGAAGAGATGCAGTACATCGAGTCCCGCAAACTCAACCGCGAAGAGGTCTGCGCCGCCTACGACACCCCGCCCCCGGTCGTGCACATCCTCGACCACGCCACCTACAGCAACATCACCGAACAGATGCGCTCGATGTACCGCGACACCATGGCACCCCGACTCGGCGGATACGAGGCCACCGTGACCCACCACCTCGTCCGCCACTTCGACGACACCGGCCACACCATCGTCCGGTTCAACCTCGACGAAGTCCTACGCGGCGACTTCGAAACCCGCGCCACCTCCGCCCGCGACCTCATCAACTTCGGCGTCATGAAACCCGCCGAAGCCCGACCCATGTTCGGGCTCAACACCGCTGGACCCGAAGCCGACCAGCTCTACGCCAACGCCGCCCTCGTCCCCCTCGGCACCGCACCGGCCGCCGAACCCACCCCGGCCGACGACGAGCAGAACTCCACCGAGGATCCCGATGGGACTCGCTCCGACGATGCGGTGGGGTGACCATCAACCAGATCGGACCCGTTCAGCCTCGGGCGGGTCGTCCTTCGGCCCACCCCCGTCGATACTCCTGAGACCTCGTTTTCCGGGAGGGGACTCGCTGAGCGAGTCGGGCCGCCCGCGACGAACCTTGAAATACGACCACCGATCGTCCACCACAATGTCGGAGCGGCCAGTTCGGACCATCCATGTGAGGGCAAGTCGGTAGATCTTACTGGCCACGACGATAGCGAACACCCACGGGCCTTGCTCGATGATCGCGGAGACCCACGGCGACATCCCCACTCCTCTCCTTAAAGATCAAGAAGAGGAGGAGTAAGAAATATATGGCCACGACAGAAGCCTCTTGTCAAGAGGAAGTCGCTTCATGATTGGGATTCATAATGGTGAACGCCGTTATTATATCCTTAAGACATACCTTGCTGAAGCGCGCGAACAGGCGTGACCTCGAATTATAACGATCAGATATAACACCTTTGGATGAATGGCGCGGTCGAGCTGACTCGAAGTTCATCCCAATGCCGCAGTCAGCATCACTCTATTGGATCACACGACGACGTGGAGTAGAGCTCCGACCACGGCGCCGATGATGATCCGATGTGGCCGCCGCGCCGGTATGGTCGCCACGCCGCTCTCGAAATCCCTAGTCGCTCACGAGGAAATACGCATGCCTGACGTTGTTGCCAAAGAGGCCGTTGCCCAGGTGGAACCGGCCCCCGACCAGACCGACAGTCCACACGGAACGTTCGAAGTGATCCTGTCCGCGCCGGTTCAGGACCGCGACGGCGAGACGCTCCATCCTGACGAATGGGAACCGCTTCCCGAGCACATCACTTTCGACATCGATCACGGCATGTCCGTCTCCTCAACAGTCGGCAGCGGGCGGCCCGAGCTGGACGAGCACGGCAACCTGCGCGTGCGCGGCACCTACGCCTCCACCGAACTCGCGCAGACCACCCGGGCGCTGGTCGGTGAACGCCATATCCGCACCACCAGCGTCGCGTTCCTGCGTAAGCAGGACCGCAAGACCGGCAAGCCCCGCCGCGAACTGCTCAACGGCGCGTTCGTCGCCGTACCCGCGAACACCGCCGCCCTCGTGCTGTCCTCCAAAGCCGCTACCACCGCCGGACCGGACAACACAGAACCCACCGCGGCGCTGCGCGCGCAGCTCGCCGACATCGACCCCGCCGGCCTACCCACCCCCGTGCGCGACGTGCTGGCCACCCTCGGGGTCCTCGACCCCGACCCCGCTCCCACGAAGCCGGCAGCCGACACGACACCAGGAACAGGCGACACGGCGGCGGACACCGCACGTGCTGCGCTGGCCGTCCGCGCACGCCAACTTCGGGCACTATCCGCACTCCATGAATCTACGAGGTGACCACATACGCCAACACTGGTAGAAGCGCGCGAAAAGGTGCGCGAACTGGCCGTCAAGATGCTCGATGTCGTCGAGGACCCGGCGCTCACCGACGCGGAGAAGACCACTCGCCTCGACGAGTACGAGCCCGATCTCAAGGCCGCTCAGGACGAGGTCGCCACCAAGGAAACCATCGCGCGGCGCAAAGCCGAGATCTTCCACGCCGCCGGCCGCAAGCCCGGCGATGACGAACCCGACGACACGCCCGAACGGCCCGGCGGGTACGCCAGCCTCGGCGAGCAGTTCGTCAAGTCCACCGGATACCGCTCGCTGGTCGAGCGGGGCCTCAAGGGCGGTAACTGGACCACCGGCGACGTCGAACTGAAGGCCGAACTGTCCGAAGGCACCCCGGCAGCGCCCGGCCCCGGCTACGACCTGGTGACCACCCCACCACACATCGTCCCCGGCATCGTGGACATCCGGTTCCGCCCGCTGGTGATCGAGGACCTGTTCCCCGGCGGCGCCACCTCCTCGCCACTGATCCGCTACCTGGTCGAGACCACGGTGACCAATGCCGCAGCCGCGGTGGCCGAAGGCGCGCTCAAGCCCGAGTCCGCGATGGAGTTCGGCACCGTCGACGAGACCCTGCACAAGGTCGCCACGTTCCTGCCGATCACCGACGAGATGCTGGAAGACTGGTCCCAAATCCAGTCCTACCTCAACGCGCGCCTGCCCTTGTTCATCCGGCAGGCGTCCGAGGCACAGATCCTCTCCGGCGACGGTGCCGGCGCGAACATGATCGGCCTGCTCAACCGGCCCGGCCTCGCCCCGACCATCACCAAGGGCACTGAACCGTCCCTGGCCGACGACAACGAGATGGACGCGATCTACCGGCAGATCACCGCCATCCGCTGGACCAGCTTCCTGGAACCAGACGCCATCGTGATCAACCCGCTGGCGTGGCAGACGATCATGCTGGCCAAGAACAGCCAGGGCATGTACTACGCCAACGGCCCGTTCGTCGGCCAGCAGCCACAAACCCTGTGGGGCAAACGCGTCGTCAACACCCCCGCCATCGCCGCTGGAGAGGCACTCCTCGGCGCCTTCTCCCAAGCCGCCCAACTGTTCACCCGAGGCGGCATTGTCGTCGAAGCCTCCAATAGCCACGCGGACTTCTTCCAACGCAACAAGACCGCTGTCCGCGCCGAACGCCGCCTCGGCCTGGCCATCTACCGACCTGGTGCCTTCGGCCGTGTCGCCGGCCTCTGATCCGGTGGCTGACGAGCCGCCTTCGATACCTTGGGACGCGGTTCGGCGACGCTTCGCCTTATCTCAAACCCTTTTCGATCGTGACGGACAAACATAGCCGAAGCACTCGACTGAACAACTCGCCAGAGCGTTAACTGCCGATCAATCACGCCCAGGGCGTACCAGACGACAGCCCACGGGGCCGTACTCAAGACATGCGAGAACAACGACTGCCAGGACACGCGCATACCTGTCCGGTAACCGGCTCCAGGCTGACCAGCCACCTGTCAGGTAGGCGATTCATCAGCGTGTCCCTACGACGCTCAGTGAGGCACGCCTGGAGGGAATCCCCGTGCGCCACCACGAAGTGCATCGGGGCCATCGATGCTCGTAGAGGGTTGATGCCGGGCTTGGCGGACGAACAAGCGCCTCTCCCAAACGTCGTCCCAGAATCCGTACCAAGGCACCTGTAACGAACTTTAACACGACCAGCTCATCTGCCTGATCTGGCGCATGATGCAGCCTGTACAGCGAAGAGGTAGTGATGACACGGCGTAGCCATCGGATCCACAGCACTGGGGCCGAAGCGACCTCGGCGGCACCGGTCACCACCCACGCCACGATTGGGGCACCGACCTCCACCGACGCTGAACCATTCGACGACACGCCCGTGACCACTCGCGTATCCCACCTGGACGAGCCGATCACCGTGCACAGCCCAACCCCCGGGCCAGTCACCATGACCGTGGGATGGCTGACTGACACCAGTGACGACGCGGGGGCGGGCAGCGGCACAGCCGCTGAGGCGAAGGTGATCGCTCCCGCCGAGCGTCCCGGCCCGGAGCCCACCCGCCGCCAGGCGCAGACCAAGCCGAGCCGGAACCGTGGCCGCGCTGGCAACCGTTGACGACCTGACCGCGTACCTCGGCCACCCACCCTCCAACCCCACCCAGGCGGGATGGATGCTGGACGCGGCATCGGAGTTCGTGCGTGGCTACTGCCGGTGGTCCATCACCCGCGAGACCGACGTGGTGTGGACCCTCGACGCGGCCGGCGGCCGGCTGCTCGCGGTACCGACCCTGCACCTGGTGTCGGTGTCCTCCATCCTCGTCCACGGGGTCGAACGGGTGGGCGAGGTCGAGACCAGCTCGGCTGGCCTGCTCTACCTGCACGCGGGATGGCCCACCGCCTACCGGTCGGTGGTGGTGCGGGCGGTGCACGGGCACGAGCAGACCCCGCGCGACGTGCTCGCCGTGGTCTGCGCGCTCACCTCCCGCATGCTCACCACTCCCGGTGCCGGCCCCATGACCAGCTCTCGGATCGGCAGCGTCCAAATCACCTACGGCAACGACGGAGCCGAAACCGCCGGACTCACCCGCACCGAACAGATCGCGCTCGCCCGGCATCGCTTGGTCGGCGTCGCCCCGGCCCGCTAGACCAGCCATGACACCACCTCCGGGGTGCGCCACAGAACCACCAGCACGGCGGTACGAGTCAACCACTGAAAGCCGATGTGCACTCCCGGGTTCAGTTCACACATGGTCAGGCTGAACCTGACCGCCCACGTCGATCGCCGCCTATCAATTTTCTTACCGTCCAAAGTCGATCCCCAGAGTTGGTTACGTCGGCGGGACGCAGTCAATCGCAGCCGGTGCAGACCTCAAATTGTGGGTGCACAATTAGCCAAGATTGACCAATTTGCGGCGTGGACACCGTTTGACGCTGCGGAGGTGGCGCCGTGCAGCTTCCGCCGACGCTCTTGCCGCACACGATCATCGTGCGGCAGCACCACGGCACCGGCCCCTACGGCGATGTATTCGACGATCCGGTCACGCACCGGGCGTTCGTAGAGGACCGCCACCGGCTAGTCATCGCCGCGACTGGCGAAGAGATAGTTAGCGAGACCACCATCTACACCGGCCCCGACGTGCCAGTGCCGGCCGGCTCGCGAGTCACCCTCTGGGCAGGCACCTCGCACGAACGTACCGCCCGCGTGATCACCACGAGCCGCCACAGCCATCCAGCGTCGTGGTCACACCTGGAGATCGCCCTCACCTGACGGAGATCACGCATGGCTAAGAACGTCCGAGTCGCCTGGAACGGCGACGCCCTCGCCGGCCGCGCTCGAAGAGGAGCCGACCAAGGGGCCGAGGCGGGAGCCGATCACGTCCGGGATGTGGCGGCCCGGCGCGCGCCCCGGCTGACCGGTGCGCTCCGCGCCAGCGCCCGTGTTGTCCGGGAACCCAAAACGGGCACTGCGGCGGTCACCTTCGACGCGGACTACGCGGTCTACCAACACGAAGACCTGGACTACCGGCACGATGACGGCGGCCCGAAATTCCTGGAGACCGCCCTGGTGTCCGAGCGCCGCGCGGTGGCCCGGCTCATGCAGGCCGAAGTCCGCGAGGCGTTCGGCACATGAGCTGGACCGTCGAGCTGACACACGGGCTCGCCGTTCACCTGGCCGCCGCCGGTATCGGCGTGTACCGACCGGACGGGGTGTACACGGACGACGAGACTGGCCTCGTGCTTGGGGTCGTTCCGACCGCGCCGGCCCGTGTTGTGGTCCTGTCCTGCTACGCGCTGGCCGATGATGTCGACCAGGCGGACAGCCTGATCGGGCTCCAGGTACGAGTACGCGGCGGCAGTCCCGATCCGCGTGACGCGTTGGAGTTGCTCGACGCGGTGTTCGACCTGTTGCACGGCGCAACCCATCTCACGCTCGCGAATGTGGCTGTACACCTGGTCGAGCGAACCGCCTCCGCGTCGATGGGCCGGGATCAGAACGGCCGCTTTGAGTACGCGGACATCTATCGACTCCTTGCTCATAGGCCACGAATCCAGGGGCAGCTGGATTGGTAACGCTAGATTGTCCGCCATGTCGACGAGTGGGCAGGTCGCGGGCTGGGTGCCGATCGCGGTAGGAATTATCGGCATTGTTGGAGTGATCGCAGGGCATCTGATCAGCGCCTGGCGAGATGACCGACGCTGGAAAAGAGAGCAAGCAAGAGAATATCTCAGATGGAAAAGGGAGCAAACAAGCGAATCCGCCGCCTATTGGCGCAATCAACGGTTCAGCGCCTACGGTGAACTTCTCTCCAATTTTCGAGATTGGATGGATGCAATAGAGAAATCGGTGAATCAGATCGATAGAAATGAAGAGATTGCCGTCGATACAAGAGATCGACTCGAGCGTCATATTATGAACTTCGACAACTATTGCGACATTGTCGCGCTCCTGTCATCGGACTGGGATCCAGAGTATGCAATGCTCAATCAGTTCGAAATTTACCATCGCACTTCTAGTGTGCTCCTATCTCCGAATGTGTCAGATCACGAAGAAGATCTCCTGGATAAAGTCAAGAAGGCAAATGATGCCCTCATAAAGGCTATGAGGGAAGATTTAGGAGTTGTAGGTCGAAACCATCTTGACGGCGAGGATGGGTCGACATTGGGAGGAATTAAATAATGTCCCTGCGGTCACTGCTGGCTAAAGACTGGGTGCTGGAGGTCGATACCAGCGCACCGGACGCCACGGAGCGGACGTGGACGCGTGTCAACGGTTTGACGTCGATGAGCGAGACCACCGACGACAACACCGAGGACGACGGCGACTTCGACTCGGACGGGTGGGGCTCGACCGTTGTCACCCAGCGCACCTGGTCCATTGAGGCCGAGGGCCGCCGCAAGCGCACCGACGCGGCCGTGTTCACCCCCGATCCTGGGCAGGAAGCCGTCCGGCGCGCCGGACGTGTGGTGGGGTTCGACGCGAACATCACTGTGCGCTGGTATCGGCGCGACGGTTCTCAGGACGCCTATCAAGGTGTCGCGACGGTGTCTGGGTTCACCAAGGGTGGTGCGGTCACCGACCTGGAGCCGTTCAACTTCACCCTGAACGGGCAGGGCGCCCCGGTCGAGATCACCAACCCAGCCAACGAGGCCCCTGAGGCTGTCGCGCTGGTCGATGGGGTGGCCTGACTGTGGTGTTCCAGGATCTCGGGGACTTGCTTGATGCGGGGTTGTCGTTGCCGTACAAGGGAAAGATCTATCTTGTGCCGCCTGTGGACGCGGAGACCGGGTTGCGGTTCCAGCGGCTGGCTGAGGTTGCGGCGCAGCTGGCGCAGGCCGGCGACGACGAGGGGGAGTTGGACGCGGTCGTGCTCGACGACATGGGGGAGGTCGACCTGTATCGGGATGCGCTCGGTCCGGCCTACGAGACGATGCTCGCTGATCGGGTGCCGTGGCCGATGTTGAAGACGGCTGCTGTGACCGCGTGGTTGGACGCGGCGGCGGGTCGGGCTGCTGCGGAGGCGTATTGGAACGCGGCGGGTCGGCCGGACCCGGAAGCGTTGGCCGGGAATCGGGCGAGCCGTCGGGCGGTCCGATCGACCCGGCAACCGGGCTCCGGGAGTGGTACGACCCGTACCCGCAAGGCCAAGGCGACGAAGACGGCTGTACCTGGGCGCAGGTCTTAGAGCGCTGGTCGTTGGTCGAGGCGGATCTACATGAGCTGTACGGGGTGGATGTCGAGTCGGGAATTTTGAATTCCCGTTCGTGGCGGTGGCTGCGGACCCGGATCGTTGGTTTGTTGTCGGCCGACTCCCGCCTGACCCGCGCTCTCGCACCCGCGCATCCTCGTGTGCCGGGTCGCTGACGTCACTGTTCTCTCAGCTGGTTTGGCCGTCTGGGGGTGCCCGGTACGGCGTTGGCGTGCGTGATTGACGGCTGTTCCGATCGCCGCGAGGCCCACGGTTTCTGCGTCAAGCATCTTCGGCGTTGGCTGCGGCACGGTGACCCGCGCGCGGTGGTGCAGATCCAGGGCGACGACGATGCCCGGTTCCGCGCTCGGGTGCGGGTCGACGCCGGTGGTTGTTGGCTCTGGATGGGTTCGCTTCTCCCGAATGGCTATGCCCGCTTCACGGTCGGGCGGGTGCGTTTTCTTGCTCATCGTTGGTCGTACACCCGCTTCCGTGGCGCTATCCCGGGCGGGTTGCAGATCGATCATCTTTGTCGGGTTCGGCACGGTGTGAATCCGGCGCATCTGGAGCCGGTCGACGCGCGCGAGAACACGTTGCGCTCGCCCTACGCACAGGCTGCGGTCAACGCGGCCAAGACCGTGTGCCTGCGTGGCCACCCGCTCAACAGCGCGAACACCTACCGCAGTCCCGCGACTGGTCATCGCCGATGCCGCGTCTGCAAGCGCCTGCAGGAGCGCCTTCGTCGGAGGGCTGAGCGATCAGTCTGACGGTCGGTGAGCTGGTCGGCTTCCTCCGGATCGACTCGTCGGACTGGCACCGCGGGCTGGCCAAGGCCCGTGCCGCGCTGAGCCGCGTTGCCGGCGGCACGTCGGACGACCTGACGCGGCTGGCTGATCGGGCCGAGGCCGGGTTCGTGCGGGTCGCGTTGGCGATGTCGAACGTGGCCACCGCCGGTGCGGCGGTGCATGGGGTGGCGAGCACGGTCGCCGCGCTGGGCGCGGCGATGGCAGTGCTCCCGGCCGCCGGGGTCGCGGTCGGGGTGGGGATGGCCGCCGCCCGGGTCGGCATGGCCGGGTTCGGCCTCGCGATGAGGAACGTCGACGACCCGGCGGCGTTCGCCGAGAGTTTGGAGCGGCTGTCCCCGGCCGCCCGCGACACCGCTGTCGCCGTGCGTGATCTCGGCCCGGCCTGGAAGTCGGTGCAGCGGGCCACCCAGGAGGAGCTGTTCGCCGGGGTCGCCGACGACGTCCGCGTCCTGGGTGGCCGGTATCTGCCGGTGCTGGAGACCGGGCTGTCCGGGGTGGCCGGAGAGTTCAACCGCGCGGCGCGTGGCACGGCGGCGTTCCTGGGTCAGTCCCGCCAGGTCGAGACGGTGAGCAGGATCTTCGGGCAGGTCCGCGCCTCGGTTGGTGGCGTGTCGTCGGCGGTGCAGCCGCTGGTGTCGATCCTGCTGGATCTGGTCGCGGTCGGCGCGGAGTTCCTCCCCGGGATGGCCAGTGGGTTCGCCGACGCCGCACAGCGCGCGGCCGAGTTCGTGCGCGAGGCGCGGGAGACCGGCGAACTGCACGAGTGGATCGCCTCCGGTCTGGACACCCTGCGCCAGCTCGGCCAGCTGCTCGGCAACGTGGGCGCGATCGCGGGCGCGGTGTTCGATGGGCTGGGCCTGGGTGGCGCGGGGCTGCTGGACACGCTGGTGGCGCTCACCGGCCAGGTGCGGGCGTTCCTGGAGTCCGTGGAGGGCCAGCAGACGCTTGCCGCGTTCGGCGAGGTGCTCGCCACTGTGTCCGATGTGGTCAGTGAGGTCCTGCTGACCGCGCTCCAGGAGCTGGCCCCGGTCGTGCAGGCGCTCGGCCCCGGGTTCGCGCAGGTGGCTACCCAGGTCGGGTCGGTGCTCGTGGTGGCGCTGATGGCGGCCGGCCCGATCCTGACGCAGCTGGCCATCGTCCTGTCGCAGAACGCGTACTGGCTCGGGCCGCTGGCCATCGGCCTGTACGGGGCGGTGCGGGCGTTCGAGGCGGTGACGGCGGCGGTTCGGGTGCTCACCGTCGTGTCCAACCTGAACCCGTGGTTGTTGATCATCAGCGCGACGATCGCGCTCGCCACGTTGATCATCACCAACTGGGATTCCATCACCCAGACGGTGGGGTCGGCCTGGCAGTGGCTGTCGGATCGTGCCGCCGTGATCTGGGGCTGGATCGACGACAACATCGTCCGGCACATTCGGAACGCCGTCAGCGCGGTCGGTGCCGGGGTCGGCAGCATCATCGACTTCTTCGGCTGGCTGGTCAGCCTGCCGGGGAAGGTCGCGGGCTGGTTCGCCAGTGTCCGGGACGGGGCCATCCGCAAGCTCGGTGAGCTGGTCGAGTGGGTCAAGGGCTTGCCGGGCAGGATCCTCAGCGCGCTCGGCGATCTCGGCTCGCTGCTCGTCGACGCTGGGAAGAACATCCTGCGGGGCCTGCTCAACGGCTTGAAATCGATGGCCGACGCCGTGATCGGCTGGTTCCGTGACCTGATCGACATGGCGGTCGATGCGGCGCTTGACGTGCTGGGCATCGCCAGCCCCAGCAAGGTGTTCCGCCAGATCGGTGTCTGGAGTGGACAGGGTCTGGTCGACGGTTTGGCGTCCATGGTGGACCCGGTCGCCGGCGCGGCGACCGCTCTCGCCGAATCCGCCATCCCGGCACCGCGGTTGCCCGCTCCCACCCAGCCCGCCGCCTACCAGCCCGCGACCAGCCAGGCCGGCACGTTCCCGGACACCAGCGGCGCCGGGGGCAGCGGCGGCGCGGCGAGCCGCAGCCCGCTGCACATCGAGCATTACCACGCACCCCAGGACGCGGACCCGGCCGAGCAGGCGCAGGCATGGGACTGGCTATCGCGGGGTGGTGGATAGTGGCCGCAGGCGATCTGATCACCCGTGACCGGCAGATCGAGTGGCGCGGCACGCTGCTCGGTTCCGGCACCCCGTACCGGTTGGTGAATCTCGAAGGCTGGCTGGACCGGCCCGAGATGCGTGACGGCGACATCGACCGGGACAACCAGCATGGCGCGCATCCGGGGCAGTTGCTCGTCGGCCGGCGCACGATCACCGCGACCTACCGGATCGTGCACCCGCTGCCGGAGTTCAGGTCGGCGGTGGCCGAGTTGCAGCGCGTCACGGCACCTGATGAGAACCCGGTCGAGGAGCCGTTGGTCATCCAGTGGGACGGGGCCAAGGCGCTGGTGTGGGCGCGGTGCACCGGTGTGATCGTGCCGACCGGCCGCCGGTACGCGGTCGGCGTCACCGAGGGCGTGGTGCGGTGGCGGGCGACCAACCCGCGCCGACTACGGCTGCCGCAGCTGTCCCCGTCGACGAGCCCCGCGCAACCGCCCTCCGGTGGCCTGGTGTTCCCGCTGATGTTCCCGCTCGCGTTCAGCGCAGGACGGGCCGGCGGCGAGCTGGCGCTCACCAACGAGGGCGGGGCGCACGCCCAGCCGGTGTGGCGGATCACCGGCCCGGCACCCGGGGCACGGATCACCAACCTCGGCACCGGGCAGCGGTTGTGGCTGGCCGACACCTTCACCGTGCCCGCCGGCCAACAGCTCGACCTGACCACCGAGGACCGCACCGTGGGGTTCGTGTCCTCCGGGGTGTCGCGCAGCAGCGAGCTGGTCCGCCGCGAGTGGTTCACCCTGCCGCCGGGCGCCGCGACCGGTGTGCGGTTCGAGACGCTGACCGGCTCCGGGCAACTCACCTGCCTCTACCACCACACCGACCTGTGAGGAGGGAATCCTGTTGGTTGAGCGGCACTCCTGGGCTGTGGGCGCGGTCGACGACACGGGACAGATCACCGAGGTCGATGCCCGCCTGACCATCGGCGGGCTGCTCACCCCGACCGGCCCCACCACGTCACGGTCCGGCCTGTTCCCCGCAGCGGATGCGGCGGGCGCGGTCACCGCCACGACACCGACCCCCACCGGTGAAGTGCACGTCGCCCCGTTCCGAGGCTCCCGTCAATCGGTGCGCCCGGGTGGGGGCGGCAGCTACCTCCTGTGTCTGGACACCGTGAAAACGATCGATGTGCTCGGCACCGCGCCCGCCGACCCGGCCAACCCGCGCATCGATCTGATCGTGTTCCAGCAGTCCGACACCTACCACGGCGACACCGACTCCGATCTGCGTGTGCGGCACGTGGTCGGTACTCCGTCGTTCAGCCCGGTCGCCCCGGACCCGACCGAGGGCGGCTGGTCACCGGACTACGTCGTGAAGGCGCGTATCACCGTGCCGGCTGGCGCGGAGACCATCAGCCAGGACGACATCAACAACATCGATCTCGGGGTGACGGTGGCCGTCGGCGGTGTGCTTCCCGTGGCGGATCGGACGTGGCGGGACGCGATCATCAACCCGTACGAGGGCCTGGTCGTCTACCGGCGGGAACGGGACTGGCTCGAAAGCTACGACGGGACGACGTGGCGCGGTACCCGGCAGGTCAGCTACTCACAGCCGAACGCGGTCGGCCCAGGAGCCAACGCGCCGGTCAACGCTGGGCAGAACACCACCTACACGGTCGCGACCGTGGAGATCACCGACCCGGGCTGGCCCTACCTGATCGCCGGCTGCGCCGGGATGCGGCTCACCGCCGTGTCGAGCAACGTCGGCTACATCTCCCACGCCGGCTCGATCACCGTGGACAGCACGGTCCAACCCGAGGTGTCGGAGACCACCAACGCGAACACTGTGTCGATCGCGTTCCTCGAAGTCACCGGTACCAACTTCCCCAACCCGGTCGGGTTCCTCAACCTCCCGTACCGCCGCGCCCGCACCGTCTACACGGGCGCGCACACGGTGCGGTTCCTGTTCAAGACTGGTCTCCAAGGGACAGTCTCTTTCGGGCCGCTGAACCAGCAGGCCGACTACTACTTCCACGTCGACGTCATCCCCGCGTGATCCCCTCCGATGGCCGCGCCGGTTTACACCTACCAGTTAGCCGACCTGCGCAGCGGACGGATCCTGGAGGACTTCACACCGACCGCGGTGCGGTTCACCAAGCCGTTGAACGCGGCCGGGCGCTTCGACTGCTCATGGAAGCTCGGCGAGAAGACCACCCGGCTGGACCCCTACGACCTGACGATGCCGGCCCGGCGGGTGATCTACGCCTACCGGGACAGCCGCCCACAGTGGGGCGGCATCATCTGGACCCGCTCCTACGACTCCACCTCCCAGACCGTCACCCTCGGCGCGGGCGAGTTCTGGACCTACTTCGACCACCGCAAAGTGCTCCCGCTCCTGCCCGCCGACCCGGACCTGTCCACCGTGGCCGGTCTGTCCGTCACCTACGACAACACCGACCAGAACGAGATCGCCCGCCAACTCGTCGCCCTCGCGCAAACGCACACCGGCGGCGACATCGGCATCCGGCTCGACGACACCGAGTCGTTCTTCCTGCGGGACCGCACGTACAACGGCTACGACCTCGCCGACGTCGGCGAGAGCCTGCGGCAGCTGTGCAACGTCATCGGTGGCCCCGACCTCGTGTTCGACATCGCACCCAACCCCGCCGGCGGCCCGCCGCTGCGGGTGCTGCGGCTCGGCACGCCCTGGCTCGGCCAGCAGGGCAGCGCGCACGTGTGGGAGGTCGGCGGGAACGTCACCTCCTACACCTGGCCCTCCGACGGCTCATCGATGGCCACCCGCGCGTTCGCCGTAGGGGAAGGGGTGGACCTCGGCCTGCCGATCGCGGTGCACGAGGACACCACGAAGTACGCCCAGGGGTTCCCGCTGCTGGAGGTCGAACACAACTACGGCAGCGCCGAAGGCGCCGCCACACTGTTCGGGCACGCCGAGGCCGACCAGCAGACCGCCCGCATGCCCGTCGTCCTGCCCAAGATCGTGGTACGCGGCGACGTTGCACCCACCGCCGCCGACGTGTCCCGTGGCGACGACGGCCAGTTGGTCGTGCCCGCCGATCCGTTCCACCGCACAGGATTCACCGGCCCCGTGCGGGTAGTCGAGATCGCGTACGCGCCCAGCGTGTCGGCCGAACGGATCACCCTCACCCTCGCTCCGCTTCTCGACGACACCGCCTGAAATATCGCGTAGGGAATCGCCTCAGGACAGGAGAGCGTATGGGGCAAGTCAACCAGCCATCGAACTTGCTGGACCGGATCAAGCGGCTCGAACTCCAGTACCAGCAACTCTGGAAGGCGCTGGGGCTCACCTCGGCGACCATCGAGAAAGGCGGCCTGACCCTCCTCAACGACGCCTTCATCCGCATGATCGACGACAACCAGGACGAGATCGTCTACATCGGACCCGACAACCAAGGCAAACAGATCATCCGCATCCGCCGCGAAGGCGGCAACAACGTGCTCTACACCTACACCGCCGTCGGTGGCCGGCAGTTCTGGGCGCTCACCGACAACGAGGGTCGGATCATCGTCTCCGACGACGCCGAAACCGGCGCCGGCCTCGCCCGACCCTGGCTGCCCGTCCCGCTCTACCCGGCGTTCCTGCCCAGCGCACCCGACCCCGGCATCACCGGACGGTGGGCGATCGACTCCACCGAGCTCCTCAGCGAGAAGACCCTGTGGGAAGGGCACGCGACCATCAGCCACCCCTGGATCGAGATCGGCGGAACCTGGGGCCACGCCAGCGGAACCGGCCCCATCACCTACCGCCTTTACGTCGGCGCCGACTACGTCGGCAGCTGGGTCGTGACCGCCGCCACCACCGACCGGCGAGGACCGTTCGCCGTGGCCGACCACGTCGGCCACGACTGGGTGCCCATCCGGCTCACCGCCCAGACCAACGGGACCGGCGAGGTGCTCTGCGCGCCGCTGGGCTGCTACCTACGCCAAAGCTGACCCAGCCCGACACAACAGAACCCGAACACCTGGCCCGACCACCAGCACGTTCCCCGCCCCAGCACCCTTGACCATCGCCGAACCCGGGAAGGACGTGTGCCGGTGACCGTGCTGGAGTTGCTGTCCTGGGTGATCGGCCTGGCCAACCCGATCTCGGCCGCGCTCGTCGGCCCGGCACTCGCTCGCTTGCTCACCCGGCTCGGCGTCACCCGGTGGATCTTCCGGGCGCAAGGTGCTGGATGGCTGGTCCTCGCCATCGCCCAACTCGCCTTCCTGACCTTCGGCTACGCCGCCGGCTTCCCCGGGTTCCAGTACGCCCAACCACTGATGATCCCGATAGCGGGACTCAACTTCCTGGCGTGGCTACTCACCCGACGCCGACCCCGCCCGGACAACGTGCCCCGCGATCCACCACGAAAGAACTGACACCCCGGTCAGGCACGTCAACCAACGCCACCGACACCCAACGCCCCCGTACTTCCCCGCTGTGGCCGATCCGGGCACGTGCCCGAGTCGGCCATGTCGTCACGCACACCTGTCCTGGAGGGACACGCAGTGACCGATTACGGCATCGACATCAGCCACTGGAACCGCGTCGACAACTGGAAAGCCGTACGCGGCAACAACATCACCTACGCCTCGATCAAAGTCACCGAATCCACCACCTTCATCGACAACGCCGCCCCCGGCCACGCAAGCGGCGCCCGAGCCGCCGGTATCCGCGCCGGCGGCTACCACTTCGCCCGCAACACCGACATCACCAGACAGGTCAACCACTTCGCCACCCACCTTCGCGCCCTCGGCCTTCTCAACCCCGGCTCCCTCGCCCCCATGATCGACATGGAAGCCGCCGAACTACGCGGCAACGCCAACCCCTTCATCACCACCTTCATCACCCGCCTACGCCACGCCACCGGCATCCGCCGGGTCCTCGTCTACGCCAACCTCGACTGGTGGACCCGCGTCCTGCGCCCCAACGAATGGGCCGACGCCGACGTCCTGCTCTGGATCGCCCGCTACAACGGCGACCCCGGCAACCCCGGCTGGGTACACCCCAAACTCGCGCTACACCAACACACCAGCACCGGCACCGTCCCCGGCATCCCCGGCAACGTCGACCGCAACGCCACCATCGGCACCCACACCCTCACCCACCTCGTCCTCGACGGCACCCCCGCACCCCGACCAACACCACAACCGAAACCGCCCAACACCTACACCGTGCGACCCGGCGACACGCTCTCCGCCATCGCACACCGCCACGGAACCACCTGGCAGAACCTCCAGCGGATCAACAACATCCCAGACCCGAACCTGATCCACCCCGGCCAGGTCCTGCACCTGCCCTGATCCACCCGCCATGACACGAAAGGAACATCCATCATGACCACCCCCACCCCCCGCCCCGCGATCATCGAGGCCAAGGTCAAGACCAGCGCAGCAGCCGCGGCCCTCTCCGGGCTGGTGCTGTCCCTGCTCGCCTACCTGTTCCACGGCACCGACATTCCCGACGCGCTGAAGGCCACCATCACCAGCGTTGTCACCACCCTGGTCACCGGCGGCATCACCTACGGCGTCGGCTGGCTCACCCGCCACACCCCACGCGACGTCCTCGACCTGCACACCGACAACTGATCAATCCATGACCGACACACCCACGCTGCTCCTGGTCCACGGCGCCCGGCGCGGCCCGTGGGCCTGGCACCGCCTCCAACGTCTCCTCGCCGACGTCAACATCGTCACCCACCTCCTCCGCCACGAACCGAGGACCGCGACCGACCGCCGCACTGACACCACGCGCCCGGAGGGCGTGCGCTCGTTATGACCCCGGCGATGCGCGACCCGGCCGAGGTACTCACCCCCGAGGAACTCGCCGCCGCGCACGCCAGCGCCGACGCAGCGCCACCACTCACACCGACCCAGATCGACCGCATTGCGGACCTGTTCCGCCCCGTAACTCGACAACTGATCGACAACCACCGCCGCACTCAGTAATAATCGAAGGCTCCGGCATCCACTCCTGATGCGAGGGTGCCGGAGCCTTCCGAGTGAATCAGGCTGTCGTAGCAGGTTCGTCGTCTTGAGAGGATGGTCCGTACCGAAATCCGGGATCGATAGTCGACGTATCGAACACACCTTTCCCACGGCGAACAGTTTTGTAGATCCGAGGACGCATGATGGTGCGCAGAATATCCCGCTGCGCGGTCACGTCCAGAGACAGAAAAGCCCTACGGGCGTTCGGGCCAATCACGTCCATCAACTGCGGCGGCAGCTTGATCTGTTCGGCACGCTTTTCAGCCTTCTTGATCCGATCCAGCAAGCCCGGCTCGATGTCCAGGAAGCTCTCCCGTGACACCCGCCCCGCCGCCGCGTCCACCTTCCACGCCGCCAACTCCGCTCGCAACCGCTCGGCCTCCTGAAATGCCGTGTAGGCGCCGCTGCTGTCCTCCTCGATACGGAACAGCTTCGCCGCGTCCGTGCGCTCCAGCAGTCGCAACGCCTGCTCAGTCAGGTACGCGTCCAGCTTGGTCTGAGTCCGCCCGACACACCATTTTTCGCGGCATACGTATCGGCTCTTACCGTTCTGGGTCTTACGCGCCAGCGGTCCGTCACACTCACCGCAGGTAGCGATCCCGCTCCACCAATACCTGACCCGCACGCCATCCTTGTTCTGGCGACGACTTGGATCGCGGAGCCTTGCCGCCAGTCGAAGGCGCTCGTCGTCGCTGATGATCTGCTCCCACTTGCCCTTGCCAACCACTTTCCCATTCAGCACAACTAGCCCAGCGGCAGACTCGCTCAACGCAATATTGCGAACCTTGACCTCGTTCCACAGCGATCGGAACAAGTACGGCACATCACTCCTGTTCAGATCCCGCGCAATCGCCTTCGGTGCCTCACCATTGGCGACCCGCTCCACAACAATGACGGCGAGTTCCCTTGCGTCCTCTGCCAGCCTGGCTAATAGTCTGTTCCAGTTCTTATCACGGCTGTGCTCCTCAACAAGCCGGGTCACCAGCCGGGCGTTCCAGCGACGGTCCCGTGCACACGGTACCGACTCCTTGTTCAGCTCCCGCGCGATCCACGTCAGCGCCTTGCCATCCAGTACCCAGCCCACAATCCTGCGGATCACCGCAGCTTGTTCCGAGACGATCACCTGATCCAGCACTTCACCGGTACCGGGGTCATACCGACGCTGGTAGCCGTACGGTACCGGCCCCGTCCACAAACCCAGCTTGGCGCGCTTGCGCTTACCACGTCGCGAGTGCTCCGAGATTTTGTCCGAGTCGCCTTCCGCCTCCACAGCATCCCGAGCGGTCGCCTTCCGGTCCGCCGCCTTGGTCATGTCATAAACCCGACCGCCGTAAGCCCAGAACGCGCCGGTTTCGATACATACCTGGCGCAACCGGACATACAACGCGAGATCCCGCTGTGCGCGAGACGGATCGAACGTCCATAGCAGGTTCGCCCGCCCCTGCCGCAGCATGTCCAACGCCTTCTCATACTCAGGGCGTTCCTCGGTCGCGTACAGCGACGCCGACATGTCGTTATCGCAGAACGTGCCTACATCCTCGACACTGAACTCCTCGAAGAACTCATCACCTTCATCTACCTGCGAAGACACCGAAATACTTCGACCCGACGCATCCTGGGACGCCCGCACGTACTTGATTCCGACCAGGTGCACCTCGGCAAGGCTCCGCACGGTACGCGGTCGCACAAACGTTCGTTTATCCATAGATAGGTACCCTAAGTCAAAACATGGCCGTGCTCATGTTCGGTGGCATCGACACCACCGCGGGCATGATCACCAACCTGGTCCGGCACCTGCTGCGGCACGACGAGGAGCTGACCCCCGGCGCGGTCGAGGAGTCACTGCGCCTGGAACCCGCCGCCGCGGTGATCGACCGCTACACCACCCGCGACGTCGACCTCGGCGGCGCGCACATCCCCGAGGGCGACCTCGTCGTGGTCTCGATCGCCGGCGCGAACCGGGACCCGGCGATCTTCGCCGACCCGGACCGCTTCGACCCGCGACGGCCCAACGTGACCCAGCACCTGGCCTTCGCGCAAGGCCCGCACTTCTGCCTCGGCGCCCGCCTGGCCAGGGCGGAGGCGACGATCGCGGTGCGCACCCTGTTCGACCGGCTGCCCGGCCTGCGGCTGTCCGCCGACGACCCGCCCCGCGGCCTGGTGTTCCGCCGACCACCCACGCTGTGGGCCCGCTGGGACCTGCCCCCGCCCTGAATGCCTCATTCGGGACGGTGAGCGTCGCCAATGCCTCATTCAGGGCGCCGGGCCGTTGCGACGTGACTAGTCCGTCGTCGGGGTGTACCCGGCGTCGTGGCAGGCCTGCGGCGTGTCCCCGACCACCACGACCGCCGCGCCGTCGTCGCGGGTGCAGCCGACCAGCGGCGGCACCGGGAGCCGCCCGGTCAGCTGCCCGTCCCAGTCTGCGGGCGGGTGGATCCCGGCGACGTCCCGGACCAGCAGGCCCGACCGCCAGAACCCCGCGCACGCGCCGACCGCGTCCTGGATCGTGGCCGGGACATCGCTGCCGGCGGGGCTCGCGTTCGACACCTCGGTGCCCGCGAGCGAGGTCCCGTCGGCGGCGTAGCTGCGGCACTCCACCATGCTCAGGTCGGTCACCGGGCGGGACGCCACGATCGCCGCGGTGGCCCCGAGCACGGCCGCCCCGGCCACGCCGGCGGCGACCAACCGCAGCCGCCCGCGCCGCCGCCGGCGCGGCTCCTCGGCGATCGCCGCGTCGATCGTCGCCCACGACCTGGCCCGCTGCGCCGCGGTGAGTGTCCCCGCGCCGTCGAGTAGTTCACGCATCGCGACCTTCCTCTCCGAAGAGCTTTCCGGTGACACCCTCCGCGTCGAGCGTCGCCCGCAACGTCGACTTCGCGCGGCTCAACCGCGACCGCACCGTGCCGACGGGGACGCCGAGCACCTCGGCCGCCTCGCGGTAGGACAGACCCTCGATCGCGCACAGGGCGACGACGTCCTGGCCGCGCGGGCGCAGTCGCGCCAACGCCGCGCGCAGGGCGGCGGAGTGCCGATCGGCCTCCAACCGGGCGTCGAGGTCGGCCCGATCCTCCTCGTCTGGCCACGGCCGGTGCCGCAGCCTGCCGAGCAACGAGACCTCCCGGCGCCGGCCGCGCAGGCGGTTGCGCGCCACGTTCCCCGCGACGGCCAACAACCAGGCCACCACCCCGTCGTCGCCGACCACGAGCCGGTCGCGCTTGCGCCACGCCTCGAGGAAGACCTGGTTGGCCGCCTCCTCGGCGTCCGCACGGTTTCCCAGCCGGGCGTAGCAGTGCCGGTAGACCCGGTCCACGTGCCGCGCGTGCACCGCGGCGAAGGCCTGGACATCGCCGGCGGCCACCGCGCGCCACAGGTCGGCGTCGGCCCGCTCGCTCAGGGTCGGATCGTGGCTCACACCGGGGAATGTCCGGCGGCCCTCGGCCGGTTCCACGCTCAGCTCGGGAGCAGCTCTGGAGCCAGGTCCGTCAGTCGAGACAGAAGTCGTGGCCCTCGATGTCCTCCATCCAGATGCACGACTCGTTCTCCTCGTCGGCGGGCAGGAGGCGTACGCGGACCGCGCCGAGCGCGACCAGGCGGGCACACTCGGCCTCGAGGGTGGCGAGGCGCCGCGCCCCCACGAGCCCGGTGCCGACCCGCACGTCCAGATGCACCCGGTTCTTGACGACCTTGCCCTCCGGCACGCGCTGGAAGTACAGCCGTGGGCCGACACCGGACGGATCGACGCAGGCGAACGCCGCACCCTGGCGCTCGGGCGGCTGCGTGCGATCGAAGTCGGCCCAGGTGGCGAACCCCTCCGGCGCCGGCGGGACGACGTAGCCAAGCACGTCGCACCAGAAACGGGCCACCCGCTCGGGTTCCGCGCAGTCGAACGTCACCTGGAACTGCCTGACCGACGCCATCGGCCCACCGTAGTGACGCCCGCCGCCCACCGATACCGAATATCAGGCGGCCGCGGCCATGGCGGCGCGGAACAGGACCTGCTGGTTGCCGTCCACCCAGCTGATCTTGTAGGTGATCGCCCGGATCCGCCAGCCGCCGGCCGTGCGGGTGAGGCGGAAGTCGTAGGTGCCGCCGGAGGTCCACAGTGGAGAGCCGTGCGGGTTGGTCAGCCGGTGGACGCCGAGCACGTTGGCGGTCGCGGTCGCGTCGTCGCCGGTGACCGACACCAGCACGTTGGTGATCAGGTGCTGGGTCGCCTCGAGGCCGGACATGGTGCGGCGCCACGAACCCTGTGCGGTCGTGCTCAGCAGTTGGTCCACTGTGCCCTCACGGGGTTCGCCGCCCCAGAGGTCGGTGTAGTCGGTGTACACCTGCTCGGTGAACAGCTCCCGCAGACCGTCCCAGTCGCGACGGTCGAGGAGCCAGCCCATGCTGACCACGGTGTCGGTGATCTCCGCCCGATCCTCAAGAGTCATGGCGAGAGTGTGCGGCGGCGCACTCGAAGGCCGGTCAACGTCGAAGCTGCCCATGATCGGATCGGCACTCCGTACTCTTGGCCACCGAGCTGGTCCACCGCGGTGAGGAGATAGTCCATGCTGTTCCCTGAGCTGGCCGACGGTGGCGACCGCGCCGCGCTGCGCTTCCCCGAGGCGGAGCTGACCTACCGCGAGCTCGCCTGGCTCACCGAGCGGCTGGCCGGCGCGCTCGCCGGCAGGCGGCGGGTCGCGGTGTGGGCGACGCCGACGATCGAGACCTGTGTCGCGGTGGTCGGGGCGTTGGCCGCCGGGGTGGCGGTGGTGCCGGTGAACCCGAAGATCGGCGAGCGGGAGCTGACCCACATCGTCACCGACAGCGCGCCGGACGCGGTACTGGCCGCGCCCGGGGTCGACCTGCCGGCCGCGCTGGCCGCGCTACCCCAGCTGCCGATCCGGCTGGACCGGCCGACCGGCGCCCAGGTGGCCGGCGGGCCCTTCGGCGCGCACGACGGCGAGACGCCCGCGTTCGTGGTGTACACCTCGGGCACCACCGGGCCGCCCAAGGGCGTCGTGCTGCCCCTGCGGTCGGTCACCTCGAACCTGGACGCGCTGGCCGAGGCGTGGGCGTGGACCTCGGCCGACGTGCTGGTGCACGGGCTGCCGCTGTTCCACGTGCACGGGCTGATCATCGGGGTGCTCGGTCCGCTGCGCCGGGGCGGCACCCTGCGCCATCTCGGCCGGTTCTCCCCGGCCGCGCTCGGCGCCGCGCTCGCGCAGGACGCCACGATGGCCTTCGGCGTGCCGACGATGTACAGCCGGCTCGCGGCCGACTGCGAGGCCGACCCCGCGCTGGCCAAGGCGATCGGCGGCGCGCGGCTGCTGGTGTCCGGCTCGGCGGCGCTGCCGGCCACGGTGCACGAACGGATCGCGACCGCGACCGGCCAGCGGGTGGTCGAGCGCTACGGCATGACCGAGACGCTGATGAACACCGCCATCCGGGCCACCGGCGACCGCAGGCCGGGCGCGGTCGGGCCGGCGCTGGCCGGGATCTCGGTGCGCCTGGTGGACGACCACGGCGTCCTGCTGTCCGAACAGGACGGTGAGACGGTCGGCGAGATCGAGGTGCGCGGGCCGAACCTGTTCCTGGAGTACCTCAACCGCCCAGACGCCACGGCCGAGGCGATGCGCGCCGGCTGGTTCCGGACCGGCGACATGGCCGTGCTCGACCAGGACGGCTACGTCCGGATCGTCGGCAGGCGGGCCACGGACCTGATCAAGAGCGGCGGGTACAAGATCGGCGCCGGCGAGATCGAGAACGCGTTGCTGGAGCACCCGGGCGTCGCCGAGGCCGCGGTGACCGGCGAGCCGGACGAGGACCTCGGCGAGCGGATCGTGGCGTGGGTGGTGCCGGCCGGTGCCGCGCCGACGGCCGACGAACTGGCCGACCACGTCGCCCGGCTGCTCGCGCCGCACAAGCGTCCACGGGTGGTCCGGTACCTGGAGTCCTTGCCACGCAACGACATGGGCAAGATCATGAAACGCTCCCTGCGCGCCTGACCGGCAACTGCCCTGAATGCCCCATTCGGGACGTTGACCGTCGCCAATGCCTCATTCAGGGCACTGTTCAGGGCACTGCGAGGCGGCCGTCGGCTACGCCCGGGGGACCTGGTCGGGCTCGGCGGCGGGCTCGGGGTCGCCGCCGGGCGCCTCGTCGACGGCGCTGGCGCCGACGCCGGCGTGACCAGCGCGACCTGCCTCGGGTCCCAGCTGGGACTGGGACCCGGCTAACCCAGCGGGCGTAGGCGCGACCACCGCGCTACCTCGGTCGGCGTCGCCGGCCCGGCCCCGCCCGGCGTAGCGGGTCACACGTGCGCTTACCCCGGTTGAGCAGGGCGAATGACGCCGCGCAACGGACGCGCCCGACCCCGGTCGACCGTCAGGCTTGATGCGGAGCGAGAGGAGATCCACGATGACCACGACGCAGGAGCGCCCCGACTTCCCGGCGCAGCAGACCGAGCCCCGCCCGAACCTGATCATCCGCACCGAGACGGCGCTGATCGACCTCGCCGGTCGCATCGGCCGACCGGCGCTACGCCTGACGCTGGCACTGACCTTTCTCTGGTTCGGCGCGCTCAAGATCACCAACGACACGCCGGTCGCGGAGTTCGTCGACAACACCGTGAACTGGATCCCGCTGCTGGACGGCGGCTGGTTCGTGCCCTTCCTCGGCGTGGTCGAGGTCATCCTCGGCGCCGCGCTGCTGGTCGGCCGGGGCCTGCGGATCGTGCTGCCGTTACTGTTCGCCCACCTGTGCGGCACGTTCCTGGCGCTGCTCACCCAGCCGGCGGTCACCTTCCAGGACGGCAACGTGCTGATGCTCACCACCGAGGGCGAGTTCGTGATCAAGAACCTGATCCTGCTCAGCGCCGTCCTCGTCATCTACGGCAGCATCCGCCGCACCCCCCGAACCCGCTGAACCGCCCAGGAACGCTGACCTCGCCCCCGGTGTGCCCCCACTCAGCCCGGCTGAGCGGGGGCACACCGGTTTTGTCGGCCGCCTCGGCGGGTCTCAGCGGGTCCTCAGCGTTTTGGGGGGAGTATCGGAGCGGACGGGGGTTCTGATCAGCGTGTGGAAGGAGAGCCGGTGCGGTTCGGTGAGGTGATGCGGCGTTCGGCGCTGCTGGTCCCGGTGGGGGCGGGCGCGGCGCTGGTCGGCGCCGGCTGGGGAGTGCCGTCGGCGCTCGGCGGCCGGCCGACGGGGGAGCGGCTGGCCAGGATGAAGGCCTCGCCCAACTTCCACGACGGCGGGTTCCACAACCCGGTCCCGGCCGGCATCGCGGCGCCGTCCGGCGGCATGCTGCGCGACCTGGTCGCCGGCAAGGAACGCCGGCGGCCGACCGGCCAGGTGCCGGTGCGCGTGCCCGACTTCGGCGCCACCAAGGCCGACACGCTGCGGGTGAGCTGGCTTGGCCACGCGACCGTGCTGGTGGAGCTCGAGGGCAGGCGGATCCTGTTCGACCCGGTGTGGAGCGAGCGGGCCTCACCGTCGGCCCTGCTCGGGCCCCGGCGGCTGCACCCGGTGCCGGTGCCCATCGCCGACCTACCACCGGTGGACGCCGTGGTCATCTCCCACGACCACTACGACCACCTGGACATGACGACCATCCGCCGGATCGCCGCGCTCTGGCCCAGGACCCGGTTCGTCGTGCCGCTTGGCGTCGGCGCGCACCTCGAGCGCTGGCGGGTGTCGCCAGAGCGCATCGACGAGCTCGACTGGACCGAGTCCGCCACCGTCGCCGGCATCGAGCTGACCGCGACCGCCGCGCGGCACTTCTCCGGACGGCTGCGGCCAGGCGGCAACACGACGCTGTGGGCGTCCTGGGTGGTCGCCGGCGAGCGCCACCGGGTGTTCTACACCGGCGACTCCGGCTACTTCGACGGCTACCAGGAGATCGGCGAGCGGCACGGCCCGTTCGACGTCACGTTCATCCAGGTCGGCGCCTACTCCCCGTACTGGCCGGACATCCACATGACCCCGGAGGAGGGCGTGGCCACCCACCGCGCGGTGCGCGGCGGCCTGCTGGTCCCGGTGCACTGGGGCACCTTCAACCTCGCCATGCACTCCTGGTCGGAGCCGGTCGAACGGCTGCTGACGGCCGCGTCCGGCATCCAGGTCGCCGTGCCGCGCCCCGGCGAGCTGCTGACCGTCGCCCACGCTCCTGACCCGGACGGATGGTGGCGCGACATCGCCTGATCGGGTCC
This sequence comes from Actinophytocola sediminis, assembly GCF_054779715.1. Lineage (NCBI taxonomy): Bacteria > Bacillati > Actinomycetota > Actinomycetes > Pseudonocardiales > Pseudonocardiaceae > Actinophytocola > Actinophytocola sediminis. Next base: position 3,096 of record NZ_BAAGXS010000096.1, on the reverse strand, counting down.
GTTCGCTCACCCAGTGTTGCTCTCTACCTAGGGCCCTAAGTAGAGTTAGACAATGCCTGGGGCCAGTCCGCGAATGACCATCCCGACCCAACTCGTGCTGCGAACGCTGCTGGAAGATCCGCCGCGCGAGATGTACGGGTTGGAGATCTGTTCGGCCGCCGGGTTGCCCAGCGGCACAATTCATCCCATTCTGGCGCGCCTGGAACAAGCGGGCTGGGTACGCAGCCACTGGGAGAACATCGACCCGCGAACAGAGGGCAGGCCCCGCAGGCGCTACTACCGGCTCGACCCCAACAGCATCGCGACCGTCCAGTCGGCACTCGCGCGCGCGGACGCCGCGGTGGCCAGGCTGCGGCTGCGGCCAGGGCTGGCGGGGAGGGGCCAGTGATCGGCGTTCGGCTCCGCTACACGGTTTCCGGACTCGCCCTTCGCCTACGTGGCCTCATCCAGTACAGCGCGTTCCCGCACGGCGACCGGCACGGCGACGCCTTCCGGGCCATCGGCAGGCTCGGCTCGTTCGTCCACCTCGAGGACCCCCGGTCGCGGCGCCGGGCGCGCACGCTCGCGCTCGTTCTCGGCCATTCCTACATTCGCGCCCATCAGCTGACCAATTCCATGGTCCGCCACATGGGCACCGGCCGATACCGGCTACGCCACCTCGTCGAGGCGGATCTCATCAGCGAACGACTCGTCGGCCTGTCCGATGTGGACGAAGCGTGGGAGTTGACGTTCCGGATCGCCAGAATGCGCGACATCGCCGGCGGAATTCCCGGCGCGGGCGCGTTGGCCAGATCACTGGCCGACGCGCACGACATCGCCCGCGCGCTCGCGCTCGCCGGCGCGGACTTCTCCCTGCGGGTGTTGGTCATTCGGCTGAACCCGCTGTCCAGGATGCTGTTATCGACCTCGGTGTTCCTGCTGCCGGCAGAACACCGGGAACGCTTCGGCGCCGAGTTCCGCGCCGAGCTGTACTACCTGCGCCCGTCCAAGAAACGCCAGATCCTCTACGCCACCAGGCAACTGCGCCACGCGCTGCGGCTGCGCCGGTCGCTGCGCGCGGCCAACGGTCAGGCAGAACGCGAACGCCGCACCGACACGTAGCCCACGAGCACCGCCACCGGCGACACCACCGCCACCCCGCTGGCCGCCACGACCAGCACGGTCAACCCACCCGTGCGCACCGCCTCGTCCCCGGCGGCGCGGACCGGCAGGGTCTGGCCCGGCCGGGTGGCGAAGGACAGCTCGACCTCGCCGGTGTGCTCCCGGCCATCGGCGCGCCAGCTGGCCTCGCAGTCCTCCCGCTCGCCGTCATCCCGCTCGCAGTGGGTGATCCGCGCGGTCGTCTGCTCACCGCGCAGATAGGTGACCGACTCCTCCAGGTAGGCGAGGCCGAACACCACCGAGGTCACCGCCGCGCCCACGCCGAGAAACGCCAGCGACACCAGCACCACGCCCGGCCGGTGGTCGACGATCGTGCCGACCACCGACACCACCACCAGCACCAACCCGGCCAACGCGCCGAGCAGGCCGGTGACCAGCGCCACGGTGCCCGAGCTGAACAGCCACACCGCGAACAACGCGAGACACGCCGTGCCCGACAGCACGGTCAGCGTCGCCCTCGGCCCCACGTCCGTTCCGGTCATCCGCGCGCCGCCGCCAGATGATCCCTGGCCGCCGCCTCCAGATGCGCCAGGTCCGAGGCGATCGAGGCGAACGTGAAGCCCTCGGCCAGCCGCCGCGCGGCGGTCTGCCCGTTCGGGGTGTGGATGCCGGCCGCGATCCCCGCCCGGCGCGCCGACTCCCGCACGGTCGCCACCGCCCGCTCGAACTCCTCGGCCACCGCCGGGTCCATCGGGAACGCGCCACCGACCGCGAGGCTCAGGTCCGACGGGCCGACATAGACCCCGTCCAGGCCGGGCGTCGCGCAGATGGCGTCCACTTCGGACAACGCGCCGGGGGTCTCGATCATCGCGAGCACCACGTTGACCGCGTTGGCCTCCGCGGGTTTCATGCCCACTCGCAGGCCCGCCCGGCTGGGCGCGTAGGAACGTCTGCCCGCCGGCGGGTACCGGACGGCGGCCACCGCGGCCTCGGCGTCGGCCGCGGTCTCGATCAGCGGCACGATCACCCCGCACGCCCCGGCGTCCAGCGCGCGGCCGATCGGGGTGATGTCGTTGGCCTCCACCCGAACCAGCCCGACCGTGTCGCCACCGGCGGCGTCCACCGCGATCAGCGAGGACAGCAGCCCGGAGTAGCCGAGCAGGCCGTGCTGGCCGTCGAGGCAGACGTAGTCGTAGCCGAGGCGCGCGATCCGCTCGGTGGCCGGTGGCGCGTCGAGGGCCGACCAGTAACCGATCACCGGCTCGCGGGCACGAAGTTTGGCGGCGAACTGGGCAGCGGTCATGATGGTGCTCCTCCCGGCATCGACTGTGACATCGTCATCCTCTCGCGCGGTCCATGGTGACGCTGGGCGCGGTCGGGACGACACCATCGGTGGGAGGTGTGGATGAGGCGCGAAGGTACTGTGCGGTCGTTCAGGGACCCGGTGGCCGCCGGCGTGCACCGGGCGCACGGCGGGCTGGCACCCTATGCCCGCCGCGACCGGCACCAGGACCTGGTCGGCCTGCTCAGGCCCGGCCGGTTCGCGCTGGTCGTGGGGGACGCCGCGGCCGGCAAGACCCGGCTGGCCTGGGAGGCGGTGACCGCCACGCTCGGCCGCCACCGGCTGTTCGCGCCCGCGCCGCCCGACCTCGCCGACGCGGTCACCCAGATGTCGCGCGCCCGCCGGGCGGTGCTCTGGCTCGACGACCTGGAGCGGTATCTGGACGTGCTGTCGCCCACGGTGATCGACGAGCTGCTCACCGGCGGGCACCGGGTGATCGTGGCGACCATGCGGCTGCAGGAGTTCGACCTGCTGAGCACCGAGTCCGATCGCACGCTCGCCGAGAGCCGCCGCCGGATCCTCGCCTGCGCCGAGCACATCCGCGTCGAGCGGACGTTCTCGGCCGCCGAGCTCGCCCGCGCCGACCGCCGCCACCCGGCCATCGCCGAGGCGCAGGCCGACACCGACGAGCTGGCCGAGCACCTCGCCGGCGA
>NZ_BAAGXS010000095.1:0-14059 GCF_054779715.1 Actinophytocola sediminis | reverse complement strand
CGACCGCGGTGCCGGTGGTGGCCCCGGCGGCCGCCGCGCCGGTCGCCGGCCAGGACTCGACGCCACGCGCGCTGCCCGCGCCGGTCGCCACCGCCACGGTGCCCACGGTGTCCGCTGTGCCCACGGCATCCACCGTGTCCGCTGTGCCCACAGTGTCCACTGTGGACTCTCCGTTGCCCGTGGTCGCCGGCGCGGTCTTCGTCGAGGTGCCCGCCGACGCCAGCAGCACGGCCCAGCAGCGGCAGGCCGTGCGCGGCCGGCTGGGCACCCGCTACGACGTGGCGACCCGCGCGGTCACCCGACTGCTGTCCGAACGCCCCGGGCTGCGCGCCGGGCCGGGCGAGACCGCGGCGCTGCTCGCGGAGCTGGCCGTCGTGCGGGTGTTCGCCGAGGAGCCGGGGGAGCGCTACGACGCCGACTTCCAGATCTGCCTCGCGGGTGGGCTTCGCCGGCTCCCGACGGCGAGAACCGTTGTGGTGCGGGGAATCCCGGCCGACACCGACGTCCGGCCGCAGACCGTGCTGCGGCTGCGCGCGCCCGTGGTCGCCGCCCCGGCGACCAGGACCGGGTCGCTTGGCCCGGCGGAGGCGCTGATCTGGATGGCGACCGCGCGCCGGATCGACGGCCTGCTCATCGGCCACCAGAAGGACCGTGACCTGGCCGGCGAGGTCGCGCTGCCGGCACACACCCGGCTGCGGGTGCTCGCCGTCGAACCCGGCGCGGTCCGCCGGGTGCTGCTCGCCGAGGACGGCCTGCCGAGCGAGGCCGCGCTCACCCGGCTCCGCGCCGCCGCGGCCGCCCGCGCGAACACCCAGGACCCGGCGCCCCCCGACGACCGCTGGTTCGGTCCGCTGCCAGCGGCCTGACCCACGAGCCTGACGGAGATGAGGGAAACAGATGGACGACTCGGACCCCCACCGGACACTGCTCGCGCTCGCGGGCCACGCGCCGGACGGGTGGCTGGCCATCGCGCGCGAGACGGTCGCCGACGGCGACACCGGCCGGCTGGCCGAACTGCGCGGCGCGCTGGCCACCGTGCCGGCGCGGCGGTCCACCGGCCGGGCGTTCCGGTTCACCCCGGACACCAGCGGGCACGAGGAAGCGGACCGGGCCGTGGTGGCTGTGGTGGCTGCGGTCGCCGCGTGGGCCGGCACGACCGCGTGCTGGGCGACCACCCGGGACGACACCGACCGGGTCTACCTCGTGCAGGCCGACGGCGACCTGCCGGCGGTGACCCTCGCCGTGCAGCGCGCGCTCACGGGCACCCCGAGGGTCGAGACGTTCGGTCCGGACACGCCGCTGCCCGCCTACCACGAGTCGGCGCTGCTGGCCGCGACACCGCTGTGGTCGGCGGCGCCGGCCGCGCCGGTGCGGGTGGCCCGCACGTTCGACGGCGCGTCGCCCGATGGCGGGCCGTGGTTCGACCCCGGCCACGAACTGGTGGTCGACGCCGAGGAGTGCCAGCGGCTGCTGGACTTCCTGGCCGGCGGCGAGGTCGTGCTCGCCGCCGAGGTCCGGCTGCCCGACCTGCTGACCGGCACCGCCGGCGCGGTGCCGACCGACCTGCGCTCCGACGGCACCTGGGTGTGGTCGGCGGCCGCGCGGTACTACCTCGACCGCCACCGGCTGGCGCCGGACGCCGACCTGGCCGCGCACGCCGCGACGAGCCCACCCGGCGGCCGGCTCAGTCCACTCGACCGCTACCGCGTGCGCGCGGCGCTGACCCCGACCGACGAGGAGACCCCGCTGTGGCGAGCAGGCTGACGACCGGTGTCCGCTCGATGCTCGGCGTGTCGCCGACCGAGCCGGACTGCTTCCGCACCATCACCGACGCGATCGCCGCGGCCAGGGACGGCGACGTGATCTCCGTGCGGCCCGGCGTGTACGCGGAGTCGATCGTGCTGGACCGGGAGGTGACGCTGTCGGGCTCGGGGTCGCCGGGCGACGTGCGCGTCGAGGCGACCGGAGACCCGGTGCTGCGGGTCAGCGTGGAGCACGTCGCGGTGTCCGGCGTCGAGTTCGCGCACGGCGGCGGCGAGGTCGCGGTGGACCTGCGCGGCGGCAAGCTGGCGTTGGACGAGTGCGTGCTGGCCGCCGACTCCGAGGTGGCGCTGGTCGTGCGCGGCGGCACCGAGCTGCGGGCGCGGGACTGCGAGATCCGCAACACCGGCGGCGCCGGGGTCCTGGTGTTCGACGGCGCCCGCGCCGAGCTGCGTGGCTGTCGACTCGGCCCGGTCGCCAGCACCGCGGTGGTGGCCCGCACCGGTGGCGCGCCGACGCTGGTGGACTGCGTGGTGGCCGACGCGAAGGGCGCGATGCTCGCCGCCGACCACGGGCACGGCGTGCTGGAGCGGTGTCGCGTCGAGCGTGTCGGGGGCACCGCGATCGTGGTGGAGGAGCACGGCGAGCTCACCGTCATCGACACCGACGTGTCCGATGTGGACGGTGTGGCGCTACTGGCCGCCGGCGGGTCGCGACCGGTGCTGCGGGACTGCCGGATCGACCGGACCACCGGGCAGGCGATCGTGGTGGTGCAGGACGCGGCCGTCGAGTTGGAGCGGGTGGTCGTCTCGGATGCGCGGGGGCACGCGCTGCAGGTGCTGGACAGCTCCTCGGCCGACCTGTCCGAGTGCGTGTTCACCGGCACCGCGCACGACGCGGTGCTCGCCGGCGGGGACGCCACGGTCCGGCTCGCCGGCTGCGAGATCACCGGCGGCGCCGGCGACGGCGTGGTCGCCGAGGGACAGGCCGAGGTGAGGGTGTCGGACTCCCGCGTGGTGGGCGCCGCGAAAACCGGCCTGACCGCGCGCGGCCACGCGCGGCTGTCGGTCGACGGCGGCGAGGTGCGCGAGTGCGCGACGGGCGCGGCCTGGCACGGGCAGGCCGGCGGCGAGATCGTCGGCTGCTCGGTCCGGGAGAACCTGCGCGACGGGGTGGTCGTGCTCAGCGACCAGCCGGTGGAGATCCGCGACTGCCGCGTCGAGCACAACCGGGGCCAGAACACCCGCGGGCCCGCCGACGCCGCCCCGAAGTCCACTGTGGACGAGCCGGCGCGGCCGCCGGCCGAGCCGTCGGCCACGGGGGAGGAGCTGGCGCGGCTGCTCGCCGAGCTCGCCGGACTGGTCGGTCTCGACGGGGTCAAACGCGAGGTCGAGACCCTGGTGCGGCTGCACCAGATGGCCGAGCGTCGCGCGGCGGCCGGGCTGCCGTCCCCGCCGTTGTCCCGGCATCTGGTGTTCGCCGGCGCCCCGGGCACCGGCAAGACCACGGTCGCCCGGCTGTACGGCCGCATCCTCGCCGCGCTGGGCGTGCTGCGGCAGGGGCAGTTGGTCGAGGTGGCCCGCCCGGACCTGGTCGCCGCGGTGATCGGCGGCACCGCCATCAAGACCGCGGAGCGGTTCGAGCAGGCGCTCGGTGGCGTGCTGTTCATCGACGAGGCCTACGCGCTGGCCGCCGGCAACGGCAGCGGCGGCGGGCCGGACTTCGGGCGCGAGGCCATCGACACGCTGGTCAAGATGATGGAGGACCACCGCGACGACGTGGTGGTCGTGGTCGCCGGCTACACCAACGACATGCGCGGGTTCCTGGCCGCCAACCCCGGCCTGTCGTCCCGGTTCTCCCGCACCATCGAGTTCGCCGACTACTCCTCGGCCGAACTGGTCACGATCGTCGAGGGACTGTGCCTCGGCCACGACTACCGGCTGGAGTTCGAGACCCGCTCGGCGCTGCACACCTACTTCACCGCCCTGCCCCGCGACGCCGAGTTCGGCAACGGCCGTACCGCGCGCAAGGTGTTCGAGGAGATGGTCGGCCGGCAGGCCTACCGGCTGGCCGAGGACGACTCGGCGACCGCGGTGTCGCTGACCAGGCTGCTGCCGGCCGACCTCGGCCCGCTGCCGGGCGCGGCGGTCGGCGCGGGTGCCGGCCGGGTCGACGAGGAACGGGTCGAACAACTGCTCGGCACGCTGCGTGGACTGGTCGGGCTGGCCGAGGTCAAGGCCGAGGTCGCCGCCATGGTCGACCTGCTGGCCTCGGCCAGGCAGCGGCAGGCCGCCGGGCTGCCGGTGCCGCCGCTGAGCCGGCACCTGATCTTCGCCGGCCCGCCGGGCACCGGCAAGACCACCGTCGCCCGGCTCTACGGCTCGCTGCTGGCCGCGCTCGGTGTGCTGGCGCAGGGCCAGGTCACCGAGGTCAGCCGTGCTGACCTGGTCGGTCAGTACGTCGGACACACCGCCCACCGGACCACCGAGGCGTTCAACCGCGCCCGTGGTGGCGTGCTGTTCCTCGACGAGGCGTACACGCTGTCGGCCGGCGCCGGGGGTGCCGGCCACGACTTCGGCCGGGAGGCCATCGACACGCTGGTCAAGCTGATGGAGGACCACCGCGACGAGGTGGTGGTGATCGCCGCGGGCTACGAGCGGGAGATGGCCGGGTTCCTGTCGGCCAACCCCGGTCTGTCGTCCCGGTTCTCCCACCGGGTGCGCTTCGCCGGCTACAGCGCCGACGAACTGGTCACCATCCTGACCCAGCTCGCCGACGACGTCGGCTACGAGTGCACCGGGCAGACCATCGCCGCGCTGCGGGCGCACTTCACCGCGATGCCCCGGGATGAGTCGTTCGGCAACGGCCGCTACGCGCGCCAGCTGCTCGACCAGGCCATCGCCCGCCACGCCCGGCGCACGCGCACCCTGGCGGCGCCGACCATGGACGACCTGTGCGTGCTGGTTCCCCAGGACGTGCCGGAAGCACCGCGAACCGGGTGAGCCGCCCGCTCAGACCAGTTCCGCGCACGAGGTCGCGTTCCCGTCGGCACCGGCGCCGCCCTCCCAGCGCACGTCGGCGAAGGTGGCGTCGAACGTGCCGGTCGAGTAGGCGAGGAACGGGGTGTCGACCATCGACGGGTTCAGCCCCGCGGTGACGAAGCACGACAGCGGGATCTTGACCGTGGACCGTTGCCCGACGGGCAGCTCCCGGAACAGTTTCGTGGCCGGCAGCTCGGCGGCACACGGGTGGCCGCAGTGCACCTGGACCGAGGCCTCGCCTGCCGGTGGCGTGTGCACCACCACGTCGAACACGAGCGCGCCGTCTGCGTCCACATAGGAGCTGAGGTCGTTGGGGTGGTTCGGGGTCTGCAGATAGAACTGCCCCGGCAGGTCTCCCGCCCAGGCGACCCGGATGCCCGCCGGGCCGTCGGGGGTGGCGGTGATCGCGGCCTGCGTGGCGCCGTTCGGTGGGATCTCCACCCCGGCCCAGTTGGCGGCGTCGCCGATGAACCCGGTGAACGGATCGACCGGTGCGCTGTCGTAGACCCGCATGGCCTTCGCGGCGTTCGGCCCCGGCGCGGCGGAGCTCGATCCGGTGTCGCTCGTGCCGGCGCTGCGGTCGATCGACGTGATCGCGTTCAGTTGTGCGTCATCGGTGTTGGTCGTGATGAGCAGGGTCGTGACGATGGCGACGACCACCGCGACGGCGGCCGCGATCGCCGGCGCGGGCCACGACTTCCTCGCCGGCTGGGCGGTCCTCGGGTCGGCCGGGGCCAGCACCGGCGGTGCCGGTGGCGGTGGTGGTGAGACGACCGGGCGCGGCGTCGCGGCGACGGCCGCGGCGCCCAGCGCCACGGTGAACTTCGGGTGCAGCGTCACCCGCACGGGCTTGCCGAACTCCGCGAACACCTGTTGGGAGACCAGCGGAATGCGCGAGGAGCCACCGGCGAGCAGCACCGCGGACAGGTCCTCGGCGGTCAACCCCGCCGAGGAGATCGTGCGCCGCAACGCGTCGATGGTCAGCCGGACCGACGGCCTGATCATCTCGTTCAGCTCGAGCCGGCTGATCGTCACCTCCCTCGGCCCGGTGGGCAGCGGCACCGACAACCGCAGATCCGGCTCGACCGACAGGTCCTCCTTGGCGCGCACGCACAGCGCGCGGATGTCGGCCAGCGCGCGGGCCGCCGCCGGGTCGGCCGGGCTCAGGTCGCTGATCGCGCCGTCGAGCTGGTCGTCCAGGTGGGCCAACACCGTCTCGTCGAAGTCGATCCCGCCCATGTGCTCGATGCCTTCCGGCGTACCGAGAATCTCCATGCCGCCGGCGCGCATCCGCAGGATCGTGGTGTCGAACGTGCCGCCACCGAGGTCGTAGACCGCGACCACCTCGCCGTCGCCGAGCCTGCGCTCACCGGAGTAGTGCGTCGCCGCCGCCTCCGGCTCGGTCACCAGCCGGTAGTCGGTCACGTTCGCCAGCCGCAGCACCTCGGTGAAGTGCTCGCGCCGGTAGGGCCCCCAGATCGCCGGGCAGGTCAGCACCACCGAGGCCGGCGGGGCGCCCATGGCGGTAGCGACGTGCGCGAGCACGTCGCGCAGCTGGGCGGCCATCAGCGCGGCGGGCGAGTAGGCGGTGCCGCCGATCACCAGCGGCGTCGGGTCGCCGAGTCTGCGCTTGAAGTTGCGGACGACCAGCGCGGGATCGGCCGCGGCGGCCAGCGCGGCCGTCCCGGTCAGCAGCGAGCCGCCGGGCGCCGAGTACGCCACCGACGGGACGATCACGTCCTGGCCCATCGGCACCATTCGTGTCCCGCCGGGTCCGCTCACCGCGACCGACGTGAAGGAGGTCCCAAGGTCAATACCGACTCCGTACCACATGGTTTCGTCTTTTCCTGTCTGGTGAAAGGGAAAGGAAGTCACCGCGACCACCCCGGTGCGCTGACAGGTGTGCTGGACCACTGGTAGTGCAGTTCTGGCCGGCCGACCTGGCCGTACTTCGGCGCGCGCACGGCCATGCCGACCTCGGCCAGGTACTCGAGGTAGCGGCGGGCGGTCACCCGGGACATGCCGAGCGCGTTGGCCGCGGCGGTCGCGGACAGTCCCTCTTTCGCCGCCCGGAGAGTGGTGATGACCGCGTCGAGGGTCGGTGGGCTCATGCCCTTGGGGAGTTGGGTGCCCTCGGTGCCGCGCAGGGTGGCCAGGAGCTGGTCGACGTCGGACTGTTCTACGTGGGTCCGGTGGTCGACGCCGTGGCGGAACCGGGCGTAGCGCTCGAGCTTGTCCCGGAGGGTGGCGAAGGTGAACGGCTTGAGCAGGTACTGGACGACGCCGATGGACACCGCGGCGCGCACGACGGCGAGATCGCGGGCGGAGGTCACCATGATCACGTCGATGAGCCGGGCGTCGGCGCGCAGCGCGCGGCACAGGTCCAACCCGTTGCCGTCGGGGAGGTACTGGTCGAGCAGGATCAGGTCGATGTCCGTTCGGGACAGTGCGCGCCGGGCGCCGGTCGCGGTGTGCGCGACGCCGGCGACGGCGAAGCCCGTGACCCGGTTGACATAGAGGCGGTGGGCGTCCGCGGCGACGGGGTCGTCCTCGACGACGAGCACGTTGATCACGGGGCGGCCGCCAGGGTCGTCGGCAGGTGCACGGTGAACACCGCGCCCCGCTCGCCGTGGGTGAGGTCGATGGTGCCGTTGCCTCGGCGGACGGCCTGGCGCACGAGCGCGAGGCCGATGCCCCGGCCGCCGGCCTTGGTGGACCAGCCGCGGTCGAACGCGACGTCGCCCGCGGCCAGGCCGGTGCCGGTGTCCTCGACCCGCAGCACCAACCGGCCGTTGTCGGTGCGGGCGGTGACGTACACCTTCGGCGCGGTCCCCCCGTCGAGGGCGGCGTCGAGCCCGTTGTCGATGAGGTTGCCCAGGATGGTGACCAGGTCGCGCGGGGCGAGCGTGTCGCTGAGCACGGTGTCGTCGATCTCGGTCTCCCGCGTGATCACCAACTCGACCCCGCGCTCGTTGGCCTCGGCCGCCTTGCCGAGCAGCAACGCGGCGAGCACCGGCTCGGACACCGCGTCCACCACCCGGTCGGTCAGCCGCTGGGCCACCGCCAGCTCCGCGGTCGCGAACTCCACCGCCTCCGCGTGGCGGCCGAGCTCGACCAGCGACACCACCGTGTGCAGCCGGTTGGCGGCCTCGTGTGCCTGGGAGCGCAGCGATTCGGCGAACCCGCGCACCGAGTCCAGCTCGCCGGTCAGCGCCTGCAGCTCCGTGTGGTCCCGCAGCGTCACCACGATGCCGTTGGAGCGGTCCCCGGACACCACCGGCGCGCAGTTCACCACCAGCACCCGGCGGTCGGTCAGCTGGATCTCGTCGCGGGTGACCCGGTCCGGCGCCATGCTGGCCACCATGTCGGCCGGCAGCCCCAACTCGGTCAACAGCCTGCCCTCCACCACCCCCGTCAGACCGAGCAGGTCGCGGGCGCCGTCGTTGCACAACGTCACCCGGCCGGCCTGGTCGACCAGCAGCAGCCCTTCGCGCACCGTGTGCAGGATCGCCTCGTGGTACTCCAGCGCCCGGCCGAGCTCGGCCGGGCCCAACCCGTGGGTCTGGCGAGCCAGCCGGCGGCTCACCAGATACGTGCCGGCCATTCCCACCGCGAGCGTCACCGCCGCCACGATCACCAGTGGCACCATCCGACTCCGCACCTGCCCCGCGATCGCGTCCAACGTGATCCCCACACTCACCAACGCCACGACCTGCCGGCCGGCCAGCACCGGTACCACCGCCCGCACGGACGGGCCGAGCGTGCCGGTGTAGGTCTCGGTGAACACCCTGCCCGCCAACGCCTCGTCGACGTGACCGAGGAACTGCTCACCGATCCGGGCCGGGTCCGGATGCGTGAACCGGCGACCGGTCCGGTCCATGATCGTGATGAAGTCGACCCCGGTGTCCGCGCGCACCCGCTCGGCGAAGGGCTGGAGCAGCGCGCTCGGGTTCGGGGTACGCACCGCGTCGACCACGGTCGGCGTGTCCGCGATGGTCAGTGCCACCGACACCACCTCCTCCCGTTTTGACGACTCGACGCGGTCGGCCACATCGAAGTAGACGAGCACCGCGCCGGCCGCCACCAGAAACACCACGATGATCACCTGCAGAACCAGCAGTTGTCGCGCGAGGCTCCAGCCCCGACGCGCACCACTTTGTTTCATAGCCACAGTGTGCCGGGAAAGCAAGGTTTTCCGCACGGATCAGGGATTAATGGGCCTGACTTGTGTACGTAATGAACAGAAACGTGACCCAGCTCATATCGGCGTGGACGATACTGCCAACCAGACCATGCCAGGAGGTTCCGTGTCTGCCACAAAGGATCAACCAGTTCGGGCGCAGCGGCGCGATCGAACCCACCTGCTCTACATTGCGGTGGTGGTCGCGGTCGCGCTCGGTATTTTCATCGGCCTGGTGTGGCCGGCGGTCGGCAAGGAACTGAAACCGCTCGGCGCCGGCTTCGTCAACCTCATCAAGATGATGATCAGCCCGATCATCTTCTGCACCATCGTGTTGGGTGTCGGCTCGGTGACCAAGGCGGCGAAGGTCGGGAAGGTCGGCTCGCTGGCCATCGGCTACTTCCTCGCCATGTCCACAGTGGCGCTGGTGATCGGCCTGGTCGTCGGCAACATCCTGCACCCCGGTGACGGCCTGCAGCTCACCAGCGATGTCCGCGAGGCAGGTCAGGGCCAGGTCGCCGAGGCCGAGGGCACGGTGGAGTTCCTGCTCGGCGTCATCCCGGCCACGCTGGTGTCCGCGTTCACCGAGGGCTCGGTGCTGCAGACGCTGCTGATCGCGCTGCTCGCCGGGTTCGCCCTGCAGGCCATCGGGACCAGGGGAGAACCGATCCGGCGCGGCGTCGAGCACATCCAGCGGCTGGTGTTCCGCATTCTCGCGATGATCATGTGGGTGGCGCCGATCGGCGCCTTCGGCGCGATCGCCGCGGTGGTCGGCGAAACCGGCGTGGACGCGTTGAAGAGTCTCGCGATCATCATGGTCGGTTTCTATGCGACGTGTTTGTTGTTTGTGTTCGGCATCCTGTCCACACTGCTCTGGCTGGTTGCCCGCATGAACATTCTCTCCCTGTTCCGCTATCTCTCCCGAGAGTTCCTGCTTATTCTCTCCACCTCGTCCTCCGAAGTCGCGCTGCCCCGGTTGATCGCGAAAATGGAACACCTCGGGGTCAGCAAACCGGTCGCCGGCATCACCGTGCCGACCGGCTATTCCTTCAATCTCGACGGCACCGCCATCTATCTCACCATGGCCACGTTGTTCATCGCCGAAGCCATGGACGCGCCACTGTCGATCGGCGAACAGATCGGGCTGCTGCTGTTCATGGTGATCGCGTCGAAGGGCGCGGCGGGGGTCACCGGCGCCGGACTCGCCACGCTGGCCGGCGGCCTGCAGTCGCACCGGCCGGAACTGGTCGACGGCGTCGGCCTGATCGTCGGCATCGACCGGTTCATGTCCGAGGCCCGCGCGTTGACCAACTTCGCCGGCAACTCGGTGGCCACCATCCTGGTCGGCACCTGGACAAAGGAGTTCGACAAGGAGAAGGCCAACCAGGTCCTGGCCGGCGAGGACCCCTTCGACGAGCGAACGCTCATCGACGACCACGGCGCCGCCGGCGACCCCGCCGGGGAGGCGAAACTCGTGGACACCGCGGCGAAGTAGGCGGTGGGCGGCACGGGCCGGTGCGCCGGCCCGTGCCGTCGTGCGTTCCCGGTCATGGGCGGACAACCCCTTCGCTGCGCCGAAGTCGTCGTGGAAACCCAACGTAGCCCGCGGCCGGCCGGGTGGCGGTCGGTCAGGGCGGATTCGGGCACGAGGTCTACCCGAAAGCCCTTCGCGGGCTTTCGGGTAGCTGTCGGGACGGACCGGTCAGGCCACGAGCAGGGTGTCGGGTCCGAAGTCACGCAACGTCCGCAGCGCGTTGTGCAGCCTGCTCTTCACCGTGCCGGCGGGCACGCCGAGCGCCCTGCCGGCCGAGGCGGCGGTGCGGTCCGCGTAGTAGACCTCGACCAGAGTGTCCCGGTGCACCGGGGACAGCAGGTCGAGGATCGCGCTGACCACGACCCTGGTCTCCACCTCGTCGCTGGCCGGCGCCGACACCGCGGCGTACTCCAGGTCGTGGTCGGGCAGCTCGACCTCGGTTGGCCGGGCCCGGCGCACGCGGTGCTGGTCGACCGCGATGTTGTGCGCGACCCGCATCAGCCAGCCGCGGACCGAGCCGAGGTTCTCGGTGAGCCGGTCGAGGTTGCGCCAGGCCCGTACCCAGGTCTCCTGCACGACGTCCTCGGCCGCGTGCCGGTCGCCGTTGGTCAGGCGCCTGGCATGGCTGAACAGCGCGTCGCCGTGGGTGCGTATGACGTCTTCGAGCTCGATGCTGGCCATCTGTACCCTCGCCCCGGTTCGCTGTGCTTCGCTGTGTTTCGTTGGCATCAGCGTCGCGTTCTCCGGCGCGGAAGTCGCTGGGACTATCCCTCCTCGTCCGGGAGTTATCCCGCGTTCGTGCGTAGGGATATCCCTACCCGCCGGCGAGGGGCGGCACCCTTGTCGCGCGGCGGCGTTGCCACAACGCTTGAGTGGTGCACCGCATGGCTCGTTGGCTCCGCCGGACCGCCCCGACCAGAGGGCTGCTCCGGCCGCCGAACCGCACCGCCGTGCGGCTGCGCTACGGCCTGGAGCGGACCCTGCACGACGGCGCGGTCGCCGACATCTCCGCGCTGGCCCTGGAGTTGGGCGTGATCTCGGCGACGACCGGCGACGCCGGCATGGCGGCGCGGCTCACGGACGCCCAGCACCGGGTCACCGGCATCCTCGACGACCTCCGCCGCGTCGGCTCGTGGATCTACCCGCCGGTGCTGGCCAGCGCGGGCCTCGGGCCCGGTCTGCTGGCCGTTGCCGAACGCCGGGGGCTGCGGCTGCTGCTCGACCTGCCGGGCGGCGAGCTCGGCGCGGAGGCACGGTCGCGGGCGGGCCTGCTGGTCGCCGACCACTTCCACACGTTGCGGCCAGGTAGCGTGGTGCGCGTGCGGGTGCGGGGACGGCGGATCGTTCGGGTGAGCATCACCGATCAGCAGCCAGGCGGCTCCGCCAGGCGCGCGCACCGGGCGGTGCTGCGGTGCGGGTAGCCATCGCCGAGGACGGCGCCCTGTTCCGGGAGGGCATGGTCCTGCTGCTGGAGGCGGCCGGGCACGAGGTCGCCGGCTGTTTCGCCGACGGCGACGCGCTGATCGCCGCGGTCGCCGCCGACCCGGTGGACGTCGCGATCCTGGACATCCGGATGCCCCCCGGCCCGGAGGGTGGCCTGGACACCGCCGACCGCGTGCGCGCGCTGTGCCCCGAGGTCGGCCTGCTGCTGTTGTCGCACTACGCCGAGACGCACTACCTCATGCGGGTGCTGGAGGTTGGCGCGGAGCGGATCGGCTACCGGCTCAAGGAACGCGTGGCCGGCGTGCGGGTGCTCGGCGACACGCTGGACCGCATCGCCGCCGGGGAGATCGTCATCGAGCCGGTGCTGGCCCGGCGGCTGGTGCACGGCGGCGGCCGGGGGGACGACGCGCTCGCCGGGCTGACCGAGCGCGAGCTGGACGTGCTGCGGCTGATGGCCGAGGGCCGGGCGAACAACGCCATCGCCGGCGAGCTGTACATCTCGGCCAAGGCGGTGGAGAAGAACATCGCCGCGATCTTCGGCAAGCTCGGCCTGCCCGGCGACGCCACCGTGCACCACCGCCGCGTGCTCGCCGTGCTGGCCTACCTGCACGCGCGGCGGATCGACGGATCCTCGGGGTGAGCCGCCGGGCACTCGCCGGTGGCCGCGCGGCCCACGAGGTGGCCGCGGCCGAACCGCCGGCGCGGCTGACCGCCGCGCTCGTGCGCAACCTCGCCGAGCACGTCGGCGGTCAGGTCGCGTTCGCGGTGCCCACCGAGCGCGGCCACGCGGTGGTCGAGTCGTGGCCAGCCGGCCTGGCCGAGGTCGCCGGCGCGGTCGGCGTGGAGCCGGCCGGTTCGGCCGGTTCGGTGTTCGTCCTCGAGCCGGCAACCTGGGACGACGGGGCGCGCGCGCTGCTGAGGGACACCGCAGCCTGGGTCGGCGTCGCCGCCCGGCTGGCGCGGCTGCGCACCGAGCGCGACGCGGCCGACCGGCGGGCGCGCAGGCTGCGCGCCGAGCTGAGCACCGCCCGCACCCGCCTGGCCAAGGTCCGCGACCTGGAGCGACACCGGCTGGTACTGGCGATCACCGCGACGACCTCGCGGGACCTCGACGCCGTGCGCGGGTCCCTGCGCGCGGTCGAGGAGGGCGGACTGGCCACGGCACAGGAGGTGCTGGACAAGGTGATCGACGACTTCCGGGTCGTGGTGCGCGGGGTGTTCCCGGCGATGCTGCCCGACCGAGGGCCACGCGCGGCGCTGGCCGAGCTGGCCGCGACCCTGCCGCGCCCGGTCACCTTCGCCGGCGACCTCGGCCGCCGGGTCGGCTGGCAGCTGGAGTCCGGTTTCTACCACGCGGTCGCGGCCGCGCTGAACCTGCTGGCTGGCAAGGATTCCCCGCGGCCGGTGACGGTCACGTTCGGCCGCGACGACGCGTTGCTTGCCAGGATCGACGCGCCGGGTGGACCGGGGGAGGCGGAGCTGCGCGCCGCCCTCGGCCAGGACATCGAGCGGCTCGCGGTCCTCGGCGGCGAGCTGGCCTGCCGGGTGGCCGACGGCGCGGCGGTGGTCACCGTGCGCCTGGCCGAGCGGATCGAACCGGTGGCGCCACCGCTGGCCGACGTGGCCGGCTTCGAGCGCAGCGCGCTCTACCGGCGGGTGCGCGACGTGCTGCGGGCGGGCCAGGACGTCGCGGGCGCCCTGCCGGCGCGCGCGGACTGGGACGCCGTCGCGGAACGGCTGACCATCCCGCCCCGGCTCGCCGTCGTCGGGTCCGCCGCCCGGGTCCCGGAGACCGCGGGCGTCTCGGTGTTCGTCGTGGACGCGCCCGCCGACCGGACCCTGGCCGAGGAGCTCCTGGCCGAGGACGGCCCACGCGGCGGCGTGGACGCCGTGCTCTGCCACACCCCGCCGACGCCGGAGTTCCGGACCGTGGTGCGGGGCGGGCGGAACCGGGTGCTGCTGGTCGAGCACGGCGAGGTCGGGGCGGTGGCGGCGGCGCTGGCCGCGCGCGGCCCGGTGCTCGCCGCCCGCCGGGCGGTGGTGGCGATGACCGCGCTGGTCCGCGGCCTGCCGGCCGACCACCGGCTGCGCTGGGCGGTC
>NZ_BAAGXS010000094.1:0-36105 GCF_054779715.1 Actinophytocola sediminis | reverse complement strand
AACACTTTCCGTCAATTCTGTACTAACCTGCTCAAGGTTCTCAACGTCCCGAAACATTGATCCCTCAAGCAGGCCTATCGGCTCGGGCAGCGGAATATAGAAAGATGCCGTCAATTCGTCCGGATGCATTATGCACCACAACCCCGTGTTTACGTCGGGGGAATCCTCGCCGCTTTGCCTATGATGCGTCATGAGAAGAAGATCGTCTC
Organism: Actinophytocola sediminis; assembly: GCF_054779715.1. Lineage (NCBI taxonomy): Bacteria > Bacillati > Actinomycetota > Actinomycetes > Pseudonocardiales > Pseudonocardiaceae > Actinophytocola > Actinophytocola sediminis. The sequence continues at coordinate 35,896 of NZ_BAAGXS010000094.1, read as the reverse complement.
CCGTCTCCGGCACGTTTCGCTGGATGGCGAGCGTGCTGCAACGTGGCGCCCCATTCGAGACCGCAGTCATCTCCCCGGAGACTGCCTCGGTTGCGGTATGAGTGGAGAGCATACGATCGGTACATGTGTGACCTTGTTCCATGGGCTTGCAGCAGAGCAGAGATGCTACTAGCGCAGCATCGGCCACGCCGATGGTCACATGTACAGGGCGTGGCGAACCGTGCACGAGTAGCCACGCCGATGTTCGCGGAGGCAGACGGCGAGCTCCTCATATCGGCTGCCGTGTTGCACGATGTCGGTTACTCCCCTCACATAGCCACGACAGGTTTCCACCCACTCGACGGCGCTCGGGCGCTCAGCAAAGCCACTATCAACGCCCGGCTCGTCGCATTGGTGGCTCATCACTCCTATGCTTACAGGGAGGCTGAGCTTCGAGGGTTGTCCGCCGAGTTGGCCGAGTGGAGCGATGAGGAGACGCCGCTCAGAGATGCACTCTGGTGGGCTGACATGACAACCTCGCCCGACGGGGAGCCGATCACATTTGGTGAGCGAATTAAGGAGATCCAGAGCCGTTATGGCCCGCAGGATGTGGTGACGTTCTTCATCCGGCAGGCTGAGCCTGAGCTGCGTGGGGCTGTTGAGCGGACGGAGGTGCGGTTGCGTGCTGCGGGGATCTCCTACGAGTAGCAGGGCTCGCTGCGGTCCTCTAGGCCGTGCTGGATGCGTAGTCGGATGGACGGGTGGATGTTCAAGCCGCCCAGGTCACCCGGCGCCACCCACAGGACCTCTTTGGACTCGTTGCTTGTGCGCAGCTCACCTCCGGTGGGATCGGCTCGGAAGCAGATGGAGAACTCCTGGCGGACTTCCCCGTCGGTGAACTCGATGACGTGCGCTGGGTCGCTGTAGACGCCGATCAGGCTGGTGACCTCGACCTTGATGCCGGTCTCTTCCATGACCTCGCGCTGCACGGTCTGTGTCAGTGTCTCGCCGAGTTCGAGTGCGCCGCCGGGGATGGCGTACAGGTCGTTGTCGGTGCGGCGGATGAGCAGCAGCCGGCCGGTCTCGTCCTGGATGAACGCGGTCACGGCTACCACGATGCTGTTCGCCGCTGGCGCGTCTGAGCTGCGGTAATGGTCGATACGGGCCACGGTTACCTGCCTACCACTTCGGAGGCTTGGCTGCGTTCCACACGGCGTCGAAGCTCTCCGAGTACGTCTCGAACAGATCGCCACCCGCGAGCCTGCGCAGGTGCAGCATTGGGGCGTGAGCTGCCATGAACCCGTAGACGTGAGTGTTGACGAGCATGTCGTCGTCGTAGCGGTAAATCGAGTTGTACAGCGTGGTGCCGTGGCAGCGAATCGCCACGTTAGGCACGCTATCCAGCGGTTTGAAGAACGCCAGCCCATTGCGGACCTTGGCCGCGAGGGTGCCCTTGCCGATACCTTCCTCGTCGCTGCGGCGGGCTACTGCTCGGCTGGCCGGGTCGCCGGTCAAGATCCGGACCTTCACGCCCTGTTCGGCCTTCGCCCGCAGCTTCTTGATCAGGGTCGGGTTGTCGGTAAGGAACATGCCCGAGTAGTTCAGCATCTCGATGTGCTCCATGGCTCCACCGAGGAGGCGTTCCCACAGGTCGGCGGGTACTGAGTGGCGGTGTGGGTAGACCTTGACCACCTCGGACTCGGCAATCTTCGGTCTTGCGTTCCGGCGCGATGGCATCCGGCCACAGGTAGTTCTCGCTCTCGCGGACCATGGCGGCGATGGCTCGGCGGTGGCGAGGGTAGGGCAAGCGACCTTTGGTGATCCAGCGCTCGACGGTCTTGGGGTCGACCGTGGTCACCTTGGCGACCTGGTCGAGATCCAGGCCGTTGCGTAGGAGCGCGTCGCGGAGGCGTTCGTTCCTCATTCTGGTCGATTTCCGAGGTGAGTTGACGACTAGGGACGTCTTCAAAGTATCAGGGACGTCCTTAGAAGTCCTGCTGTGCGGTGTGCCCGTCCTCCTGAAATGACGACATTGGGTAGTGCCCTGAACACGCCAGCTCTACACAGGAGGCAGACATGCCACTCATCCCGACCCGCTTCCCGTTCGGGGCGTTCGTGCTCGGCGTCGAACCGTCGATGGCGTTCGCGGCCGCCCCGTCCGCGCCCAAGCAGCAGGAGCGGGACAAGGAGACCGGTCAGCTCGTGTGGACGGTCCGCGCTCTTGACGCGAACGAGGAGGCTGCCCGGTTCGGCGCTGAGTTCAAAATCAAGATCAGCGCCGATCACCAGCCGGTGCCGCCCGCGAAGCTCGCCGGGTTCCCGATCGCCCCGGTCGAGTTCGAGAAGCTCACCATCACCCCATACGCGAACAACAAGGGCCGGATCGCGCACAACTTCCGCGCCTCGGGCCTGCGCGCACCGGCTGACGCCGGACGCAGCAAGCCCACCGCTGAGAAGTCCGCAGCGTGAGCGCGGGAGGAACCGCGGTGCGCGACGTCGTGCAGGTACACATCACCGCTGACCTGCCGATCCGCTCGCGGACGCTGGCCTACGCGGACCGGGTCGAGATCCGCTTGGGCAAGGCGTTCCCCGTCGCCCTCATCGTGGACCGGTCGGTGCTCACACAACTCGGTGACGCGCTCGCGGCCGGTCGGGCGGAGCTGGAACAAGTCGACAAGAAGAAAGAGCAGGACTGAGTCATGGAATTCAACATGACGTGCACGGCGGGCAAGAATGCGGCCGACCGAGGACAGCCTTCGTACGGGGCGCCGCGATGTCTAGCGTGACGATTCCCGCCACGGGCAAGCGTGTGGTCGCTCCCTACGTCACGACCTGGAGTGAGGAGTCGGATCTGCCGTACCGGTTGGTGGAGGTCCCTGGTCGTGGCATCGCCTACGCCGACGAAACGGTGACCGATCGAGACAACCGTGGAGTGCTCTGGTTCCGCATGTCGTTCCGCCCGAATATCGGCCGGCCGCTCTTCGGCAAGGTGCATCCGCTACGTCAGCGGCGGGCCATGCGTCGGCTGTTGTGCCAGGTCTGCGCCGGCCCCGCCGATCAGACCGGTGACGGTGTGCTGTGGCTGCTCAAAGACCACCGTGATGACTGGCCCGACTGGCCCAACGGGATGGGAGTCACCGAACCACCGGTCTGCCTGCCCTGCGTCCAGCTCTCGACTCGGGTGTGCCCGGCACTACGCAGCGGCGCGGTGCTGGTGCGCGCCAACCGTTACGACATCGCCGGGATACACGGCCCACTCCACACCGGTGGTCCCGAACCGACCTACATCGGTGACGCCACCGTGTCCTACGACAACCCCACTGCCCGATGGGTCCTGGCCGTCGCCATGGTCCGCGAACTACAGAACTGCACCCTCATCACTCCCCACCACGGGCGGTGAACACATGCCCAAACTGAACCGAGATGTGATTCGCGACTGGCTCGCCCACCACAACTGGACGATTCCCCGACTGGCCGAGGAGTGCAGCGCGCTCGGAGAGGACACCTTCCCCGCCGGCACCATGCGAAACGTGATCAACGGCATCGACCCGATGCGCGAGGGCCGGATCCGGGTCATCTGCAAAGTCACCGCTCGTTACGGCGATGGCATCCCCTACCACCGCCTCGTCGCTGACGGGGATGTGAGCGCTGCTCAGCAGGGTCCGAAGTGGTCTTGTGGGCTCGCCTGATGTTCGATTGCCTCGACTTCATGTTCCGGCGGGGAGCGTTGGGCTTGGTCGTCGTCATGTTGGGATTACCCGGTTTCCCTCGGCCACGGCCATGCTCGTTTCTCCGTCGCGCAGGGGCTCCAGCAGTGGACCCTGGCCTCGGTGCTCAGGCCGTTCGTCACCAAGGATGTGGGCTGACCGCGACCCGAGGAGAACGCGCGAGCCGTAGGGGGATCATCCAGTCCGATGGGCATCGTTGATGAGTTCGTCGCGCACTGGGCGATCTATGTCTCCATGCCGGTGATCGCGGCGGTGATCGGGTATCTCACCAAGCGGGCGGCCATTGAGATGATGTTTCGGCCGTTGCGGTTCGTTGGGCTGAAGGAGCCGTGGTTGGGGTGGCAGGGTGTGGTGCCGCGCAACTCCGAGCGCATGATCCGCACCTCCGCCGACCTGCTCACCGAACGTCTCATCGACACCGGCGAGATCTTCCGGCGGCTCGAGCCGGACCAGTTGACCAAGGAGATCGAGAGCCACCTGCTCCTCGCGGTCGACGACGTCACTCGCGAGATCATGGAGCAGTACCAGCCTGGGCTGTGGGAGTTGATGCCGCCGCTCGCGCAGGAGCTGCTGGTCAAGCAAGTACAGACGAGCACCCCGCTACTCGTCCGGCGGATCATGGGCGAGATTCAGGACCACATCGAGGGCGTGCTCGACGTCAAGCAGATCGCCGTCGGCGCGCTCACGCGGGACAAGCGGCTGTTGATCCGGCTCATCCGGGACATCTCGCGGCCGGAGATGGGCTTTCTCGCCCGTTGTGGGATCTACTTCGGGCTTGTGCTCGGCGTCGTGCAGACCCTGGTTTGGGCGGTCACCAAGTCTCCGCTGGTGCTGCCGGTCTTCGGCGCGGTGATCGGGTGGTTCACCGACTGGCTGGCGATCAAGTTGGTGTTCCTGCCCCGGCAGCGCTTGCGGGTTGGGCCGTTCACCTTTCAGGGGGTTTTTCAGCGGCGGCGCGACGACGTTGCCAAGCGGTACGCGCAGATCGTCGCCCGGGACGTGGTGACCGTGCCCAATCTCGTGGACGCGCTGTTGCGGGGGCCGCAGTCCGATCAGCTGCTCACCAGGATCCACGGCGTGGTGCGGGAGACGATCGACGAGCAGGCCAGTGCGGCGAGGGCGCTTATCTCGATCACTGTGGGGCCGGAGAAATTCACCCAGATGAAGCACGCGGCAGCGGATCGGGTGATCCGATATCTACCGGAGGCGTTGGGGCATGCCGAGGCTTACGTGACCGAGACCCTGGACATTCGGGACACCATCGCGACCAGGATGCGCCGGCTCACCCGGATCGAGTACGAGGGTCTGCTGCGGCCCGCCTTCCGGCAGGACGAGTGGAAGCTGATCGCGGTCGGCGCGGTGATCGGTGCGGTCATCGGGGAGTTGCAGGTACTGCTGCTGCTTGGCTGACCACGCCGCGCGCCCGGCCGCGCACCAGGCTCACCACCCAGCACACCAGGTAGATCACGAACGAGATCGCGGTGACGAACGCGCTCACCGGCGCTCCCGGCGCCAGCGAAAACAGGATCCCGCCCACGGCGGACACCTCCGCGAACACCACCGCCAACACCGTCGCCCGCAGCGGGTTGGCGGTGATCCGGCAGGCCGCGGCGGCCGGCGTGATCATCAACGCCAGCACCAGCAGCGCGCCGACGGTCTGCACGCCCAGCGCGGTCGCCACCCCGACCAGCACCGCGAACACCAGCGACAACGGCCCGGTCGGCACCCCACGAGCCCGCGCCACCTCCGGGTCGACGCTGGCGAACAGCAACGGGCGGTAGATCACCAACAGCACGCCGAGCACCGCGATCGCGCAACCGCCGAGCAGCGCGAGCGAGGCGAAGTCCACGCTGACGATCTGCCCGACCAACAAACCGAACTTGTTCGACGCGCGACCGGGGTAGAACCACAGCAACAACACCCCGACACCGAGCCCGAAGGCCAGCACCGCGCCGATCACCGAGTCGTGCTCGGACGAGCGCCGGGACAACAGCCCCAACACCAGCGCGGCGACCACCGCGCCGGCCAGCGCCCCGTGCCCGACGTTCACCCCGAGCAGCAGCGCGGCCGCGCCGCCGGTGAAGGACAACTCGCTGGTGCCGTGCACGGCGAAGGCCATGTTGCGGCTGACGATCAGCGGGCCGAGCACCCCGGCGAGCAGGCCGAGGATCGCCGCGGCCAGCAGCGCGGTGCGCACGAACGGGAACTCGAGCAGGTCGACCGTCAGCTCGAAGTCGAACAGCTTGTCCATCAGCTGGGTTCCTCGTCGTGCAGATGGTGATGTGCCGACTCCTCGCACAGCCCGGCCTGGGCGCCGATGACGTGGATCTGCCCGCCGACGCGCACCACCTCGATCTTGGTGCGGTAGAGCTCCGAGAGCGTCGCCGAGGTCATCACCTCGTCCGGGCGGCCGACCCGGAACCGGCCGTCCACCAGGTACAGCACCCGGTCCACCAGCGGCAGCACCGGGTTGATCTCGTGGGTGACGAACAGCACCGCGGTGCCGGCCGCGCGCCGCCGCTGGTCGATCAGCGTGCTGACCACCTGCTGGTTGGCCAGGTCAAGCGACAGCAGCGGCTCGTCGCACAGCAGCACCTCCGGGTCGCTGACCAGCGCCTGGGCCACGCGCAACCGCTGCTGCTCGCCGCCGGAGAGGCGGCCGACCGGCGCGTCGGCGAAGTCCTGGGCGCCGACCGCGGCCAACGCGTGGTCGACCTTGGTGCGGCGGGTTCGTCTGCCGCGCAGGCCGATGCCCCAGCGGTGTCCGTCCAGGCCGAGGCCGACCAGGTCGCGGCCGCGCATGACCAGGCTCTCCTCCATCGCCCGCTGCTGGGGGATGTAGCCGATGTTGCGGTTGCCCCGGCCGGGTGGGGCGTCGACGACGCGGACGGAGCCCGAGGTCAGCGGCTGGAGGCCGAGCAGTACGCGCAGCAGGCTGGTCTTGCCGGAGCCGTTCGGTCCGAGCACGACCACGAACTCGCCCGGTGCGACGTCCAGGTCCAGGCCCGACCAGAGGGTGCGCTGGCCGTAGCCCAGGGTGGCCTCGCGCAGGGCGACCACCCCGGTGGTGGCCGGGGTGGTCGTGGCCTGGTCGAGGGTCATGGTCGGCTCGGCGGTCACGACTCGTTGAGGGCGCCGGCCAGGGCGTCCACCTCGGTGGTCATCCATTCAACGTAGTCGGTGACGCCTTCGGGCAGCGTCTCGGTCACGTTCACGACCGGGATGCCGGCCTGGGTCGCGGCGTCCTTGATGGAGTTGGTCACAGCGGTCTCGGTCTGCGCGTTGTTGATCAGCACGGACACGTCGCCGCTGGCGATCAGGTCGGTGGTCTGCGCGACGACCGACAGCGGCGGGTCGGTCTCCTCCTCGATGGCCTCGGAGAACTCGGGCGGCGTGGCGTCGGTCAGACCGGCGGCCTCGAGCAGGTAGGTGGCGACGGGTTCGGTGGCGATGACCTGCGCGCCGGGGTTGGCCTTGCCGATGTCGGCGGCCTTGGCGAGCAGAGTGTCCAGGTCGGTGGCGATGGCCTCGGCGTTGGCGGTGAAGGTGGCGCGCTGGTCGGGCGCGATGGCGGTGAACTCCTCGGCCAGCGCGTCGGCGACCTTGTGCACGGTCGGCAGGTCGTACCAGACGTGTTCGTTGACCGCGCCGTGTTCGTGGCCGTGTTCCTCTTCGGCGCCGGCCTCTTCGTGGCCCTCCTCCTCGCCGTGGCCGGACAGCTCGAACGCGTTGACCTGCGGCACGTCCACGCCGGTGGTGTCCACTAACTTGGAGAAGAACTCGTCGTAGCCGCCTCCGTTGTAGAGCACTACATCGGCATCCGCCAGCGCCGCCGCGTCCGACGGGCGGTCCGGGTGCGCGTGTGGGTCGCCGGCGGCGTCGTTGACCAGCGACTCGACGCTCACCGCGTCGCCGCCGACCAGCGCGGCGACGCTGCCCCAGACGTTGGTGGACGCGACCACGGCGATCTTTCCGTCGATCTTTCCGTCGCTGCCGGCGGCGTCGTCGCCCGAGCCCGCGCCGCAACCGGTCAGAGTGATGACCAGTCCGGCGGTGAGCGCGAGCCCACCCATGACGGGAGCTGCTCTTAGGGAACCCATGCGTGCCTCGCTATAGATAATGGAAACCGTTTCCGACTACACTCAGCCGACTATACGACGGCTTGAACTGGCCTGGTAGCTCGACCGGGCGAACTACAGCTCACCCATCTGGTGAAAGTGCTGTGAGCCGTTGGACTTCTACTCATGCTTCTGAACCGTTACGGTCAGCTCATGGCCCGGCCAATGCACATGCGACGGCCAGCGACATTGGCGTCGCTGGCCGCCGAGCTCGGCGTGTCGCGAACCACCGTGTCCAACGCCTACAACCGGCCTGACCAGCTGTCTCCCGAGCTGCGCAGGCGGGTACTGGAGACCGCGCGCCGGCTGGGGTACCCCGGCCCGGACCCGGTCGCGCGCTCGCTGCGCACCAGGAAGGCGGGCGCGGTCGGGCTGCTGCTCACCGAGAACCTGTCCTACGCGTTCCGTGACCCGGCGGCGCTCGGCTTCCTCGAAGGGCTGGCCCTCGCCTGCGAAGGTGCTGGCCAGGGGCTACACCTCGTGCCGGTGAACCCTGAACGGGAGGACGTCACCGCCGTGCACAGCGCGGGGGTCGACGGCTTCGTCGTGTACTCGGTGCCCGACGACGACCCGCATCTGGCCGCCGTGCTGTCCCGCCCGGTGCCCACCGTGGTCTGTGACCAGCCGCGGGTGGAGGGCGTGGACCTGGTCGGGATCGACGACCACGCGGCGATCGCGCAGTTGGCCGGGCGGTTGATCGGTCTCGGGCATCGGAACGTCGGTGTGCTGTGCATGCGTCTTGCCCGGGATCGCAACGACGGGTTCGCGGCGGTGCAGCGGCAGCGGACGGCGCATTTCCACGTGCAGCGGGAGCGGTTGTCCGCGCTGGCGGCCAGTTTCGAGACGGCCGGGGTCGACTGGGCGCGGGTGCCGGTGGTGGAGCGGTTCGACCACAGCCTGGCAAGCGGTGAGTCCGCGGCCGGCCAGTTGTTGGACGGGAATCCCGAGGTCACGGCGTTGATCTGTACGTCGGATATTTTGGCGCTCGGTGCGCTGACGGAGGCGAAGCGGCGCGGGTTGCGGGTGCCGCACGACCTGACGGTGACCGGGTTCGACGGGATCGTGGAGGCGGAGCGGGTCGGGCTGACGACGATCCGCCAGCCGGTGCTGGAGAAGGGGCGTGCGGCCGGCAAGCTGCTGCTCGGGGCGGCCGAGCACAGCAAACCCCGGCACATCACGCTGGACACGGAGCTGGTGATCGGGACGACGTCGGCGCCGCCGAGGACGACCGAGGAACGCTGGTTCGGCCCGTAGCGCGTCATCTGGTCAGGGTCAGCGGGGCCGGTGGGCTGGCCAGGGGGCCCAACTTGCCGATCACCCGGTACTGACCAGCCGGCACGGTCCGTCTCGCCAGCGGACAGCCAGGAGCCGACGTCCGCCCCGCCCATTTCAGCGCGAACTCCATCGGCTTGCCGGGCGCCAACACCCGCCGCTCCGCGCCGGCCGGTGCGTAACAGTCGTTGCTCGACCACAGCCGCTCGCGCCCATCCGCACTCACGATCTGCAGCTCACGCAGCTTGCGGCTGACATCCCGAACACACGGCTCGGTCCCGGTGTTCACAATGAGCAACCGCATCGCTGGGCGCTCACCCACCCGATAGCGTGACGCGCCGACCTGAGCCACCACTTTGATCACCGAGTCCGCGCAGGGCCGCGGCGGACCAGCGGACACCGTCGGCCGGGAGGTCGGCGCGGAGCTGGTCGAGGTAGATGTCGACGACGCACCCGCCGCCGGACTCGACGGGGAAGGGGAACTCGGCGCCGCCGCGCCCTCACCGGACGCGTCCTGCACCGGCCGCTCGTCCTCGGCACCGACGAACCCGCCGATCACCCATGCCAACACGACCACCGCGAGAAACGACGCCCCCGCCGCGACCGCCCTGCGCCGCGCGTAGACGCCGGGAGGCAGTGGACCGTTCGGTGGGGGCATGGCTCGAACCTAATCCCGACCCGACCCGATCCCCGGTATCTACTCAGCCCACGATCGGGGGATCATCGCAGGTAAGCCGACTGCGGCGAGTAACCATCGCCACCTTGCCGCACCCGCGTCGCGTTGTTCCAATGGATGATTGAGTGGGAATCTAGAGCACCGCCGCACTGTCGCGGACATGTTGAGACGTGAGAGCCCGGTGGGCTGGGAGTTGACCATGACAGCGATCGACGAGCTGCTCGAACGACACGAAAAGGGCTTCGACTTCGGCGCCCCCGAAGTGCCCACCCCCGTCCCCAGCCTCCATCTCGCCGTCGTGACCTGTATGGACGCCCGGATCAAGGTCTTCGACGTGTTCGGCCTGCGCCACGGTGAGGCGCACATCCTGCGCAACGCGGGCGGCGTGGTCACCGACGACATCGTCCGCTCGCTGGCCATCAGCCAGCGCAAGCTGCAGACCCGCGAGGTCATCGTCATGCAGCACACCTCGTGCGGCCTGTCGATGATCACCGAGGACGAGTTCAAGGACGAGCTCGAACGGGACACCAAGCTGCGCCCGCCATGGGCCATCGAGGCGTTCCGCGAGGTCAAGGACAGCGTCCGCCAGTCGCTCGAGCGGGTCCGGCGCAGCCCGTTCCTGCTGCACACCGAGCAGGTCCGCGGTTTCGTCTACGACGTGCACACCGCCGAGCTGACCGAGGTCTTCAGCGGTAGCTAGCATCACGGCGATGAGCCTCGACGCCCGTGTGCTGACCGACTGGTTCGCCGAGCGGGCCCGGGACCTGCCGTGGCGGGATCCGGGTACCTCGGCCTGGGGTGTGCTGGTCAGCGAGATCATGTTGCAGCAGACCCCGGTCGCCAGGGTCGAGCCGTCCTGGCACGAGTGGCTGGCCCGCTGGCCGGTGCCCTCCGCGCTCGCCGCCGCCACGCCGGCCGACGTGCTGCGCGCGTGGGGCAAGCTCGGCTACCCGCGCCGCGCGCTTCGCCTGCGAGAGGCCGCCACGGTCATCGCGCAGCAGCATGGCGACGTCGTTCCCGCCGATGTGGACACGTTGCTCGCCCTGCCCGGGATCGGCGCCTACACCGCGCGCGCGGTTGCCGCCTTCGCCTACCGCAAACGTTGTCCCGTGGTCGACACCAACGTGCGCCGGGTGATCGCGCGGGCCGTGCACGGCGCCGGCGACGCCGGACCGGCCTCCACCACCCGGGATCTCGCCGACGCCGAGGCGCTGCTGCCGGCCGAGGACGAGTTCGCCGCCCGGATGTCGGCCGCGATGATGGAGCTCGGTGCGGTGGTGTGCACGGCACGGGCGCCGCGCTGCGCGGACTGCCCGGTGTTCGCCGACTGCGCCTGGCAACGTGCCGGCAAGCCGGCCTATGCCGGCCCGGCCAAGCCGGTGCAGAAGTTCGCCGGTACCGACCGACAGGTCCGGGGTCTGCTGCTCGACGTCCTGCGCGACACCTCGACACCGGTCGAGAAGGTCCGGCTGGACCTGGTCTGGTCCGACGCCGGCCAGCGCGACCGCTGCCTCGACTCGCTGCTGGTCGACGGGCTGGTCGAGCAGACCGACACCGGGCTGTTCGCGCTGCCAGGAGAGCACTGAGCCAAACGGCAACGGAATGCTCTGGTAATTGGGGAACTCTTGTCGTCCTCTCGTGCGGTGACTACCGTCAAGTGCGCCAGTCACCGATCTGGGGCATCATGCCCCATTGTCGAGGGAGATCGAAGATGGCCGTATCTCGTCGTGCCCTGATTCGCGGCGGTTTCACAGTCACAGCAGTCGGCGCGTTGGGCGCCACAATTCCGGTCGCCGCGGGTGCGGCCGGTGCGAAAGCGGTCGACCGGCCGCAGATGTATGGCTGCGACGAATGGGGCGCCCGGCCCCCGAACGGCACCATTGAGGTGCTCGACCGAACTCCGACCTACATCGTCGTGCACCACACCGCGGGCGGGAACTCGAGTGACCATTCGCTCGAGCACGCGTTCGCGATCTCGCGCAGCATCCAGGCCTTCCATATGGACGATCGCGGGTGGGTCGACTCCGGACAGCAGTTGACCAACAGCAGGGGCGGGCACATCACCGAGGGCCGGCACCGCAGCCTGGAGATCCTCGATGGTGGCACCCAGCACGTCATGGGCGCGCACGTCGGCGACCACAACAGCGAGACGATCGGGATCGAGAACGAGGGCCTGTACTCCGATGTGGACGTCACGCCCGAGTTGTGGGACTCGCTCGTCCAGTTGGTCGCCTACATCGCCCAGCAGTACGGGGTCACGCCGGATCTGATCCGTGGTCACCGGGACTTCAACGCCACCGAATGCCCCGGGACCGTCCTTTATGGACGTTTGCCGGAGTTGCGGGAGGCGGTCGGCGCGGTGCTCGGCGTGCCGGTGCGACAGGTGGAAACCTGGCCACTGCTCAAACCTGGCGACCGTGGAGCGAAAGTCCTTGCCGCGCAACATCTTCTGCGGGCACAGGGCGCGGATGTCAAGACGGACGGCGTGTTCGGCACAGCCACGTTCGACGCGGTCCGGCAGGTTTCCGGCGGGGCGGCCTACGAACCCTGCTACGCCAGCCGAACCGCGGACGAGAGCGGGTTCATCGGCACGCCGACCTGGCCGCTGCTGGTGCGCACGGTCGCGGCGGACGCGGCGACCGAGGTCGGCCAGGCGGCGCGGGTACTGCTGTCCGCACGCCGCGAACGGGTCGTCGCCAACCGAATGATCGACACCGCGACCTGGCGACGCCTACTGACCTGACGCGACACGAACGCGCGACCCGCAGACACGATTGACGGGCTCGCGAGTCCGGACACGGACTCGCGAGCCCGAAGCGTGAACTCGCGAGCCGGATCCCAACCGGATACGCCCAACCGATGTCCGGAAAGTTGAACTCGCGTGTCCGGAGCGTCAAACTCGCGAACCCCGCGAGTCCAACCGTCCCGACAATCGGGTTTCGCGCGTCGACGTGTCGGAGCGTTGGACTCGCGTGTCACGAGCGTTGGACTCGCGAGGTTTGTGGGTGGGTGGGGTGTGGGACGCTGCGGGGTATGGGGCAGGCGGTGCAGTTCTGGTTCGACGATGCGGGTGATCGGGCGGTTCGGGAGCTGTGGGAGCGGCTTGAGCGGGCCGGGGTGCCCAGTGTGGCGACCAGGACGCATCGCCAGCACCGGCCGCAGGTCTCGTTCGCGGTCGCGGGTGGGATACCGGCGCGGGTTCGGGACGACCTTGCCGGAGACCTTCGGCTGCTCGCCATCCCGAACCTGTGGCTGTCCACACTGGCCGCCTCCGCCGCCCCGGATGCCGGGCTCATGCTCGCCGCCGTCGTGGACACCGAACTGCTCGCGGTGCATTCCGCGGTGCATGACGTGCTCGCCAAGCGAGTCCGGTCGCCTTCGGCGTACTACCTGCCTGGCTCGTGGGTGCCGCACTGCGCGCTCGCCGAGGGGATCGAGCCCGCGCAGGTGATCGCCGGGTTCGCCGCGCTCCACCCGGTCGCCCCGATCCGGGCACGGGTCAGTGCGGTCGCGGTCGTCGACACGCATACCGGTGAGACACAGACCCTGCGGCGGCTCAGCGGTTGAGGACCTCGCTCAGGAACGCCTCCACCGCGCCTCGATACGTCAGCGGTACGTCCCGATGCACGACATGTCCCGCACCCGCCACCACCAGGTGATGCCCACCGCCCGGCGCCCGCACCGGCATCCGCGCCAGCTGGCCGGCCGGCATCGCCGAGTGCTCCGGCTCGATCGCGAGCAGCGGACACCGCACGCGCTCCACGAACGGCCAGAAGTCCCGCTCCCCCCACTCCCCCGCGATCCCGTACAGATCCTCGAGATCGGCCACCAGGTGGTACCCGTCGGCCCGCCGCTCGACGCACTCGACGAAGTAGTCCCCGAGCGAGCCGAAGAACTCCCGCACGTGCGCCAGCGAACCGAACGGCACCGGCCACGACTCGAAGTACGACCGCCACGGGTCCACCGTCCGGCCCCGCTGGTCGGGCGCCATGTCCTCCACCACGACCGCGCGCACCAGCTCCGGCCGCGCCGCCGCGAGCATCCACGCGTGCAGCCCACCCATCGAGTGGCCGATCACCACCGCCGGGCCGAGCCGCTCGATCACCTCGGCGGCGTCGGCGGCGAAGTCCTCCGTGCGCCAGCCACCGCCCCGGTGCGGGCTCGCGCCGTGCCCGCGCGCGTCCAGCCCGACCACCCGGCCGTACCTGGTCAACCAGTCCGCGACCGGCCGCCAGGTACTCGCCCGGCCCATCAGCCCGTGGAGCAGCACGATCGCCTGCCCGGTGCCGCCGAAGTCGACCACTCCCGGTCGATCGAATGTCACCTCCGCCACACCAGATACCTTTCGATCCAACTCGCGCATCACGGCACGTCAGCCATCATGGCCCAGGTTCACCAACGACAGGAGCAGTTCACGATGCACCACGGCCCGGCAGCCCGCGCCGCCTGCCTCGCGCTGGCCGCGGTCGGCCTCGCCTCGCTCGCCGCGTGCACCGAGGAATCCGCGCCGAACAGCTCGGTCGACCGCCCGGCCCCCACCACCGTGGCCGAGGCCGCCCCGGGCGCGGACGGCGTCGGCGACCCGTACTACCCGCAGGACGGCAACGGCGGCTACGACGTCACCGACTACCACGTGTCCATCAGCTACGACCCGGCCAGCCGCGAGCTGGACGGCGACACCGTGGTCACCGCGACCGCCACCGGCGAGCTGTCCACGTTCAACCTCGACCTGTTCGGCCTGGAGGTCACCGGGGTCGAGGTCGACGGCGCCTCGGCGGAGTTCGCGCGGGAGGGCGACCACGAGCTGGTGATCACGCCGGCCGCGCGGATCGCCGACAACGCCACCTTCGAGACCAGGGTCCGCTACGCGGGCACCCCGAAGATCATCGGGGAGGGCGATCTCGGCGAGAACGGCTGGCAGATCGCCAGCTCCGGCGGCGCGTTCGTGGCCGGCGAGCCGCATTCGGCGACCTCCTGGTACCCCGCCAACGACACCCCGCGCGACAAGGCGACCTTCCGCCTGGACGCGCGCGTGCCCACCGGCTGGAGCGTGGTGTCCAACGGCCTGGAGAAGCCGCCGACCAACGGCCGGGACGGCTGGACGACCTACCACTGGCACGAGCCCAACCGGATCGCCACCTACCTGACCACTGTCGGCATCGACAGGTGGACCTTCGAGCGCTCCACGCTGCCCGGCGGGATCCCGCTGGTCAGCGCGTACGCGCCGGGGCAGGAGGACAAGCAGCGGGTGGAGTCCCGGCTGCCGGAGATCATCGAGTTCCTCACCGAGAAGTTCGGGCCCTACCCGCAGAGCGCGGCGGGCGGGATCTACATCAACGAGAGCATCCCGTTCTCGCTGGAGACCCAGGGCCGGCCGGTCTACGCCGACTGGGCGGACCTGTCGGTGGTGGTGCACGAGAACGCCCACCAGTGGTACGGCAACTCGGTCACGGTCTCCTCGTGGGCCGACATCTGCCTCAACGAGTGCTTCGCGAGCTACGCCTCGTGGCTGTGGGAGGAGGCCAAGGACGACGTCGACCTCGACCGGCGCTACCGCCTCGAGGTCGCCCGCACCACCGACGAGTTCTGGCAGGACCCGCTCTACGACATGGGTGCGGGCAACGAGTTCGGCGCGGTCTACCAGAAGGGTCCGCTGGCGCTGCACGCGTTGCGCCACCAGATCGGCGACGAGGCCTTCGACCGGGTGCTCAGGGAGTGGCCGGCCAGCCAGCGCGACGACAACGCGTCCTGGCCGGAGTTCGAGCGGTTCACCCAGGAGATCGCCGGCGAGGACCTCGGCGACTTCTTCGCCGCGTGGTTCCACGGGACGTCCCAGCCGGCCGACGAGTTCCTCTATCCGGGATCGCTCGGGCGCTGAGGGTTCACGGCAGGATGATCTCCGCGAGCACCGCGCTGTGGTCGGTGCCTGGCACGTCGAACACCGAGTAGCCGCCGATCGCGCAGCGGCGGTCGGCCAGGATGTGGTCGATGGTCACCGGCGGGCCGGTCGGCCAGGTCGACCAGGTGGGGGTCATGGCCTGGCCGGTCTCCTCGGCCGCGTCGGCGTAGCCGAGGTCGACCAGGTCGCGGAAGGCCCGGTGGTCAAGGCTCGCGTTGAAGTCGCCGGCCAGCACGCGGATCCGCTCGCGCGGGGTCGGCGGCGGCAGCAGGTCCATCTCCCGGTGCCAGGTGTCCGCGCCATCGGGTCGGACCCCGGGGAAGACGTGCACCGCGGTCAGCTCGACGTCCTCCTGGCCGTCCATGTCCACCACCACCGACGGCTGGGACAGCGACGTCTCGTCCATCAGCACGATCCGGCGCAGCGGGATCCGGGACGCGATGCCGGTGCCCTCGCCGCCGAGGCCGGTGTCGTAGACCCGGTAGGGCAACAGCTCGTGCAGCCCGTCGCGGTCGAGCGCGGTCTCGGCGGCCGCGGTCAGCTCCGGCAGGACGAGCACGTCGACCTGCTGGGTACGGGCGAGGTTCACCACCGTCCCCGGGTCGGCCCGGCCGAGGAACAGGTTGATCGCCATGACCCGCAGCCGGTCGCCGCGAACGTCGGGCTGGGCGTCGGACAGCACCCTGGGGGCCAGCAGCGCGGCCAGCGCGACGGTGAGCAGCAACACCACGCCCGCGGCGCTTCGGCGGCGCAGCAGCAGGCTGACCAGGCCGAGCAGCAGACCGAAGCCCGCCAGGTACGGGGTGATCGCCATCGCGGCGATCAGCCACTCGGTCGACTCGAAACCCCACAGGCGCAGCCCGGCGAAGGCGAGGAACACCACGGCGAACAGCCACACGACGAAGCCGACCTTGCGCCCGCCCGGCCGACGGCGACGGCCGCCGTCCGCCGGTGCGTCCGGCGCCGGGTCGGCCTCGGCCGCCGCGGCCCTAGCCACGCTCGTTGCCGCGCTTGTAGTTGCCGGTGGCGCGGGCGAGCAACTGCTGGGCGCTGTCGTCGTCGGCCCGGTCGAGGCGGGCGAGCAGCGCGGCGGCGGCCCGTCCCCGGACGGTCGTCACCGTCCGGCCGCCGCGGGATATCAACACCTGACCGTCCTTCGTGGTCCGCCAGTCGAACGGGTCGTCCTCCAAGGGCATGGCACCAGAATGCCCGAACTGGCGGCCAAGCATGGGAAAAGCCGCGTCCCCGAGGCGGGGACGCGGCTTTTCGCCGGACTGGCTAGGCCGACTCGTCGCCCTCGATGACGTCGTGGCCACTGCTCGCGGCCATGTCAACCGGGGGGACGTCGGGCACGACACCCGGCTTGGGCTCGCCGCGGAAGGTGAACGTCGCCTTGTCGGTCGACGTGCCCTCCTCGCCGTCCCAGCCGTCGACGTCGCAGATGATGATCTGGCCCGGCGTGATCTCGCCGAACAGGATCTTCTCCGACAGCTGGTCCTCGATCTCGCGCTGGATGGTGCGCCGCAGCGGACGGGCACCGAGCACCTTGTCGAAGCCGCGGGTGGCGAGCAGCTTCTTGGCCGCCGGCGTGAGCTCGAGAGCCATGTCCTTGTTGCGCAGCTGCTCCTCGACCCGCGCGATCATCAGGTCCACCATCTTCACGATCTGCTCTTCGGTGAGCTGGTGGAACACGATGATGTCGTCGATGCGGTTGAGGAACTCCGGCCGGAAGTGCTTCTTGAGCTCGTCGTCGACCTTCTGCTTCATCCGGTCGTAGCTCTGGTCGCCACCGCCGGAGGTGAAGCCGAGGCTGACCGCCTTCGAGATGTCCTGGGTGCCCAGGTTCGAGGTGAAGATGATCACCGTGTTCTTGAAGTCGACCGTACGGCCCTGGCCGTCGGTCAGGCGACCGTCCTCGAGCACCTGCAGGAGGGTGTTGTAGACCTCCTGGTGCGCCTTCTCGATCTCGTCGAACAGCACCACCGAGAACGGCTTGCGCCGCACCTTCTCGGTCAGCTGGCCGCCCTCCTCGTAGCCGACATAGCCGGGAGGGGCACCGAACAGCCGCGACGCGGTGTAGCGGTCGTGGAACTCACCCATGTCGATCTGGATGAGCGCGTCGTCCTCGCCGAACAGGAACTGGGCCAGCGCCTTGGACAGCTCGGTCTTACCGACACCGGACGGGCCGGCGAAGATGAACGAGCCGGACGGGCGCTTCGGGTCCTTCAGGCCGGCACGAGTACGGCGGATGGCCTGGGAGACGGCCTTGACCGCGTCCTCCTGGCCGATGATCCGCTTGTGCAGCTCGTCCTCCATGCGGAGCAGACGCGTGGTCTCCTCCTCGGTGAGCTTGAACACCGGGATACCGGTCCAGTTGGCCAGGACCTCGGCGATCTGCTCGTCGTCGACCTCGGCGACGACGTCGAGGTCGCCGTCCTTCCACTGCTTCTCCCGCTCCGCCTTCTGCCCGAGCAACTGCTTCTCGGTGTCGCGGAGCTTGGCGGCCCGTTCGAAGTCCTGCGCGTCGATCGCGCTCTCCTTCTCCCGGCGCACGTCGGCGATCTTCTCGTCGAACTCGCGCAGGTCCGGCGGCGCGGTCATGCGGCGGATGCGCATCCTGGCGCCGGCCTCGTCGATCAGGTCGATCGCCTTGTCCGGCAGGTACCGGTCGTTGATGTACCGGTCGGCCAGGGTGGCCGCGGCCACCAGCGCCGGGTCGGTGATCGTGACGCGGTGGTGCGCCTCGTACCGGTCGCGCAGGCCCTTGAGGATCTCGATGGTGTGCTCGAGGGTCGGCTCGCCCACCTGGATCGGCTGGAAGCGGCGCTCCAGCGCGGGGTCCTTCTCGACGTACTTGCGGTACTCGTCGAGCGTGGTGGCACCGATGGTCTGCAGCTCACCTCGGGCGAGCATCGGCTTGAGGATCGACGCCGCGTCGATCGCGCCCTCGGCGGCACCCGCACCGACGAGCGTGTGGATCTCGTCGATGAACAGGATGATGTCGCCGCGGGTGCGGATCTCCTTGAGCACCTTCTTCAGGCGCTCCTCGAAGTCGCCCCGGTAGCGCGAGCCGGCGACCAGCGAGCCGAGGTCAAGCGTGTAGAGCTGCTTGTCCTTTAGCGTCTCGGGCACCTCGCCCTTGACGACCATCTGCGCGAGACCCTCGACGACGGCCGTCTTGCCGACGCCCGGCTCGCCGATGAGCACCGGGTTGTTCTTGGTGCGCCGCGACAGCACCTGCATGACCCGCTCGATCTCCTTGGCCCGCCCTATCACCGGGTCGAGCTTGCCCTCGCGGGCAGAGGAGGTGAGGTTGCGGCCGAACTGGTCGAGCACCAGCGACGAGGACGGGGTGCCTTCGCCCCGGCCGCCGGTCTCCGCCGGCTCCTTGCCCTGGTAGCCGGACAGCAGCTGGAGGACCTGCTGGCGGACGCGGTTGAGGTCGGCGCCGAGCTTCACCAGGACCTGGGCGGCCACGCCCTCGCCCTCGCGGATGAGGCCGAGCAGGATGTGCTCGGTGCCGATGTAGTTGTGGCCGAGCTGCAGCGCCTCCCGTAGCGACAGCTCGAGGACCTTCTTGGCCCGGGGGGTGAAGGGGATGTGTCCGCTCGGCGCGTGCTGACCCTGGCCGATGATCTCCTCGACCTGCTGCCGCACGCCTTCCAGCGCGATCCCCAGTGACTCCAACGCCTTGGCGGCGACACCCTCACCCTCGTGGATCAAGCCCAGGAGGATGTGCTCGGTGCCGATGTAGTTGTGGTTGAGCATCCTGGCCTCTTCTTGGGCCAGCACAACCACCCGCCTCGCGCGGTCGGTGAACCTCTCAAACATCTGCACTCCTGACTGCTGCGCCGGCGGTCCTTGCCCACCGCGTTTACCTGCTCGCGGTGGGTTCAGCACCGTGTGGACCACTGTAGTCGCCCAGCCGGTCGCGCTCAGTACCACTTGCTGCCGGGCATGGTCTTCTTCTCGCGACGGAAACACCGTCACATGGCACAACGTGCGGCAATCGGAATGGATTCCGCAAGTGAGCGCTGTCCGCTGAGCGCGAACAGGGCCTCGAGAGGCGCTCGCGCGGGCTCGCAATGATCAACTCCGTCGGGTAAGGTTAGCCAAACCTCACTCACCAGTTGGACGATGGAGACCGCCCGTGCGGAGCAATGCGAGCCTACGGCTCGTGACAGGTACTCGGCGAGACGCCCTCGCCGAGTCGGTCGCTCGCGTGGCAGCCCGGCAGGCCAGAGTCACGTTGCGGATCGGCACTCCGAGTGATTCCCACGATTGGGTGAATTGCGCATCATTACTCTCTGACAGCACGTCCTTTGACCGGTGGCGAGAGTCACTCGCGACGTGGCTGGTCGACCAGTACGGCGACGCCCCGGAGCGGACCACGGCCGGTTACGTCATGGCGTGGTACCTGTCGGTCCCCGGGTACGTGGCGGCGCTGTTGTTCCACCACGAGCGGCGGGTGCCCTCGCTGCGCCCGGAGCACCTCGCGTTTCGCACGACTCGACCGAGGCCCCATCCGGAGTCCACCGCGCTGCTAGATCCGCGCTTCGTCTGCCTGCCGGACGACCCGGCGGCCGGCACGCCGGACGCGACCGTGGTGCCCGACGAGGGGGCGCTCGCGGCGGTGTTGCGGGGGCGGTTCACCGCGCACGCGGCCCGGTTCGTCGCCGCGTTCGCGCCGACGGTGCGCTTCGGCCGGCACACGCTGTGGGCCGCGGCCACCGACGCGCTGGACGACTCGATGCTGCTCGCCGGCCGGTACGGCGGTGACGAGGCCGCTGGTGTGGTCGACGCGGCGCTGCTGTTGCCGGAGCGGTTGTCGCCGCTGACGTCCGGGTCGACCATGCGCCCGGTCGCCGGTGCGGCCGGGGAGCCGGTGTCCTGGACCAGGCGGCGGGAGAGCTGCTGCTTCCACTACCTGCTCGAGCACGGCAAGGGCCCGTGCGCGACCTGCCCCCGAGTCCTTCCCAGGTAACCACCAGGTTTACGGGGTGAGGGCGTCGCCAAGGGGGGTGCGGCGGTAGAGGACCGAGCGGCCGGTGCGGGTGCGGGTGACGAGGCCGGCGCGGCGCAGGATGGCGAGGTGGTCGCCTACCGCGCCGGTGGCCAGGTGCAGGGTGGTAGCCAGTTGGGTGGTGCTGGCCGGGTCGGCGAGGGCGGTCAGTAGGCGGGCTCGGGAGTTGCCGACGAGGTCGGCCAGGGCTTGGGGTTGGGGTTGGGGCGCGGGGGACAGTAGGGCGGCGGTGCCTCGCGCGGGGTAGATGAGGGCGTGGGGCCACGGGGGGTCGGTGTAGATCGCCAGCTTGGGCCAGACGAAGACGGACGGCACGAGCAGCAGGCCCTGGCCGCGCAGGTCGACGTGCAGGTCGACCGGGTGGCGGATGAGGATCTGGCCGTCGTGCCAGCGGACCCGGCGGTGCAGGCCGCCGAGGGCGGCCGCCCAGCCGCCCCGGCTGAGCAGGCCGGCGCGGTGGATGACGTCCCGCTCGCAGACCGCGCGCATCGCCGGCCAGTCGCCGACGACCAGCTCGTGCCAGGCGGTCTCCATGGTGTCGGCGATCACCTCGACCACCGACTCGTCGTCGAGCACGGCGCGCACCCGGCCGGTGGGCACCGGGCCGCCGGCCAGGCTGGTGGCGATCTCCTGGCGCGCCAGCGCCAGCGGCGTCGACCGGACGGCGGCCAGGTCGTCCTCGATGGTCTGGGCCAGGCTGGCCGGCGGTGGCGCGACGAACGCCGCGCCGTAGCGGCCCCGCTGCAGGGCGAGCACCGCGTCCAGTGCCGTGGTCTCCCGCAGCTCGCGGAACACCGGGCGCACCCTGGCCAGCCATTCCGGCGGCAGCCGGTCGGCGCCCGCCCCGCTCAGCCTGCGCAGCAGGTTGTCCAGCTCGAACAGCGGGGACACCGCGAACCGGCTGTTCAGCAGGTCGTCCCGGTGCACGGTGAGCCGAAGCACGGCGCCGACCTTACGCCGTGGGGCGAATCATTAGTGGCTCCGCGCGCCGGTCAAGACGATCGGGTCATGACCGAGACCACGCCACGGGCGACCTATCGGCAGGCACTGGCCCAGCCGGTGTTCCGCACGGTGTTCTGGACCCGATCGCTGGCCGTCGGCGCGGACACGCTGCGCACGATGGCGCTGTCGATCCTGGTGTTCACCTCGACCGGCTCGGCGTTGCTCGGCGCGCTGACCTTCGGCATCTCGTTCCTGCCGCAGGTCGTCGGCGGGGTGCTGGTCGGCGCGCTGCCCGACCTGGTCCGGCCACGGCCGCTGCTGGTCACCGGGTACCTGCTCGAGGCCGCCGGGGCCGCCGCGCTCGCGCTGGCCGGGCTGCCGGTGTGGGCGAGCCTGGTACTGGTCGCCGGCATCGGCGCTCTCGCGCCGGTGTTCAACGGCACCGCCGGGCGGCTCACCGCCGAGTCGCTCACCGGCGACGTGTTCGTCCTCGGCCGCAGCCTGTTCCAGCTGGCCGGCTCGGCCGCGCAACTGTTCGGGCTGGCCGCCGGCGGACTGGTGGTGGCCGCCGCCGGCGCGGAACAGGCGCTGCTCATCACCGCGGCCATCCACCTGGTCAGCGCGCTCGGCGCGGCACTGCTGCTGCCCAACCTGCCCGCGCCCGGCCGCGGCGGCCGGCGGGCGCTGCTGAGCCGGAGCTGGCGGGGCAACCGGGCGCTGCTCGGCGACCCGGTCGTGCGCCGGATCCTGCTCACGATGTGGCTGCCGCCCGCGTTCGCCACCGGCGCGGAGAGCCTGCTCGTGCCCTACGCGCTGCTGCGCGGGTTTCCCGACGCCGCGCCCGGCCTGCTGCTGGCCTGTGTGGCGGCGGGCATGTTCGCCGGCAACCTCGTGGTCGCCCGGCTGCTGGCGCCGGCGACCAGAGAACGGCTGGTTGGCGTACTGGTCTGCGTGCTCGGGGTGCCGCTGCTGCCGTTCGCGCTGGACGTCGGCGCCGTGGCGGCGGGGATGCTGTTGACGCTCACCGGGTTCGGCTTCGCCTACGGCCTTGGCCTGCAGCAGCGGTTCGTGCAGGCGGTCCCGGCCGACCAGGGCGGCCAGGCCTTCGGCCTGATGTCGACCGGGCTGATGACCTTGCAGGGCGTCGGGCCGGCGGTGTTCGGCCTGCTCACCGAGGCCGTACCGGTCGGCATGTGCATCGCGATCGGCGGGCTGGGCGCCGTGCTCGTCGCGCTCTGGATCGGCCGAGGTGAGACGTCTTCACAAAATGTCAGCGCCGGTTCTCCACCCACCGCGAAACCGCGGTAAGGAGAACCGGCGCTTATGACAACGCAAAAGCTCAGGCCTGGGCGTTGTAGGCGTCCGTGACCTCCTTCGGGATTCGACCCCGATCCGAGACGTTCATGCCCTGCTTGCGGGCCCACTCACGAATTGCCTGGTTCTGTTCCCGATCCGCCGAGGCGGTGCGCGGCGGGCGTCCGGTAGCCGCCCGAGCGGCCGCGCGCTTACGGCCACCGGCGCGCCGGGCGTGCTCCACGTATTCGGCCAGCGCGTCCCGCAAGCGCTCCGCATTGTCCTCGCTGAGATCGATCTCGTAGAACGCGCCATCCAAACCGAACTCAACGGTCTCCTCCGCCTCGGAACCATCAAGGTCGTCGACCAGGGTAACCATGACCTTCTGCGCCACTGCGCCCTCCTAGGCTAGAAACTCGAGGCGGAACTTCGTCCGTCGCACGACATAAATACTCCCACTAAGGAGGTTAACGCAAATCGCGGCTCAAGTTTAGTGACGTTCGTGCTCGAACAGTCTCATTCAGCGGCAACCTGCGCCATTCCGACCCGTCAGCCGGACAGCATTCCGGGGCGGGCGCCGGTCACCTGCGGTTTCGCCTGTCGACCAGCCAGGATTAGCCCGTGGCCAGCTCAAACCCGGGCGTCGAACGATGTCGACCGGTACCCGGTCGCGGTCTCGGCCGGGAGATCACGCGCGCACGTTCGACGCCATCCGGCGGCGTGACTTCCGCGTCCCGTGTGGCGGTACACCGGTTCTCCGGATGCCGTCGGCAACGGTGTCCGCCGGGAGCCGAACACCGCCACCCTCGGTCTACTCCGACACCCCGAAGGCACCCCGAAGGCACCCTGAAGGCATCGCGAACCAGGGAATGCGATACGGCGGTTCCGGAACAGCGTGGCGGCGCCGTGGCGACAGATCCGCTCGCAGGGCGTTGGCGTGCGCCAATGCGCGCATCCCGGTGCGGAATGCGCGTTTCCAGGTTGACTGCCTTGTGCCCGGCCAAAAGCAAGTCGGCGGGCCCACGTTGTTCGGGCCGAGCATCGCTCGTAGTTCGGTACCGGCGCCCTCGACTACAGTGGCAAAACACAACTTACCTGTATTAGGCACCGAACTGACCCGCCCAGTGACGCCGACCACGTCGCCGCCGGCGGCGCGGTTAGCCAAATTGGATTAGCGCCAGGTCCGCACCGGGCGGTCAGCTTCTCCCGACAGGGTACTTTCCACCACATGGAGGAAAGCAGCAGTCGCGCCCGCTCGTTCGGTCTGCGCCCGACCGACTACCACGAACACCGCCCGGACTATCCGGCCGCCGCGATTCGCTGGGCGCTCGCGGCGAGCACCCGCGAGGTCCGCGAGGTGCTCGACCTGGCGGCGGGCACCGGCAAGCTCACCGGCGGCCTGCTCGACCTTGGCCTCACGGTGACCGCCGTCGAGCCCGACGACGGCATGCGCGGCGTGCTCGCCGAGCACTTCCCGCAGGTGCCGGCGCTGGCGGGCACCGCGGAGGAGATCCCGCTGCCGGCCGGGTCGGTGGACGCGGTGCTGGTCGGTCAGGCGTTCCACTGGTTCGACCGGGAGCGTGCGCTGCCCGAGATCGCCCGCGTGCTGCGGCCCGGTGGCGTGCTCGCGGTGCTGTGGAACGGCGAGGACCCGAACGTCGACTGGGTCACCGAGCTCGTCACGGCGTCCCGCACGACCGCGCACCCTGGCTGGCAGGGCGAGCTGGAACTGCCGGTGCACGAGGATTTCGACACCGCCGAGCGCACCATAATGCCGCACACGCTGCGCCGGACGGCGGACTCGATGGCCGGCTACCTCGGCACCCAGTCGCGCCTGCTGATGGTCGACGACGACGAGCGGGAAACCGTGCTGGCGCGGGCGCGGGCCTATCTGCGGACCCGCGCGGAGACCTCGGCCGGGGAGTTCGACCTGCCGATGGTGACCGAGATGATCCGAGTACGACGCCGCTAACGGGTGTTGCGCTCGAAGACCAGCCGCAGCCCGAGCAGGGTCAGGTCCGGGCGGTGGTCGACGATCGTCGCCGACTCGTCCACCACCAGCGGCGCGAGCCCACCGGTGGCGATCACCGTGACCTCGGCCGGGCGGGTGGTCCGCGCCAGCTCGTCGATGATCCGGGTGACCAGCCCGTCGACCTGCCCGGTGAACCCGTACAGGATCCCCGACTGCAGGCACTCGACGGTGTTCTTGCCGATCACCGACCTCGGCCGGACCAGTTCCACCTTGCGCAGCGCGGCCGCGCGGGCGGCGAGCGCGTCGACCGAGATCTCGATGCCCGGGGCGAACACGCCGCCGAGGAACTCGCCCTTCGCGGAGATCACGTCGATGTTGGTCGAGGTGCCGAAGTCGACCACCACGCACGCGGTCTCGTGCAGGTAGTGCGCGGCCAGGGTGTTGATCACCCGGTCGGCGCCGACCTCCTTGGGGTTGTCCACCAGCAGCGGCACGCCGGTCCGCACGCCGGGCTCGACGATCACCCTGGGCACCGCGCGGTAGTAGCGGCCGAGCATCACCCGCAGCTCGCGCAGCACCGCGGGCACGGTGGACAGCGCGGACACCCCGGTGACCTCGTCGGCGTGCTCGCCGAGCAGCCCGCGCATGGTGAGCGCCAGCTCGTCGGCGGTCATCCTGGCGTCGGTGCGCATCCGCCAGTCGCGCACCAGTTCGCTGCCCTGGTACAGGCCGAGCGCGATGTTCGTGTTGCCGACGTCGATGGCGAGCAGCACCGCGGTCAGCTCTCCGGTTGGAGCAACGCGTCCAGCAACGCGGCCTCGGCGGTCTCGGCCAGCACCGGCGCGGGCTGGCTGACCCGGCCGCTGGTCAGCCCGTTGCCGGCGGCGGTCGGGTCGGTGCCGGTGTCGACGATCTTGTTGGCCTCGTCGACGAACACCACCCGTGGGCGGTGCACGGCGGCCTCGGCGTCGTCCATCGTGCCGTAGGCGATCAGGATGACCAGGTCGCCCGGGTGCACCAGGTGGGCGGCGGCGCCGTTGATGCCGAGCACCCCGCTGCCCCGCTCGCCCTCGATGACGTAGGTCTCCAGCCGGGCGCCGTTGGTGACGTCGACGATCGCGACCTGCTCCCCCGCCAGCAGGTCGGCGGCCTCCATCAGCACCGGGTCGACGGTCACCGAGCCGACGTAGTGCAGGTCGGCCTGGGTGACCGTGGCCCGGTGGATCTTCGACTTGAGCATCGTGCGGAACATCGCGGTCCTCCCCCTACTGGTGTTCGCCTACTGGGTGTTCGCCATCGTGATCGCCACCGTGATCGCCGAGGAGCACCGAGACATTGTCGATCAGCCGGGTCGACCCGACGCGAGCGGCCACCAGCAGGCGCGCCTCGCCGCGTTCGGGCGCCGGGCCGAGCCCGGTGCCGCGCAGCGTCAGGTAGTCAAGGTCGACCATCGGCTCCTTGTCGAGCACCGCGCGCGCCGAGGTGAGCACCGCGTCGGCGCCGGCCGCGCTGACCCCGGCGCCCGCGGCGAGCGCGGCGGACAGGGTGACCGCGGCGGCCCGCTGGTCGGGGTCGAGGTAGGCGTTGCGCGAGGAGAGCGCGAGGCCGTCCCGCTCGCGCACGATCGGCACGCCGATCACCCGCACGTCCAGGTTGAGGTCGCGCACCAGCTGCTTGATCAGCACCAGCTGCTGGAAGTCCTTCTCGCCGAACAGCGCGTAGTCCGGGCGGACGATGTTGAGCAGCTTGGTGACCACGGTGAGCACGCCGGCGAAGTGCCCCGGCCGGGAGGCGCCGTCCAGCTCGCTGCCCAGCGGCCCCGGCGCGATGGTGACCTGCGCGCCCGGCGGGTACAGCGCGGCGCGCTCCGGGGTGAACACCAGCTCCACCCGCTCCTCCCGGCACACCTCGAGGTCGGCCTCCAGCGGGCGCGGGTAGCGGTCGAAGTCCTCACCCGCGCCGAACTGCAGCGGGTTGACGAAGATCGAGGTGGCCAGCACGGTGTTGGGCAGCCTGCGCGCGGTGCGCAGCAGCTGGCGGTGGCCATCGTGCAGCGCGCCCATGGTGGGCACCAACGCGATCTTGCGGCCGACGCCCCGCAGCGCGCGGGTGATCCGCACGACCTCGTCGACGCCGCTGTGGACGTGCAGTTGGCCGGGGGTGAACTTCGGGGGGGTCATCCGTGCTCCTCGTCGGCGCCGCGTTCGATGGCGGCGGTGACATCGGGGGCGAGGTCGGCACGCAGCAGGCCCGCCTGTTCGGCGCGGCTGGCGGTGCGGGCGGCGAGCGCGCGATAGCCGGGCAGCATGTCGGGGGCGTGCTCGGCGAGCACCCGCAGGTGGGCGCGCACGGTGCCGGCGTCGCCGCGGGCGACCGGGCCGGTGAGCGCGCGGTCGCCGTGGCGCAGGGCGTTGTCCAGCGCCGCGGACAGCAGCGGGCCGAGCATCCGGTCCGGGCTGCCGACCCCGGCTGCCCGCAGCAGCTCCGCGGCCTCGGCGACCAGGGTGACCAGGTGGTTCGCCCCGTGCGCGAGGGCGGTGTGGTACAGCGGGCGGGCAGCCTCCGGCACGCGGACCGGCTCGCCGCCCATCTCCACCACCAGCGCCTCGCCGACGCTCCACGCTGTCTCGTCGCCGTCTTGGGCGGTGATGCCGAAGCAGCAGGTGGCGATCCGTTCGAGGTCCTCGGCGCGGCCGGTGAAGGTCATCACCGGGTGCAGTGCGATGGGCAGGGCGCCGTGGTCGACGGCGGGGCCGAGCACGTCGACGCCGTGCGCGCCGCAGGTGTGCACGACGATCTGGCCGGCGCGCAGCGCGTCGGCGGCGGCCAGGCCACGCACCATGCCGGCGAGCGCGTCGTCCGGCAGGGCGAGGAGCACGAGGTCCGCGCGCCGCACGACCTCGTCCGGCGGCAGCAGCGGCACGCCGGGGAGCAGTTCCTCCGCGCGGTCGACCGACTCGCGGGACACGCCGGAGGCGGCGACGATCTGGTGGCCGGCGCGGGCCAGTGCGGCGCCGAGGACCGCGCCGACCCGCCCGGCGGACACCACGCCGACGGCCAGTCGAGCCGGTCGGTTCATCGGGCGCTCGCTTCCTGTTCGGCTGTCGAAATGAGCGTAACCACCCGGAAAGGGCGGCCCGCGAGGCGGGTGATCAGGCTCACCGGCCGGCCGCGCGCCGTTTCGAGAGGTTCACCCTGGCCGCCAGCAGCGCGGTGACCAGCTGGTTCTCCCGCTCCGGCGCGCCGGCGTCGGCGAGGCCGAGGCGGTCGGCGTGCCAGAGGAAGGCCAGCTCGGTGACCGCGGCCTGGTAGCCGGCGAGGTTGCGGGCGGCGGTACGACCGTCGCGGCGGGCGACCCGGACACGCCAGGCGCGGCGGGCGGCCAGGTTGCTCAGCCGGCGCAGGTCGCCGAGGTCGACCCAGCCGCGTTCGACCATGCCGGGCAGGGCGTCGGCCACGATGCGTTGTTCGCGGCGGCGGTGCCAGCCGACGAACAGCACGCCGCTGATGAAGATGGGGACCATGACGAGGAAGTAGACGTTGAGGAAGGTCTGCGGGGTGCCCAGCGTCGCGGCCGCGTTCCACATGGCGTGCAGCAGGACGGCGGCGAGGTAGCCGCCGATCGGGGCGAGCACGCGCACCGCGCGGTTGGGCGTGCGCACGGAGATGCCGACGCCGATGCCGATCATCGCGGTGAACAGCGGGTGGCAGAAGGGGGCCAGCACGCCGCGCAGGATGAACGCGGTGATCACGCCGGGGGTGGTCGCGTCGCCGAAGCCGTACTCGGCGAACGCGCGGCCGAAGTAGTAGATGTTCTCGGTGAAGGCGAACCCGGCGGCGACAAAGCCGGCGTAGACGACGCCGTCGATGACCCCGTCGAGCTCGTTGCGCAGCCAGAACATGATGCCGATGACGAAGGCGCCCTTGGCGGCCTCCTCGAACAGCGGGGCGGAGACGATCGCGCTGATGGTGTCGCCGTGGCCGTTGCCCAGCAGCGCGTCGCCGACGGCCTCCGCGGTGTTGTTGATCAGCAGGGCGGTGATCGCCGCGACGCTCGCGCCCCAGCCGAAGGCCAGCCACAGCAGGCGGGCCGGCTCGGGTTCCCACCGGTCGATCCACAGCAGCGCGGCGACGATCGAGCCGACGGGCACCAGCGCGGCGACGATGCCGACGAGCTCGGCGACCAGGCCGACCTTGGCGGTGCTGATCGCGAGCAGCGCGAGCCCGCAGCCGGCGAGCACGACCAGGCCGATGGCGGGGAGCAGCACCGTGCGCCGACGGGTGTGCCGGTGCTGGACGGGGCTCTGGCTCACGGATAGCCACCCTACGGTGCGATCGGCGGCAGGCCCGGTGGCGTGGCCGGGAATGACGCGTTCGTGACTTGTGGCGGGTTACTCCTTGCGGCGACGGCGGCGCGGGGTGCTCGGGCGGTCGCCGCCGTGGGAGGCGAGCAGTTCGCTGACCGAGCGGCCGGCGGCGTGGGAGCCGGATGGTTCGGCGGCGGCGTCGTCGGGGCGGCCGTCGCGGGTCTCCTGCCAGGTTGGCTGGCCTTCGGCGCGCCGGCGGCGGCCGCCGGCGTCGGGGGTGGGCGTCGGGCCGGGCTGGGGGCGGCTGACCGCCTGGCTGATGCCCGACGACTCGGCGCGGGTGAGTGCGGGGCCGTAGCCGGAGGACTCGGCGGGACCGGGTGATGGGCGGTAGCCAGGGGGGCCGGCTGGCCCGTTGTGGCCGACCGCCTGCCCGTAACCGGACGACTCGGCCGGTCCGTAACCGGCGGCCCCGTTACGGCCAACGGCGGGACCGAAACCCGACGACTCGGCCGGTCCGTAACCAGCGGCCCCGTTGCGACCAACCGCGGGACCGAAACCCGACGACTCAGCCGATCCGTAACCAGCACCATTGCGGCCAACCGGCTGACCGAAGCCGGAAGCCTCCGCAGCGCCATAACCAGCGCCATTACGGCCAACCGGCGAGCCATAGCCCGAGGACTCCGCCGCACCGTTGCGGCCGACCGGCCGACCGAAACCGGAAGCCTCCGCAGCGCCATAACCGGCGCTGTCGCGGCCGACCGGCTGGCCGAAGCCAGAAGCCTCCGCCGCGCTGTGACCAGCGGATCCGTTGCGGCTTACCGCGGGGCCGTAGCCGGAGGACTCCGCCGCACCGGGGCCGGGGGCGCCGTTGCGGCGGACCGGTGAGCCGAAGCCCGAGGACTCGGCCCTGCTCGCCGCCGGCCCGAAGTCCGAGGACACCGGGCGGCCGGCGGGGGCGCCGAAAGCCGGTGGCTCGGCGGCCGACAGGTGCCCGGAGGCCGCCGCCTCGAATCCGTTCGCGTCCGCGCGGCCGACCGGCTCCACATACCCGGAGGCCACCGAGTTCCGCCGGTTCGGGTCCGCCTTCCGGTCGCCGCGACGGGTCGGCTGCGCGGGTTTGGGCGGTTGGTTCGTACCGACGCCATCTGGCACGAACCAGCGGTCGGACAGCTCCGCCGGATGCACCTGCTGCCACGGCTCCCCACCGGCGTCCACCACCGGCGACTTGGCCGGCCGAGGGACCTGGGTGCGGCCTGCCGGCCGGTCCGGGCGCCGGGGCAACGGCTCGACCTTGCGGTTGGCCGACTTGCTCGCCTTGCCGATCGCCTCGATCAGGTCGGTCTGCGCGTCCTGGACGATCGCGGTCGCCGGCGGCAGCCGTTTCAGGTCGAGGTCGTCGGACAGCGAACGCATCCTGGTCGACTCGGCGCGCAGCGCGTACCGCTCGACGAGGAACTCCCCGCCGAGCAGGCCCTCCAACGTCTGGCGCAGGCCGAGCAACTCCTGGCGCAGGCCGGCGATGTCGTCGCGGGCCTCCTCGTCGGCCTGCCGGTGCGCCTCGGCCGCGACCTCGAGCTCGTACTCGCGGCGGGCGGCGATCTCCCGTTCCAGCTCAAGCTGGTAGCGCTCATGCCTCTCGGCGAGCACATCCTGCTGGTCGGCGACCTGGCGCCGGTACCGCGCGGCGACGAACGCACCGGCGAGCGCGGCCCACAACGCGGCCACGATGCCCAGGCGCAGCCACCGCTGCTCGTCGGTCAGGATCAACGCGGCGGTCGCGGCGAGAGCGAACAGAACCGCTGCGCTGAGTAGCAGCCGGCCGCCGAGCGAACCCCGCGAAGGCTCGCTGGACGAGTCGCTGCGGGCGTTCATGGCTCACACCGTACCTGTCCGTTATCTGGGCGAGACCCCGCCGATGCGAAAGAATCACTCAGCCGGATTCCCACGATCGATACTCCGGAGGCGGATTCTCCTGGTCGTCCGGGGTGCGGCAGCACCACTCGAGGTACAGCGCAGCCCCGATCAACACCACCGAACAGCCAATGCCGATCACCGCACCGGGAGTGTCCAGGGCGGCGGCGGTGATGTCGGGACGGCGCGGCAGCACGTAGCCGAGCAGGGCGAGCCAGGCGCCGAGCATGATCGCACCCAGTAATGACGAGGCCTTGGCGAGCGCGACCGCGCGCGCGGCGGTGAGCGGTTGCACCGGCCGGGCCGGGTCGTGGTCACGGATCCGGGCACGCAACGAGGCCCCGAGCGCGCCCTCGACCACCGCGAGCACCAGCAGCGTCCCGCCCGCGTAGCGCGGGATCGGCGGCAGCTGGGCATAGAAGGTGTTGACCAGAAGGTAGCCGATCCCGGCGGCCAGCAGACCGGCGACGACCAGGTCGCGAGCCCGGGTGAAGTGCATGGCACCAACGTTACCGGCGAGACTTGACTCTCCAGTGACTGGAAGGTTGAGCATGGCGGCCATGGGCGACAGGGGTGTGTTCACGATCGGCGAGCTCGCTCGCCGGACGGGCCTGAGCACCCGCACGATCCGGTTCTACTCCAACGAGGGGCTCCTGCCGCCGGCCGACCGCACGCACGCCGGGTACCGACTGTACGACTCGGCCTCGCTGGCCCGGCTGGAACTGCTGCGCACGTTGCGCGAGTTGGGGTTGGGCCTGACCGACGCCGGTGCGGCGCTCGCCGGGAGGTCGAGCGTCGCCGAGCTGGCGGGGCGGCACGCGGAGCTGCTCGACGAGCAGATCCGGGTGCTGCGGTTGCGCCGGGCGGTGCTGCGCGCGGTCGCCAAGAACAATTCCGAACTGGACGAGGTGAGATTGATGAAGGACCTGGCGACGATGTCGGACGAGGAGCGCGGGCGACTGATCGACGACTTCTGGGACGAGGTGATGGGTGGGCTGGACATCAACCCGGACTTCGCGGCCGGCATGCGCTCGGCCAAGCCGGAACTGCCAGACGATCCGCGGCCCGAGCAGTTGCAGGCGTGGCTGGAGCTGGCGGAACTGGTTCAGGACAAGGACTTCCGCGACCGGACAAGGCAGATGAGCGAGGAGCACGCCACCGCGCGAGCGGCCGGCGAGACGATCACCATGCCCACCGAGGAGGAGACCGAGCGCTGGCAGTCGTGGTCGGACAAGGCAGCGGCCGCGCTGGCGGCCGGGCAGGCGCCGGACTCGCCGGCCGGCCGGGAGTTGGCGGCCGCGGTGAGCACGTCGATGGCCATGCCGCCGGCGCAGGCGGCCGACCGGCTCGCGGTCGGCACGGACGCCAGGTCCGAGCGCTACTGGCAGCTGATGGCGACGATCAACGACTGGCCGCCGGTGCCGACCAGGGTGCCACCCATGGAGTGGATCATCGCCGCCCTCCGCGCGACGCCCTGAATGAGGCATTGGCGACGTTCACCGTCCTGAATGAGGCATTCAGGGCAGGTGGCCTAGGGCAGGGTGAGGTCGTCGCGGCGGTGGACGTCGGCTCGGGCGGCCGTCGGTAATGCGGCCAGTAGGTCGGCGACCGGTCCGTGACCGGGCAGCTCCGCCGCCGGGTCGACCGCGAGCCAGGGGATCAGCACCGTCGCCCGGGACGGGGTCCCTGGGTGGGGCAACAGCAGGTCGGGGTGGTCGCTGGTGACGCCGTCCACGGTGACCACGTCCACGTCCAGCGTCCGCGGGCCCCACCGCCGGGTGCGCACCCGGCCGGCCTGTCGCTCCAGCTCCTGGGCGCGGTGCAGCCATGCCCAGGCGTCGGCCGCCGGGTCGGCCACCACCAGCACCGCGTTCAGGAAGTCCGGCTGGTCGGTCACGCCCCACGGGGCGGTCTCGTACACCGGCGACACCGCGGTGACCACCTCCGCCAGGCCGGTCACCGCCACCCGCAGGTTCGCCAGCCGGTCCCCGAGGTTCGCGCCGATCGACAGCACCGCCCTGGTCACAGCTCGGTCACCGCTCGCGGCGGATGGTCACCGCCACGTCCGCGAACGTCAGCGGGATCGGCGCGCTCGGCTTGTGCACGGTGACCTCGACGGCGTGCACCCGCTCGTCGGTCAGCACCATGTCCGCCACCTCGCCGCCGACCGTCTCGATCAGGTCGCGTGCCGGGCCGCCGACGATCGCGGCCACGCGCTGGGCCAGCTCGCCGTAGTGCAGGGTCTCGGCCAGGTCGTCGGTCGCGGCCGCGCGCTCCAGGTCCAGCCACGCGGTGACGTCCACCAGGAAGTCCTGGCCGGCGCGCTTCTCGTGGTCGAAGACCCCGTGATGGCCCCGCACCCGCAGCCCGGTCAGCGTGATCCGGTCGGTCACGAGGAGTCCCCGGTCAGCGCACCGGTCATCGCCCCGGCCACCGCGACCGCGTCCAGCGAGCGCGGCACGTCGTGCACGCGCACGCCCCACGCCCCGGCCATGGCGACCAGCGCCGAGATCACCGCGGTCGCCTCCTCGCGCCCGTCCGGCGGGCGCGGGTCGCCCTCCTTGTCGGCGAGCAGCGTGCCGAGGAACCGCTTGCGGGACGCGCCGACCAGTATCGGAAAGCCCAACCCCAGCAACACGTCCAGCCGCCGCAGCAACGCCCAGTTGTGCTCGGCGCGCTTCGCGAACCCGATCCCGGGGTCCAGGACCAGCGCCGACGGGTCGACCCCGGCCGCCACCGCCGCGTCCACTCGCGCCCCCAGCTCGTCGCGGACATCGGTGACCACGTCGCCGTAGACGGCGAGGGAGTCCATGTGGTCGCTGTGGCCGCGCCAGTGCATCAGGATCCACGGCACGTCCGCGGCGGCCACCACGCGCGCCATGTCCCGGTCGGCCAGGCCGCCGGAGACGTCGTTGACCACGCTGGCGCCCGCGGCCACCGCGGCCTCGGCCACCCGCGCGCGGGTGGTGTCCACGCTCACCACCGCGCCGGCCGCCGACAGGCTCCTGATCACCGGCAGCACCCGCTCGATCTCGGTGGCCGCGTCCACCCTGGCCGCGCCCGGCCGGGTCGACTCGCCGCCGACGTCGATCAGGTCCGCGCCCGCGGTCCACATCGCCAGGCCGTGCGCCACCGCGTCGTCCAGGTCGAGATACCGGCCGCCGTCGGAGAACGAGTCCGGGGTCACGTTCAGCACGCCGACCACGGCGCACCGGCCAGGACGCGGGAGCGCGGGGTGCACCTTGGTCATCTGGTCCGGCCGCGGATCAGGTCGAGTGCCTCGGACCTGGAGGTGGACGAGGTGCGCAGCATGCCGCGCACGGCCGAGGTGGTGGTGCGCGCGCCCGGCTTACGGACCCCGCGCATCGCCATGCACAGGTGCTCGGCCTCGACCACGACGATCACCCCGCGCGGGTCGAGCTTGCGCACCAGCGCGTCGGCGATCTGGGAGGTCAGCCGCTCCTGGACCTGCGGCCGCTTGGAGTAGAGGTCGACCAGGCGGGCGAGCTTGGACAGGCCGGTGACCTTGCCCCGCACGTTGGGGATGTACCCGACGTGGGTGACGCCGTGGAAGGGCACCAGGTGGTGTTCGCAGTTGTGCGTCAGGTGCCCGGCGACCAGGAACGTCGGGTGCGGGTCGCAGGTGAGGCTGTACACGGTGAACGGCGACTCGGCCGGCGACTCGAACGGGCGCACGGTGGTCACCGGCAGCCAGCGGGACTCCGCCAGCTCGGTGTGGTGGGACTCCTTGGCGAAGCCGTGCCGAAGCCACCAGTCGTCGCCGCCCGCAGCGGGCTCGACCGGGCGTCGGCGTGGCAGGGCGAAGGACATCGGCCTGCTGGCGAGGCTGCCCGGCTCGGTCCACTCGATCGCCGTGCCGGTCACGCCCGCTGCCTCGGCCCAGCCGTCCGGGGTGGCCAGCGGGTGGTCGGGGGTGACCACGAAGCTGCCGCCGGAGGTGACCACCTCGACCAGCTGGCGCACCGGGCGGGCGGTGATCCTGGTGACCGTGGTCGTCTCGGCGCGGCCCTCGACCAGGGTCCACAGCTGGTCGCCGACCCGCACGTCGGCCGCGTCCAGCGGGCCGCCGACCGCGTCCACCGGCTGGCGGCCGGGCACGCAGGTCGAGTACGTCGGGATGTCGGTGACCAGTACCAGTTCGTCGTGGCACTCGTCGAACGTCTTGTCCAGCACGGTGTCCGGATCGGTGTACAGCCCGGCGAACATCTCCAGGTATGCGCGCGCGACCCGGGCGGGAGTGTCCTGTAAACCCTCCCGGTCCGGGTCCTCGCCACACGCCAGCAGCAGCTCCCGCACGGCCTTCTCGGCCCGTGCGTGGTCGAACACCGGCGTCGACCCGCTGTCGTGGTGATACAACGGGCCTTGCCGGGCTCCGCCGGCGGAGCTGTCAGCCGTCAAATGTGCCTCCGGGACTCAGCGCCCAGCATCCCATTCCGGGCCCCGGCCCCGCTCATCCGGATCGGTTGGTCCATTGGTTGGACCGTTCTGGCCACGTTGGTCCCGGCCGCGGTCCTCCGGCGCCGGGTCCCAGGACGGCCGCCACTGCTGGGGCTGGCTGGGTGGCGTGGTGGCCGGGGTCCAGCCGGGCGGCGCGCCGTAGTTGGGCGGACCGGCGCCCGGGTTGGGCTGGCCGTACGGACCCGGTTGCGGCGCGGCGGGATAGGGCTGGCCGTACGGGCCTGGCGGCGGGTGCGGCAGGCCGTTGGGGCCGGCGCCGTTGCCGCCGGGCGGCGGGGTCGAGCCGGGCAGCGG